>NZ_CALYQK010000045.1 GCF_945285465.1 uncultured Bartonella sp. | reverse complement strand
GCGAGCTATGAAGTCTTTTGAATGACCAGAAGTACGAAGTTGGTAGATTTCTTCTTTTTCTTCAAAACTCAAATGCGAATAATATGACATGGCAACACTCCACAGTTAGCAAACCGGGCAAGACCATATTGCTCGAAAGTATTGCACTTCACGTGTGAACTCGCCGTCTCGTAATTGCACTTATTTGATGCAATTGTTGATATGGCCGTTATTGAACTTCCTCGTTGGCTGGTTGGTTTCAAGTCTTCAACAACTGGGTCAGAAATCTCAATTTTTTAAAGAAATCATTAGGCTGCATTGTTTTTACTGAGAAAATGGTTGAAGCAATCGAGACATTTTAGATTATTCTTGCAAAACAAGCCGAGCCGACAGTCACGCGGAACGTCTTGAAACATTCAGTCATTGTTCATTGCCAGAAGAAGAAACCGAGTTCAGATAGGCTATCAGGTCATCAATGTCGTTTTCATTGGTTAGTCGGATTGATGCCATCCGAGTTCCTTTAACCATAGTTTGTGGGCTATGGAGATAGTTTATCAATGTATCTCTATTCCATAGCAGACCTTCTTTTCCGGCATTGACCATTGCTGGCGAAAAACGGTAGCCTTCAAGACTACCCGCCTGGCGTCCGATGATATGCTGTAATGTCGGACCAATTTTATTGTCAGGTTTATCGGCATTATGGCAGGCAACGCAGCGTTTAAAGACAATTTTACCGTTTTCTATATCGGCGGCATCAGCAATGCCGCCAAATATATTAAGACAAAAAATCATAATCGCTAATAGAACTGAAGCGCGCATCGGCTTTATTAAACCTCGAATGACAAATGAAGATCAAAACAGGTCGAATGATTGCCACCTTAGCACAGTTTTTGATATGTCATTGGTTAAAACTAATAATTTCTAATCGAATTTGGTGTCTTGACGCGAACATAACAAACGACCAAATTACAAAATAAATTCGTTTTTAAGGAAAATTATCAGATGGCTCGTTTCTCGGTGATTACTATGACAAATGCTGCACAACAGCGCATTCGCGAAATCATGGAAGACAATGATGCCTATGGTATTGTGATCGGCGTTAAAAAGGGTGGTTGTGCCGGTATGGAATATACCGTCGAATTGGCACAATCAGAAATCGAAGATGCTGATCAGGTTGAGCAGGATGGTGCTCGTGTTTTTGTATTACGCCAAGCGACTCTTTTTCTTTTGGGAACACAATTGGATTTCGAGGTTACAACACTGCACACCGGCTTTGTCTTCAACAATCCCAACCAGACTTCGGCGTGCGGTTGCGGGTTATCTGTTGAAATAAAACCGGTGTCTCAACGAGAGCTAACACAAGCGCAAAAATGAGGCGCAAAAATAAGTTGATTGTGGTTGTGAGCAGACTACCTTCTGGAAGGCCGTCATGCTGAAATACATAAGCATAAAATTCGACAAATTAAAGTGGCGCAAGTGCGACAGACCGGAGGTCTGTGCGCCAAGGTCGCGGGAATAATTGCTTTATTGGGATTAGGTCGACGAAAAATCGCTTTTATTGTCGATAGAGCCAGCAAAGTAAAAATTATTTTTTACGCTCTGTCAATTTTGCTTCATTCCAGAGGTCTTCCATTTCATTGAGCGTTGCTTTATCAAGGCTTTTGTTATTTTTGTTAAGGGCATGTTCGATAAAACCAAAGCGATAGCGAAATTTTTTATTTGCCTTTGCCAGACACTGATCGGGTGAAAGGTTTAATTTTCGTGCAAGATTGAGAAGTGTAAAATAAACGTCACCGAATTCTTGCTCTATCTGTTCGTGATCGCCGGAGTGAAGTGCGGTTTTCAATTCGGCCAATTCCTCATCAAACTTGTCGAAAATAGGTTTCGGTGTTGACCAGTCGAAACCTATTTGCGCAGCTTTTTTCTGAAGTGCTATCGCTTCTTTGTCGAGGGGCTGAGCCGTTTTTACATCAGAAAGAAAACCGGTCGGCGTATCGTCGGGCAAACCCGCGGCAGTGCGCCTATTTCGTCGTTCTGTTTTTTCTTGTGCTTTTATGCGTTGCCAAGCCTCGTCAATCAGCCCCGTTTGTTTTTGTTTGTCATTGCCGAAAACATGCGGGTGGCGGCGGATCATTTTTTCGGTTATTGCATAGACAACATCGTCGAAATTGAAGCTTCCTTCTTCTTCGGCCATGCGTGCATAGTAGACAACTTGTAACAGCAAATCGCCAAGTTCTTCACATAGGTCATATTTGTCATTGCGGTTGATTGCGTCAATAACCTCGTAGACTTCGTCAATCGTATAGGGAATAATAGTTTTGAAATCTTGTATCTTATCCCATGGGCAGCCGGTTTCCCGATCACGCAAAGCTGCCATTATTTCGTTAAGGCGTCGGATATCTTTTGATGGTTTCATTTTTTAGTATCTTTCAAGCAGTAAAACGAATAGTGATAATATTCTTTCGTCAGCCTTGTCAGTAATAGATAATTCTATCATAAAAGTCACATGTCTTATAATGAGCAGGTTTTTTGATGAGTATTTTGGTAACTGGTGGTGCAGGTTACATTGGATCGCATTGTTGCGTAAGTCTTTTAAAGGCGGGTTATCGCGTTGTCATTCTCGACAATTTTGACAATAGTTATCCTGAAGTGTTACGGCGGATAGAGCTGATTACCGGACGCGCTCCTGTCAACGAATCAGGTGATGTACGCGATCGGAATTTTGTCGAATATGTCATAGAACGGCATAAATGTGATGCGGTTATTCATTTTGCCGGACTTAAGGCTGTTGGCGAATCCGGAAAAAAGCCGGATCTTTATTATGATTGTAATGTCGTTGGCAGTTTGCGCCTGTTACAGGCGATGAAATCGACCGGTGTAAAAAAACTGGTATTCTCTTCGACAGCGACTGTTTACGGCATTCCGAAATATTTGCCCTATGACGAAAATCATCCGCTCAATCCTGTCGGCGTCTACGGTCGCACAAAGTTGACCGTAGAAAATATGTTGCGGGACTTTTACGCTAGCGACCCGAGCTGGTCATTTGCAATTTTGCGGTACTTTAATCCAGTCGGAGCGGACGAAAGTGGCCTCATTGGCGAAGATCCGAAGGGCGAACCAAATAATCTCATGCCGATAATAGCACAGGTGGCATCAGGAAGTCGTGACAAAGTGATGATATGGGGCAACAATTACGAAACCAAAGATGGCACTGGTGTACGCGATTATATCCATGTGACTGATTTGGCAGAAGGGCATTTACGTGCTTTGGAAATGCTCGGTCATGCTGGCTGCGAAACCATCAATCTCGGTCAGGGCAGGGGCTATAGTGTCATGGATGTTATCAAAGCTTTTGAACACATATCGAATAAGAAAATTAACTATGAAGTGGGCCCGAGAAGACCTGGCGACATTGCCGAGTTTTATGCCGATCCGACGGTTGCTTTTGAAAAATTGAATTGGCGGGCCGAAAAAGATTTAAAAAAGATGTGCGCTGACATGTGGAATTTTCAGGTAAAGAACCCAAATGGTTATAAATAAACCTGTAACTGAAGGAGAAACCACATGCGTATTAGTGCCAGGAATATTCTTGAAGGAAAAATTATTGCGATAAAAAAGGGTGCGACAACGTCTCATATCCAGATTGATATTGGCGGGCCAATTGTGATGGCAGCTATTACCAATGAAGCTGTTGATGATTTAGGACTGAAAGTTGGTGAAAAGGCTGCGGCCGTTATCAAGTCATCGGACGTTATGGTTGCTGTCAACGACTAGATCAATCATCCCAACGTCGATGAAACCACATCCATTGGCCGGGATATTCGCGCACCCAAGATTCAACAATATCGTTTAGCTTTTGTGCTGAAGCTACCTCGTCGATATTGCCGTTTTTGTCCTTCGGCAAATCAATGTGTTCATAAAGTTCGAGCCGGTAACGCCCGCCAGGTAACCGGATGCAACGAGCCGGGTAGACATCGCAATTATATTGTCTGGAAAGTTTGATCAATAATGGGTTGGTGCGAACAGGCTGGCCGAAAAAAGTTCCGCGGACACCCCGTCGGAATTTTTGATCGACAAGCATGCCGACATCTTCGCCTTCGGCAAGCTTGCCGGCAAGTGCCCAGGCAGCACCGGCTTTTGAGGGAACAAGATGACCCATTGCCGTATGACGGGCTTTCAACACACGTTTGGCAATATAAGGGTTATTTGGCGGTCGGAAAAGCGCGGTAACATTGAGATCGAAAGTCGCCGCACAAATTGGCAGCAGTTCAAAATTTCCGGTATGAGCGGTGAAAAAAATGTGAGGTTTTTTTTCATCCCTCAACCGGATAAAAATATCAATTCCGGAAACTTCAACCAATCCGGGCTTTTTGGCATCAGGGTCAAAGTCGAAAATCTTGTCAAGAAATACATATTCGGCAAAAAGCCGCCCCATATTTTTCCACATTTCGACGGCTATATCATGTATCCACTTGTCGTCTTTTTCCGGATAGGCTTTTCGCAAATTTGCCAGTGCGATCTGGTGACGAGGGACCAAAGGTCCGACAATACCAGCGAACCAGCAAAAAAAACCAATCCCGGCTTTTGCCGGTAAATGACGCATAAGTGATAATAAACCAGCGACAAAATGTGCCCAAGACCAGTCCCACCAGTCTTTGAGCTTAGTGCGAATACGAAAAAGAAAAAGTTTGAAACGTAATTTTTGCATTAATCAATTTTCAAAATTATTTTGCCGAATACATCACGGCTTTCCATGCGGTTCAGTGCTTTTTCGATATCATTAAAATCAACAACCGTATCAATAACCGGATGAACGATGCCTTGCGCCATTTTTTGCATGGCATTTGCCATGTTTTCCATCCGGCAACCGAAAGAACCGAAAATTTTCAATTGTTGTTGAAACAGTTGCATCAGGTTCATGGATGTCGAGACACCGGATGTCGAACCACATGTCACTAGCCTGCCACCTCGTTTTAGACAAAGCATCGAGCCGGCCCATGTATCGGCACCAACATGTTCAAAAACAACATCGACACCTTTTTTTCTGGTTAGTTTTCTTACAACGCCTTCAAATCGGTCTTCGCGATAGTTAATTACAAAATCTGCGCCGAGGGCTTTGGCTTTTTCAATCTTGCTGTCGGAACCGACAGTGGTAATTACCGTGCAGCCCATGCGTTTTGCCAATTGAATTGCTGCCGAGCCGATACCGGAACCTCCGGCATGAACCAAAATTGTTTCGCCAGGTTCAAGTTTGGCATTATCAAACAACATATGCTCGACAGTGCCAAAAGTAATTGGCGCGACTGCTGCGGCGATGTCGTCACACTCAAGTGGTGCCGGCACAAGCAGGCGAGCCGGTAAATTGACAGCCTCGCAGGCGAAACCGTCAATATGAAAACCATGCACACCACTGACATGTGTACAAAGATTGTCGCGTCCCTCGCGACAAGCTTTACAAAGCCCGCAGGTTTTTGCACCGTAAATAGAGACGAGTTGCCCGACTTCCAGATTTCCGACACCAGTTCCCACCGATTGAACGACGCCCGATGCTTCAGCACCAACAGTCAGTGGCAATTTGCGCTTTGCAAATGCCATACCACGCCAGCCCCAAACATCAATGTGGTTAAGGGCAACAGCTTTTATATTGACCGTAACTTCGCCATTTCGGGGTGGAGGCGGCGGTGCTACTTCGGTTAATTCAAGACGCTTGTCGTCAAGTAGTTGTAATGCGCGCATCACTAGTCCTTCTTAAAAACAATTTACCGGAGAAAGTCGTTTTGCGAAGGGTTATCCGTTATAGCCCCGTATAACAAGACTTTCATTTTGTCCACCAAATCCGAAAGAATTGGAAAGAACAGAGGTCACCTTTGCCTGACGGCTTTTGTTAGGCACAACATCAAGCGGAATGGCCGGATCCGGATCATCATAATTGATTGTCGGGGGCAATATACCACTTCTGATTGTCAACAATGAAAATACTGCTTCAATCGCACCGGCCGCTGTCAATGTGTGCCCGATCATGGATTTATTCGACGAAACAGGAACGTTATCAATATGATCACCAAACACCGTAGCCAATGCCAGATATTCCATTTTTTCATTTTCCGGTGTCGATGTGCCATGGGCATTAATATAATCAACATCGTCAATACCAATTCCTGCATCGGCAAGAGCTGCTCTTATCGAACCGATCGCTGGCGATGCATCCGGTTTGGCACGAGTTCGGTGAAAATCATCGGCAGTTTCACCACATCCGGCTAGAATACCCAGAACTTCCGCTCCTCGATTGATAGCGCTTTCGAGCGATTCCAGCACCAACGCCCCAGCACCTTCTGCCATAACAAATCCGTCTCTACCACGGCTGAACGGCTTTGAGGCTTTTTCAGGTATTTTGTTTTGGGTCGAAAGGGCAGACAACAGCGAAAAACGTATCAAAGCTTCAGCTGAAACAGAACCGTCAGTTCCAATTGTCAAAGCGCGGTCAGTTTCACCGCGTCTTATCGCCTCGACACCCAGTTGAATCGCTGTGGCTCCCGATGCACAAGCTGTCGACAATGTGACAGGAAGGCCAATAGTTCCAAAATGATCTTTCAGACGCTCGGCAATATGTCCGAATTGTGTTGTCTGGAAAAAAGCCTGATGGGGCTTTTTGCTACATATGTCCAAAAACGCCTGATAAGAGGGTTCCCGATCGCGAGCAACTTCATCATCCAAGGCAAAACGCGATTTCCAGTCTAGTTCAACAGGCGGTGCTGCCAAAAATAATGGTCCACCAAATTCTTTTTCATTAAAACCAGCTTGTTCAATAGCTTCACTTGCGGCAATTGTTGCCAATTTTTCGGACAATGCCGAAGCTCCAAAATGGCTTTCGGCAAGAAAATCAACCGTACCGGCAATTTGGGTTGTCAGCCCGTCAACTGGAAAACGGGTAATCAAATGAATACCACTGACGCCATCAACCAATTTCTGCCAGTTTTCTTTTTTGCCTTGGCCTAAAGAACTGATAACTCCGGCGCCGGTAATTGCAACGACTGGCCGCCCCAGATGATCGGTATATTTATCCATTACAAATCCTTCAGCCAGCTATGAGCCGTGCCATACCTTCGGCTCTTGTAGTGCCAACAGTCGATACAACGACACTTTCAATTTTACCTTCAAACGCCTTTTCTGTTTCACTCAACGCATTAAAGCCATGATTTTTTTTCACAGTCAGGGCGGCGAGTGCGACAGCAAGAGGAAATTGCGCTTCACGCCAATGGCCGAACAAAGTGGAAATACCACGATAGGGAAGCATTGATTTTTCCCATAAATCTTTTTCGACCTCTGTAACACCTTTTGCACCCGAAGCACCGGATACGATAAAACCGGATTGCCCTTTGATGCGCTTGAACATCGTTTCCAAAGTTTGTGAAAGGGGTACTTTTTCGCGGTTTGTTTGATCGGTAACCAAATCGCTTATTTCCGCATAGATATTTGCACCACGTTGTTTGGCGCGTTCTTTACTTTCCAATACCAGAAAAACACCGCCCGAGCCGGTAACAAGACCACCACCTTGACAATTTTCCCGTTGCCAGACGGGTGCCCAGCCGTCACGTTTCAATAGTCCGCCCAGCTCTTGTCCGAGCAGCATGTCATAATGCTGTGCATTATAGGAACCACCGACAAGCGCATGTGTGCTCTGGCCGGATCTTATGCGGGCAACAGCGATCATTAAGGCAGCAAGGCCACTTCCTTCTTCTCCCATAAAACTGCGTGAAGAACCGGTAACTTTATGGACAATCGAAATATTGCCAGCTAGCAGATTGGATAATTGGGCAAGAAAAAGAGTAGGGCGCAACTCCGTTGACAACGTCTCGTTGAGCATTATTTCCCGATTTGAAGACGTGCGTCCTTTACCGAGAATATCGACGTCAACATTAATGTCGCGTTCACCACCGCCAGCAGCAACAATCATATCCATCGTCGATGTGACATCAAGATTGCCCTTTACACCGGCATCTTCCAAAGCCAGACCGGCAGCATAGGTGCCCAGTCGCTGCCATGTCTCCATCTGCCGTTGGTCACTACGCTTGGGGATTTGTTTGCTCCAGTCAACCTCGCAGAGTGCATGGACGGTATAGGGGGCAAAACTGTTCACATCAATATTGGGTGCGGTAGACGGAGAATTGAGCAATTCCCAATGTTTTTCCACACCTTCACCCAGTGAACTGACTAATCCTATGCCGGTGATGACGACAGAATGGTTTTGTGACATTATAGGCTGTTATCCGGCTTTCTTGGCTGCAACAAGCTCGTCTATTTTGGCGCAAAGATTTTTCAAAACGAAATACTCGTCTGTCCCGACTTTGCCCTCATTAACTTCCTGTGTCCATTGCTCTAACGGTATTTTTATACCGAAAGCCTTGTCGATAGCGAAAACGATATCCAGAAAGTCCAAACTATCAATCCCCAGATCGTCGATTGTATGGCTTTCCGGCGTAATTGTACTGCGATCTATTTCACTTGTTTCAGCGATAATATCGGCAACTTTGTCAAACGTAGAGGACAATGTGCAATTCCTTTTATTAGTTACGGCTATCAAACAGCCTATTCTACGAATCTATCTAGCGTCTTTCTAGAGCAAAAAAAAGGCTTAATACAGAATTAACGACGCTATTTGATCCCAAGACACAATATTCCAGTTCCTCTTTCTGGATGCCAACCGGCTTACAGTTGCTTTAAAGCAAGAAAACGCCCGCTTCAATAGCGGCAAACGAACTGGAAGCGGTGGTGATCAAATTTAACTTTTGACTGTTTGCTTATGATTCCACTTCTTGTTTGCTTCAAGAACAGCAAGCGCCGTCATATTGACAACTCCGCGTGAAGTAATAGAAGGCGTCAATATATGAGCCGGGCGCGATGTGCCTAATAAAAT
This sequence comes from uncultured Bartonella sp., assembly GCF_945285465.1. Classification (GTDB taxonomy): domain Bacteria; phylum Pseudomonadota; class Alphaproteobacteria; order Rhizobiales; family Rhizobiaceae; genus Bartonella. The sequence continues at coordinate 7,121 of NZ_CALYQK010000045.1, read as the reverse complement.
TGGCCCGACATGCAACGCGTCGGTTAAACTTTTTGCAACATTAAGGGTAATATTTGCTGAGTCAAGATTAGGGAAAACCAAAAGATTTGCTTCGCCTTTCAGACGAGAACCGGGAAAAACACGATCGCGCAGAATTTGCGAAAGAGCAGAATCTCCATGCATTTCACCATCCGATTGAAGATCAGGATAACGCTGTGCCAATATATTGGCAGCTTCACGCATTTTCTTGGCCGAGTCTGTATCTTTGCTACCAAAATTGGAATGTGAAAGCAGAGCCACTTTCGGTTCGATACCAAAGCCGCGCACTTCTTCGGCTGCAAGGGCCGCTATTTCGACAATCTGTTCCGAAGTCGGGTCGGTATTGACATAGGTGTCGGTGAGAAAGAGCGTGCCCCTTTGAGATATCAAAAGACTTAAAGCTGAAAATTGACCAACATTATTAGCGCGACCAATGATTTGTTCGACCAGTTGGAGGTTTCTTTCAAATCTGGCATTGAGACCGCAAATCATCGCATCGGCTTCATCGCGCATAACGGCCAAAGCAGCAATTACGGTTGTTGATGTTCTGACAATTGTTTTTGCCGCTTCAGGAGTAACACCGCGCCTGCCGGTGTAATGTAAAAACAACTCGACATAGTCGCGAAATCGCGGATCATCTTGAGGATTGACAAGCTCGAAATCCACCCCCGGCTTGATGCGCAAACCAAAACGCTTGAGCCTTGCATTTATAACTTCGGGACGGCCGATAAGAATGGGTATTGCTGTCTGGTCTTCAAGAACAATTTGTGCGGCCCGCAATACACGTTCGTCTTCGCCGTCGGCATAGATAACGCGCTTGCGTTCGGCAGATTTTGCCGCAGCAAAAACAGGCTTCATAATGAGGCCGGAACGGAATACAAATCTGTTTAGCTGATCAAGATAGGCATTCATATCTTTAATCGGCCGTGTCGCTACGCCTGAATCCATTGCTGCCTTGGCGACTGCTGGCGCAATGCGCAGAATCAGACGCGGATCAAAGGGCGAGGGAATAAGATAATTCGGACCAAAACTCAGCGTTTCGCCGGAATAGGCGCGTGCTGCTACATCGGAGGGTTCTTCTTTTGCCAGCGCCGCAATTGCATGAACAGCTGCCGCTTTCATATCTTCGTTAATGGCCGTGGCCCCGACATCCAGTGCACCACGGAAAATATAGGGGAAACATAAAACATTATTGACCTGATTTGGATAATCGGAACGTCCGGTGCAGATGAGCGCGTCAGGTCTTACCGCACGTGCCTCTTCCGGCATGATTTCCGGTGTCGGATTGGCAAGAGCCAAAATTAATGGCTTGGGAGCCATTTTCTTTACCATCTCCGGTTTTAATACATTGCCTGCTGAAACGCCCAAAAATATGTCGGCGTCAGTGATAATATCATCAAGTGTGCGGGCATCCGTTTTTTGGGCATAAACGCTTTTCCAGCGGTCCATCAATGTCGTACGCCCTTCATAAACGACGCCGTCCAGATCGCTGACCCAGATATTTTCCTTTTTTGCGCCAAGTCGAACAATGAGATTAAGGCAAGCCAATGCCGCAGCACCTGCACCTGAAGCTACGATTTTTACGTCTTCGATTTTTTTGTTGGCAAGGGCAAGGCCGTTTGTAACGGCTGCGCCGACGATGATTGCGGTACCATGCTGATCGTCATGAAAGACCGGAATATTCATTTTCGCTCTGAGTTGTTCTTCAACTTCAAAGCATTCGGGTGCTTTTATATCTTCAAGATTAATTCCACCAAAAGTCGGCTCCAATGCGGCAACGGTCTTTACAATATGGGCAATCTCATCGGCTTTTATTTCGATATCGAAAACATCAATATTGGCAAATTTTTTAAAAAGAACCGCTTTGCCTTCCATAACCGGTTTTGAAGCAAGTGGCCCTATATTGCCAAGACCCAGCACGGCCGTGCCATTGGAAACGACTGCGACAAGATTGGCGCGCGATGTGTATTCGGCAGCTTTTTTCGGATCATCATGAATTGCCATGCATGGCGCGGCAACTCCGGGCGAATAGGCGAGCGCTAAATCACGCTGGTTACCAAGTGGCTTTGTCGGGTGTATTTCAAGTTTGCCGGGTTTGGGATAATGGTGGTAAAAAAGTGCTGCTTCGTCAAGTTCGACCTGCCGTTGTGTTTTTGTGTCTTTCGCCATAATAACCTGCCAAAATTCTAAAATGCGCTTAAATAGGCGCCGCCATCAATAATAAAGTTCTGCCCCGTAATAAAACCTGATTTTTTTGAGCATAAAAAAGCACAGGCCTGACCGAATTCTTCCGGCTCGCCAAATCGTTGTGCCGGGTTTTGTTGTTTACGTGTTCTGGCAACCTCTTCAACACTCAATCCCGTCTTTTGTGCGGCTGCAATAAAATTCTGTTTCAGGCGATCGGTCAGAAAAGGGCCGGGAAGGAGATTGTTAATGGTAACATTATCGGCCACAACAGTGCGTGCAATACCGGCAAGAAAAGAGGTCAGGCCAGCTCGCGCACCGGATGAAAGATCAAGCCCGGCAATAGGCGCATAGACGGATGTTGATGTAATATTGACAATCCGGCCGAATTTTTTGCCAACCATTTTGTCAATAACGGCTTTGATAAGCTCGATCGGTGTTACCATATTCTGTACAACGCCATCTAAAATTGCGGTGCGGTCAAGTTCCCTAAAATCGCGCAACCGCGGACCATGATTATTGGTAATCAAGATGTCAGGATCGGCACATTTTTCCAGTATTGCTTTTTGTCCTTGCGGCGTTGAAATATCGCCGACAACCTCGATGACCTTCGCTGTGGTTTTTTGTGCAATTTCGTTGCCCGTCTGGTGAAGACTATCAGCATTACGACCGTTGATAATGACATTACACCCCTCATTGGCCAAAGCAAAAGCGCAGGCCTTTCCCAAACCTTTGCTCGAGGCACATATAATCGCTGTCCGTCCTTTTAAACCTAAATCCATATCCGTCTTCTTTTCTTGCAATGTCTAAAAACGATGAGATGGTTCAATATTACCTGCATCTGGAATATCTCGTATTTCACCTTAAAGCTCTGCTGTTATAGTTCAAGCTCGGGGGTGCTGTCATGATAGGCAAAGGGGGAATATCTACACGAATGTGTTATTTTGCAAACTTTATAGTTAGTAAGACATTAATCTTTGTGGGTGATATTTAAAAATTGTATGAAAGGGAATCGCCATAAGTGATCGGGTACTGGAAAATTGAATGAGTGATCATAACGATCCGAGACAAAAAATAATCAAAAAAGCTGCCGTCGTGGAACATCATATTCACGAGGATGTGTTGACTGTTTTCTGCGAAGGCTGTTGGAACACCCATACGGTGAACCTGATTGATGATGAAATGCGCAAACTTGAAAATGCGCATTGTAAAAGTGCCATTCTCGATGCATCAAATATTAAAACACTTGATACTGCCGGTGCCTGGGTTCTGGAAAGGCTTTATGTAAAACTCAGGGAACGTAATATCCCCGTCGAACTACAAGGAACAAAAGACTCTTGGCATTCGCTTCTTGTGACTGTTGGTAAAACCTTTGCCAATAAGGATGACACACTTGATGAACCTAAGTTACCAGCATATGTAAGGTTTTTTGGCACCTTGGGCGAAAGAGTCGTCAATAGTTATCACGATTTTCTACTGGCTATGGACATTCTGGGTGCGACGATTCGCGGTTCACAAATGAAGAGGGGGCGTGGTTCAGGTATAAGTATACCTGCTGTTGTCACTCAAATAGATCGCATGGGTGTCGGTGCCGTGCCAATCATCATTCTTATGTCTTTCATTGTCGGTGCCATTATAGCCCAGCAAGGTGCCTTTCAGTTGCGATTATTCGGTGCCGAAATTTTTGTTGTTGATCTTGTCGGCATACTTGTGTTTCGTGAACTGGGAGTTCTTCTGACCGCGATCATGATAGCAGGACGATCGGGAAGTGCAATTACTGCCGAAATAGGTTCCATGAAAATGCGTGAGGAAACGGACGCACTCAAAGTTATGGGGCTTAATCCGATTGGTGTTCTGGTTTTTCCCCGCCTTGTGGCGTTAGCGGTCATTTTACCGCTGTTGACGGTTGTGTCAGATATCTCGGCTTTGGTCGGAGCTGCGGTTGTTGCCGATTTATATTCAAATATTTCTTATGAAGCTTTTATTACGCGGCTCAACGATGCTGTTTATACAACCACCTATTTTGCCGGTCTTATTAAAGCACCGTTTATGGCACTTATTATCGGAATTATTGCTTCTGTCGAAGGGTTGAAGGTGGGAGGGAGTGCCGAATCACTGGGGCAACGTGTAACATCGTCGGTAGTCAAATCTATCTTCGTTGTTATAGTGATAGATGGATTTTTTGCGGTTTTTTATGCTGCAATCAATTTCTAAGAGGTGCGCCCGATGAAAAAAAACAGGAAAAAGCACTCAACGCTTGATCTTACATCAGGTGTGGTCATTTCCGTTCGTGATGTTACAGTTCAGTTCGGCAATAAAAAGGTTCTCGACGGACTTAATCTGGATATCCACCGCGGTGAAATTTTGGGGTTTATCGGTCCGTCAGGTGCCGGTAAATCGGTTTTGATGCGCACAATCTTGGGACTAAATAAAAAAGTATCCGGTCACATAAAGATATTGGGTGAAGATATTGATGAAATAACCGACCAGGAAAAAGTCGAGATTGATATGCGTATGGGGGTTCTGTTTCAGCATGGTGCTCTTTTTTCGGCATTGAACGTCTTGGAGAATATTCAGGTTCCAATGCGCGAATACCTTGATCTTTCACCGAAACTGATGGATGAACTTGCGCGTTTGAAAATTTCCTTGGTTGGGCTTGAAGCCGATACAGCAGAAAAATATCCCTCGGAGCTATCTGGCGGCATGATAAAACGCGCCGCTTTGGCGCGCGCACTGGCACTTGATCCGCATATTGTGTTTTTAGACGAGCCGACATCGGGTCTTGATCCAATTGGTGCAGCAGATTTCGACATGTTGATAGAAGATTTGCGCGACACTATGGGATTAACCGTCTATATGGTAACCCATGACCTTGATAGTCTTTATGCCGTTTGTGATAGAATAGCGGTTCTTGGCCATAAAAAGGTTATGGTAGAAGGTACAATCGAAGATATGTTGCAGGTTGACGATCCTTGGGTTCAATCTTATTTTCGCGGGAAACGTGCACGACAAATTGTTTTGCGAGATAACCACCCTAAAACTGCAATAAACGAGATGGCAGAAACGGCAGAATAAGATGGAAACCAGAGCAGATTATGTAACAGTTGGAATCTTCACTGTTGTGACGCTTATTGCGGCGTTTATGATTGTGTATTTTATTGCCAGAATGGGAGATTCACATCAACTTGAACCTCTTGATGTGCGCATACCCGGTTCGGTTACCGGTCTTGGTGAAAGTAGCCAGGTGTTTTTTAATGGCATCCGTGTTGGTACAGTGCGCCGTCTGGTTCTCGATGATACCAATCCTAATATGGTTATTGCGAAAACAGAAGTTAACGGAACAACTCCGATAACGCGTTCGACTGTTGCAACATTGGGTTTTCAGGGGCTGACCGGTCTTGCTTTTATTGAACTGAAGGGTGGAAGTCTCAAGGAACCAAATTTACTTGCAGAAGCAAAGAAAGAAGATACGGTTGCGCGCATAGATGCCGATCCCTCAACATTTAACAACCTGCTTGCCACTGCACAAGACATTTTTGCCCGTGCGAACTCTACTTTGGGAGAAGTTGAACGTTTTATGAAAGACGTTCGCGAACCGTTGACAGATACGGTCAAAAATGCCCGTAATTTTTCTATTACTCTAAACGACAATACCCAAAATGTTCAGAAAATTCTGGATGATACGCGACAGATGATGACGCGGCTCAACACTGCTTCGGCCAAAGCCGATTCAATTATGGCCAAACTGGATGACATGCTATCCCCAGACAATCGCAATAGCGTTATTGTGCAGGCTCAGGAAACACTTGCGTCTATTCAGAAGGCCGCTGATACATTTAACGAACATATAGGGCCTATTGCCGATAATCTTGAACGATTTTCAGGGCAGGGCCTAAGGAATGTCGAAGCACTTGTCAGTGATAGCCGGCGATCGGTTGATCGGATAGAAAGGGCAATTTCAGATCTTGAACGTGATCCACAGAGAATATTATTCGGAGGATCAGGAACGGTGCCTCAATATGATGGGAGAACACGTCGATGAACGTGCGAGCGATAAAATACCAGCGTTTTGTGTCAATATCACTGGGACTGGCTGTAATAGCGGGCGTTGTTTCCGCATGTGGCACCCAGCCGCGTGATACGTTTGATCTGGGCGTGAATAATGTGGTGACTGACGACTCGACAAAACATAAGAAGATACAGATTCTAATCGACAAACCGGATGCGGTAAAAGCTTTTGACGGGCAAGATATCGTTATTAAACAAGGAGCGGCTCTGGCCTATTTGAAAAAAGCGCAATGGAGCGACCGTCTGCCTGATCTTATTCAGGCGCGTTTGATTCAAGCTTTTGATAATAGCGGCCATTTTGGTGGCGTCGGACGCCCGGGCGATGGTTTGGCAATCAACTACCAGATTCTCACCGATATACGGTCGTTTGACGTCAATATTGCTAATGGCCATGATGTTGCATTTTTGGAAATTGCAGTAAAAATTATGGATGACAGCAATGGCAATATAATTGCTTCACACATTTTTTCTGCCCGGTCTCCGGTAACTGGCACCGGCAATAATCAATATGTCGCCGCTCTTGATAATGCGTTCAAAAAAGTAACGGCCGATATTGTTAGCTGGACAATTTCTTCCATCTAATCAGAGAGAAATTCTGTTAATCTAGCAATAAACGACAGCCGCAGCAATAAATGCTGCTGGCACCAAAATGTCTTTACCCTCATTCATAATTGTGAAAGAGGCAGATAACAGAAATGTAAATCGTTAATCCTGCTTATTTGCGCCAAACAATAAAAGACGGCGAGTTCACATGCGAGGTGCAACACTCTCGAGCAATATGGTATTGCCCGGTTTGGTAACTGTGGAGTGTTGCCATGTCATGTTATTCGCATTTGAGTTTTGAAGAAAGA
>NZ_CALYQK010000044.1 GCF_945285465.1 uncultured Bartonella sp. | reverse complement strand
TGCGAACCGTAGCCGATAGACGATTGTGTCGCCAGCAAAGCTTTGTTCGATGGCGCCAATAAGGGCACTGCAGATGCGCAACTGGTCAACCACACGCGCTAGCCCGTGCGCCAATGAAAGTCAGGCCGATATGCGCGCCACCTGATCTTTACGCATCAAACACAAATCACACATTAGTCAGTTCTCTATAAAAACAGTGAAGAAAAACTCAATCAAACAGAAAATACACGGAATTGATCGGCTCTGCGGTTAGTGCAACCAATGTTGATGAAAAAAAACGTCGCAGGCGAGATCTGTGAAATCTTGTCACAAGCTTTTTCACATTTGCAGCAGATTTTGTATGGTTGCAAAACCGGCAGACAATTGCCGATATAGATAAAGTGGACAATGCGGCTATAGATAGTGGCCGGTAACCGTAATTGGCTAGAATGTAAATTCTTTTTGGTTCACAGGGTTTCCTGTTTAACCGACGACTCAAGCGTTGACATCGAGGGGTCGATGTTTTAGAAAATTTACTTATTGCGGAAGGGGTAATAACCGAGGAGAACTTTTTTAAGAAAGTGGTTTTATAGTAGCTAATGGTGTATAGAATGTGTTGTGATTGATCATTCAAACATTTTACTTCAAAATGATTTATCATCTTTTAAAAAGCGATTCCGGTTTGGTAAGCACAGATAGATGGGCATTGAATTCATGGTTAATAAATTTTTAGCAATGAGATTTTATTTTGTGATGAAGTGAAATATTGATTGTTTGTGATGAAGTGAAATATTGATTGAAGATGCAATTTCGGCATCAAAGGGGTTTTATATGAGATCAACGCGCTCGGTATTGTATTTTTCATTAGTACTTACACTGTTATCTGTTGTTGTACTAGCGTATACTTTGTTATTTCATGGCGATTTTATTTCACATAATATCATCTTCAATAGTATAATTGCAACTTTTGATGCAATTGTTCTGTTATATACTCTTTTTAATGTTTTTTATATAAAAGTTGGCATGAAACAATGGGAAATTATCAAAAGACATTTCCCCCGCGGTGAGGAGGAGCCGCCGTTGCGGGGCGGAATGCGGCTGCTACGTGGTCGCCTGCATGATCTTATCAGTTTTAATGAAGACGAGAGAAATTCGGCGATAGCTCTGGTTTCCAGAGCACTCGACTGGCGCGTCGACTTTTTGTTTTATGCTGCGGGTGCTGTGATTTCTATGGGCTTGCTTGGTACTTTTTTCGGTCTGACATTTACGATGGAGGGTATTCGTAACTCGATTGAGTTGCTTTCCACCCAGGACGAAGTGCAGGCGAAATTATTGGTTACGTCATTGGCGGCACCTCTGGGTGGCATGGCAACGGCTTTTTCATCTTCCATGTTCGGACTTGGATCGTCTATCTGTACCGGTCTGGTTGCTCACTTTATAGGGCGCGCCACCGATGGCTGGGTTTACGATATAGAAAAATGGTCGTTTGTCGCCAGTGGTGAAGAAGCCTCGCGGATGGTTGGCGAAAACAATACCGTTGATGCGACAACCCGTGCCATCAACCGGCTGGCTGCGGTCCTTTCGCGCCATGTCGAACTGGCACGTCTTGACACGGAAAAGTTTATTGAAGTATCGGGCAATTTTGTTCAAGGGCAGGCCGACCAGCAAGATACGATGGAAAAGATGCTTGATGCCATAGCTTTGCAATCAGAAAATAACAAACAATCGATCAACACGATTTTAGCGACCGTTGCCAATAGCGAAGTGACGATGAAACAGCTTTTGGGGATGACGCAAAACAACAATCAAGTTTTGAGCGATCTTAATGACACTGTCAAAACCAATACCGCCTATATTGCGCGTGGAACAGAAGCGCAGGATCGCAATAGTGAAACCTTGGGGCAAGCTATAGCAAGTGTCAATCAGATAAGGGTTCAATTTGTAACCGGTCTGGAGGCGATTGTCGAGCGACTTAAAGAGCTTGAAAATAGCAATCGGTCAATTGCCCAATATGCATCGCAATTAGCCGAACAGACAGACAGAAATAGTGGAGCAATTGTCAATCAGCTCAAGGGAATTGAAAATAACAGCCAGTCAATTGCTCAATACGCTTCCGAATTTGCAACCCATTCAGACAAAAGCGCCGAAGTGATAGAAACAGCGGTTCAAGTGATGCGTGGGCAGCAGAATGCTATTATGGAAGGTATGCGTGAACTCACTGAAGCTCGTGTTTCGATTGTATCGGCGATTCGCGTGGCACAAACGATGAGTGATGATTCACGAACGAAAGGCTGATTGTGATGAATTGCTCAACAAATATAAAACGTCTTGTGTCGGCTTTGCTTGTCAGTTGCAGCATCACTTCGACAGGGTGCGCTGCCGGCAAAAACAATGCAATACGTTCAAATGTCGATGCAATGACAACCCAGGCCGTGCAAAATGTGCAGCCTTCTTCAACGGTGGCAGATAGCCCGCCGACAGAAAAGACACAACCGGTTAGCAAGCAAAAGACGCCTGAGAAAAAGAAGCCTGCGACGGGCAAAAAACAGCCGGCCAACGATCAGAACCGAAACGAGAAGTCCAAAAGTGCTTTACAACGTGACAAGCAGACATTGACCCTGTCCGAGGCACTTGGCAAGGCCGCCGATTATTCGTGGACAATCAAGATTGCAAACAGCCAGCTTGATATAGCAAAGAGTCGCCTCGATCAGGCAAAATCGAAATTTTATCCAACGGTCGGTGCAGAAATTACCGCGCCGGATCTGCGTTATGACGGTGGCATTGGCAGTCGTGATCGTGATTTTGACGATCTGGCCTATGTAGGCATTTCGGCGCGCTACAGTATTTATGATTTTGGCCGCCGCGATGCCGACAAGGAAGCGGCAAGCTATAATTTGCGTGCCAGCGGTCATGCCAAACATGCCGAAGATCTGACTGTTGTGTATGACACCACAATTGCCTATCTAGCAGTGCAAGCCTATACCGAGCAGGTAAATGCGGCAATAGAATATGTCAAAAAAATCGAAGCTTTGAATAAAACAATTGCCGAAAGTGTCGCTGGCGGTATTTCGCCTCAGTCTGATGCTGTTCGTGGTCGTTTGGCATTGAGCAACGCAATCAACCGTCGTAAAGCCATTGACCTTAAATTGTCGCGTGCCCATCAACGGCTCAATGCTCTGGTTGGCATCGAGGTTGATGCTGTGCCGGCAAAACGCATGGCACTACCTGCAGTTAGAGGAGTTGATGAAGTTGCAGTCAATGCTGCCGACAATAACCCGGCGGTTCTGGCACGCGGGGCGGCACTGGAAGGAAGCCGGAAAGGTGTGGCGGGTGCCAAGGCCAACCTGAAACCACGGCTCGATTTGACCATTGATTACAAGCGTTCGATGGAAAACGTCGATAATCTTTATAATATTTCCGATACTGACGGTGGTGTCCAGCTCAAATTGACATTCGATATTTTTGATTTGTCGAAAAAAGCAAAAATTCGCGAAGCTTATGCGCAGGTTAACGTCAATGAAGCCCAGCTTGGCAAGGAACGGGCGACAGTCAATGATGAGGTGCGCGCATTATTGGGCGACATCGACATTACTTCGCAGCAATGGACAATCAGTGAGGAAGCCACCAAGGAAGCCGAAAAAACCCGTGGGCTTTATCTTGAAGAATTCCGTCTAGGAGACCGTAAACTTTCCGATCTGATCACAGCAGAAACCGAATATTTTACCTCGCGTACAGACGCTATTGATGCCCGTTATGGTTTTTTACGTGCTGTGTTCAGTATTTATTATCTTGCCGGCAAGCCACGTGAAGGACTTGTTGCTCTTCAGTTGGTGGAGCGTTGACCATGAGTAAGAGACGTGGTGGTGAAAATATCTGGATTGCCTATTCGGATATGTTGACCGTTCTTTTGATGGTTTTTCTTTTGCTGGCTCTGTTATTTCAGGTCATCGTTGCAACGTCGAAAATTGTTAATTCGAGCAGTAGCACCGATAGCGGTAAAAAATCGCCACCTTCTGCCGAAACTGTGGTAAGCCGGGCGACAACGCGCCAATCGGTACCAGTTGAAACCGTGCCGCGAGAACCGAAAACAGCATCGTCAACACCAGTTGAAACAGTGGCGACAGACCAACAGACGCCGCAAGCTGCAAGTGTTGAACCAGCATCAAAGGATCAGACGAACCCATTGGCAGAAAAAATGCCGGCAAGCGAGGCGAGAGCTTCTGGTGAACCGGTTAAAAATCAGGCAAAGCAGACGGTTCAAACGGCTGTGAACGAAGGAAAGTTGCCAGTAAACGAAACCGCCAATGCAGCAGAAGTGACGAGCCCGAAGAAAGTAGAACCGCAAAAGCCCCAGTCGCAAACACAAACTGAAGAACACCCTCAAGATACAAAGACAATGGCAAGTTCTGCAGCCACAAAGTTTGACGAAAAGGGCACAGAGGCTGGCAATTCGACACTTGTTGCCGCTAAATTGCCGATTGTGATGGTTGATACTTCGGTATTGCAACCACGTCCGGGCGATTTGCGTATGAATATCGAGTTGAGCAGAACCTATCTGACCAATGCCCAGAAAGAACAAGTACGCGCCTGGGCGCAAAAATACAGGAAAGATCTGGCAACTGATAAATTGAGAATTTTTTCGGTCGGCCGTAGTGTGGATTTGTCAACCGGTGATACGTTATTGATGCAAGTAAATCGTGCCGTAGCGACGATGGCGGTGTTGCAAAAAGAAGGTGCTATTATCAAAAATATCAGGTTTGATAATCTGATTGTCCCTGACAATAAAGACGACTTCATCATATTACGTGTCGAAAATGCAAATGACAAAAATACGCAGTAGAATAAGCGCAATTATTCAAAGGTTTAAGAAAATATCGGTGACAAACCTGCTTTTTTTCTGCTGCTTGTCGGCCGTCGTTTTATGGGCTGCATTTTGGCCATTTGATGTTTTGGTGCGTGGCCACGGAATTATCCGTGTTGAAGGACATAATATCGAAATCCAGCATCCGGAAGGTGGTGTATTAAAGCAGCTTCTGGTAACCAATGGTGAAACTGTCAAGGCCGGACAAGTTCTGGCCAATGTCGAAAATCTGACTGTTTCGGAAGATAATGAAAGCAACTTTATTGCTCTTCGTGCCTATGAGCTGCGCCAACAGCGTTTGCGCGCCGAGCTTGCTGGCAAAGAATTTGATCCGGCGCCGCCAAACAACGAGAAATTGGCACAGATATATAGCAACGAGATCAATCTGTTTAATGCAAGGCGGCGTGCATTAGGCGAGTCGATCGCCATTGCCAAAACCCAATATGAACAAAAGGAAGCCCAGCTTGCTTCAAATGCCGTGGCAATTGAAAATTTGGGTGCAGAAATGCAGCTTTCCAACCAGCATATCAAATTGTTGGAGCCATTGGTGGCTCGCGGTGCGGCTCCCGAGGCGACACTTGTCCAACGTCGACTGGAATATCAGAAGGTTTTGAGCACTTTGGCCGATGCCCGTTCAAAGGTTCCCGCAATGACGGCAGCCCGTGATGAAGCCAAATTGAAAATGTCGATGTATCGAACCGAATTTGATGAGGATGCCAATAAGCAACTTGCCGAGGTTCAGGTAAAGCTTGAAACTGCCCGAGCGCAGTGGGAGGCCAGCCAGAAACGTGCTAAAAATTCGGAAATAATATCACCCGTTGACGGTGTTATCCAGCAGGTCGTCATGCCTCATGTCGGTGCTGTTTTGCGCCCGGGCGAAAAATTGTTCGAAATTGCCCCGAGTGAAGTTCCCCTTGTTGCCGATGTCAAAGTCAATCCGCAAGATCGTGACCGGATGTGGGTCGGACAAGAGGTGCGTGTGCGCCTGCTTGCAATCTCCAATTATAGTAGCTCGACCTTGCGAGGTAAAGTTTCTGTTATCAGTGCCGATGCGGTTGGCGAAGAGGAAAAAGGTCGCTATTATGAAGTGACGGTGACAATGGATCCCCACCAGAACGAGAAACTGAAGATATTTCCGGGGATGACTGTTGAAACTTTCGCGTTGGCGGGGCAACGGACTTTTTTACAATATCTCTTTAAACCGTTCATTGACGGGATGTCGGTGGTGTTTAGCGAGTGAAGGTAAAGCCTTGTAGTGTTGTTTTTGAATAAGAACAGAACTATATTAATAACAAATCGAGCAATGGCCGGAGTGCCATTCTTGAAGCCAGTGGTTATTGGAGTTATAGTGAAATGAAGTTACCTTTTCCAAAAAAAGATGGTGTATCTGTTCTTGTCGACACCTATTCGGATAACGATGTGCCATTGGCTATTTCACAAGTTGAAATTATTATCCGTGGTAGTGATGTTGTCATTCGTACGCAGGATGGTTCGGAGCTTATTCTGGTTCAGGCCGCCCAGATGGCATCCATGCACGAAAATCTGTTCGATCTTAAATTTGCCGATGGAACGGTTGTCTCGTCAAATGAGCTTTTTCAACGCGCCGACCTTATCGAGCCAGGGCCGGAACTGAGCGATATTAAAGAAAATAACGCGGCAAGCGAAAGCGATAGTGACCCGCTTGTTGTTGTCCAGTCGTCTGCCCCCAGTGAAGCTTCCGACAGGGATGCGGTCGAACTGGCTTCGACCCAAACTGTAAACAAGAGCAGCGACGCACGCATATCGGTTTCCGAGTTCATCGGTCCGGCTCAATCCGAGAGCGAAGAGGTGGTGCAGGTTGTTTCGACAAAATCTTCAGGCACGCCATCCAGAAAGCCTAGTCAGGCAGTTGAGATGCCGGATCCGATGATGCCGACAAAACCGACGCCCAATGGCGATGATGATAACAAACCGGAAGTCGGCTTTCCTTATGTTCAGGTTGCCCGTCTTTATCAAATAGCCAACACCAAAACGTCTGTCAGCCATGATGATGGTACGGTGTCGTCGATATGGAGTTTGGGGGGTGGCTCGAACGAAGCGCGGACAAATCCGGATATCGGCGTACAATACGGTCAACCGGCCATTCTTGATTTACGTGGAACCGAGGGGGAAAACAACGGCTTTGTCATTCATGCCGATAATGATGCATTTAAATATCATCAGATTAATACCAACGATAATCCCAACAATCTCTACCGCCGGTTGGGGCGTATTGTTACGTTCGACCAGTTGGTTGGCGGGCAGTCTGTTTCCGGGCAGACGATCAAAAACATTACCAATGTGCCCGACAGTATGACTGCTATCTGGAAAGGCAGTCCCGATTATGCCGATTTTGTTGCTAAATATGGCATTGAATTGAAAGATAATGAAGTTTTTATCAACTATAAGGCAAGTACCGATTATCGTGGAAATAGCGTCAATATTACTTGGGTTGATGCAAACGGCCATGAAACAACAGCAAAAGCCGAATTTACCAATCATTATGACGGGGATTATCCAAACACCGTTGTTAACGGCGACAATGCTATTGTCTTGAGCAATAAACCCAATGCACGCGAAATCTACGGTGGCGAAGGTGACGATACGGTTTATGCGTCCGAGTTCAACAACAAAATTTCTTATGATGGGGGTGGCGGTGTCAATCGTCTTATTTTTGGCGACAACTATCCTTTGGCAATTCAGGATGGGTTAAACAGCCGGCTCGGACTGGAGTTTGATGCGGAAAAACAAACAATAACCGATCTGGGAAGGGGCGATATTGCGACAGTAAAGAATTTTACCGAATTTGTTGCAACTCGCGGTGACGACCATTTTATTGGCGGTGGCACAGCGACATCATATTATGTCGACGGTCTTGACGGCAACAATATTTTTGACATGCAGACGGTTGATCATGACAGCGGCCAGATAACAGGATCGGGTGGTAACAACCAGCTTTTTGCCGGCAATGGTCAGGATTTGTACAATCTTGTTAATTCGACCGGACATAATATCATTGTTGACCGCGGCAAAGACGGGTCTGATGACACTTATAATTTTAGTGGTTCAACCGGGGTTAACAAGATTACCGATTCTGGCGGTGCCGACAAATATAATTTTGATCGTGCCTCCAACTCTGTCAGTATTGATGATTTTGCCGCTGGCAATGACATTTATAATTTTCACAATATAAACAATGCGACGGTTGCGATTAATGACAGTAATAATGGCACGTCTGTCAGTGGCAACGACATTTATGATTTTGCAATATTAAAAACCGATGATAACGCCGCCACCGCAACAGATTATATCAACAACAGTGCGATCACAATTACCGATGAAAACGGCAGTGATGGCTATCGCTTCGAGCGGGCAAAAGACGGCGTGGTCACAATATTTGACCAGGGCAATGCCGATGGTAAAAGCGGCGTTCAGGATGATAAGTATGATTTTTCCGAAAGCGCAACAAAGGTAATTATTACCGATCAGGATGGTGCCGACAGCTATAACTTTAACAAGATTGTCACCAGTAAAGACAATACGGTTACCATTCTTGACAATAGCACGTCCAGTTTTGCCGATATCTATAATTTTGATGATATCACCTCGGTAAGTCTGGCTGAAGGCGATGCGACCAATGTCTGGCTCAAAGACCAGGGTGGCGACAATATTTTCAATTTCAACCGGCTGGCAAGCAAGATCAAGATTGACGAAAATGGTGCGGGAAATGACACTTATAATTTCAATGATACAAATAACTCGGATGTCACAATTACCGATCGGGAAGTTGGCAAGGATATCTACAATTTTTATAACACAAAAAATTCATTAATAAGAATTACCGATTCCGGCAGCAACACCAGTAGTGTTGTTAATAATCAGGACGATATCTATAATTTTTCACAATCGGCTGCCAATAATGTGAATGCAACCGACTTTATTGAAAATAGCAATGTTTTTATCAACGATGGTCGCGGCAATGACCTCTATTATTTTGAACGGACAAAAGGTGGTTCGATTACCATTAACGACACTGATACATCCAGTAATCCAAGTGTCGGCAAAGATGCCTACTTTTTCGACTATTCAAACACCAAAGTGAATATTTCTGATGGCAGAGGTATCGATAGCTATAACTTCAATAATATCACACTGACCGGAAATAATTTGATTACGATCAGTGATACGGGCGGCGAAAGTGACGGCGATTCCTATAATTTCAATAATCTTAAAGCGACAACGGCATTAAGTGGCAATGATTACCATGTTTCTATCTCGGATTCTTATGGTGGCGACAACTATAATTTTAATGATCTGGGCGATGCCAATAGTGACATTGTAACCAGAGTCAAAATCTATGATACAAACCAGAAAAATGATACTTACTCGTTTTTGCGAGCCAATAACGCCTATGTTAATATACGCGATACCGGTAACGGTAACGATGATAAATATATCTTTTCCGATATGAATAATTCCAATGATCATATGACAAATAGTAATATCTATATCAGGGATGATGTCGGGCAGGACAAATACTATTTCAACGGCGCGATTGGGGGGTCGGTTACAATTGAAGATAATGGTCGCTGGCAGAATTATTTTTATTTCAACAATATACAAACAAAAGTAAATATTAATGCCGATAGTTCACCGGACTATTATTACTTCAAGAATTCTATAACAACGAAATACAATACAATTACGATCTCGAATAATTCAAATAATTGCGAGTATGACTTTAGCGGTACAACCGCTACCAGTCTGACAGATGACGGCAATTATAATATTGACATAACCGATGGAGCAGGACGCGACAGTTACAAGTTTGTCGATATCAAAAATACAAAAATCCGTATTACCGATGGTGACGGCGGCAATAATAGTGATGATTATAATTTTACCAATGCGAAGTCGAGCATCATAACCATTTACGAGAACGGCAAAAGCGATACCAATACATATTATTTTAACAAGGTTATGGATTCCAAGGTAACAATTAACGATAATAGCTCGTCAAATCATACGTGGGGTAATCCTGACAGTGTATATAATTTCGGAACATCCAATGCCGGTGACAAAATCGGCAATACCGATGTTGTTATTGTTGATGGTTCCGGCTGCGATAATTACAACTTTTTATATGCTGATGGCGGCACCGTCAATATAACCGACAATGGTGGCAATCGAACCTATAATGGTGCGAGTGTCAGCGATAATTACAACTTTTCCCATTCCAATATCAAAACGGTAACGATCAAAGATCAGACGGGTGCAAGCAATTATGATTTCAGCAATTCCGGCAGCGATACGGCCGTTGTAAAAATTGTCGATCAAAATAGCGAAGACAGTTATAATTTCCAGTATGCCAAAGGCAATATTACAATTTACGATGGCGGAACCAATTCGGTTGATTCAAGCCATCAGAGAGTCTCCTACAATTCTTATGGCCAGATGACCATTACCGGCAATAGCGCCAAGATGGAAAACTATAACGAACAGATTGAAGACAAGTTCGATTTCAAATATTCATCAGCCAAAGTGCAAATAACCGATGGCATTACAAGTGCCGATGCAGCCGCCAGTGGTGTCGATGCTGATGCTGCTGGTGTCACCTCAAACGGTCTTTACTATTTCCAGTATTCCAAGGGTGATGTAACAATTGTAAACAGAAGTGGTATCGATAAATATTTCCTTGGCGGTTCGACAGGCAAAATTTCAATCCTGGGGGGAACAGATACCGATATTGTTTATGTCGGCAAGGGCACTCTTGTCTATGACGGTGGAACACGCAGCGATGGCGGCAAAGAAAATGACTGGATCTCATTTCAGGATGTCGTCGAAAACACCGATAAAAATGGCAATAAAGGGACATTTGACCCCAACGAGCGTAGCGAAGGAATCTATATCAATCTTGCGCAAAGCAGTAACAATTTTGCCGACCGGTCACAGGTCAATTACGATGAGACAACGGGTGTCGCGTCCATTGCTGCCGGTATGGCGCGTGGCGATGTCAAAAATGTCGAACATGTTATAGGGTCGAAATTTGCTGATCTGATTTATGGCGATGCCCATGACAATTATTTTCTTGCCACGCGAGGCGGCGATATTTATTACGGCGGTGGCGGTTCTGACACCTATTTTGTCGGAGCCCCGAATATAGGCGGGCGCATTGACGGACTTTTCTATAATGGCATTAACCCGACAGATGCCGACCTTAATGCCCAGGATCGCAACCAGATGGCTGCGTGGGACAGTAATCCCACCATCAACCCGAATTTCCAAATTCTGACAATCGACCTTGATAAAGGCTATGCGACAACGCTGTGGGAGGGAAGTGACGGCAACCAGTTGAGAGATATTCTCCACGATATCAACAATGCCAATGGTGCTTTGAATTTTATTAATGAAATCACCGGACGCTGGGGCACAGAAGGGCGCCTGATTGGCGGCTACAAGGCCGATACGTTTTATTCGGTTGCCAATTCATCGAAAGATGGCATCAGCTATATTGACGGCAACAATGGCGACAACAAAATCTACACGCAAAACGACACTCTCCATTACGACTATATCCATCAGAATGGTGATGGAACATTCCAGACAATTAACGGTGTCTACGTCAAAATGACCGGTTCTTTTTCAGGAACGACGGTAAAGGGATTTACCGGTTTCGACGCCAACGACGTGGCTCAGGGCACACAAGGGCACGACCAGTTCAAAAGTATCGGAACGATTATCGGTACAAGCGGTAATGATATTTTTGAAGGCAGCCAAGCCGGTGGCCATAAATTTTTCGGTGGTGGTGGTCAGGATATATTCATCAGCCACGGGGGAACCAATAGTTCCTATACCAATGGCGATCTTCTTGATTATAGCAAGCTTGATGCCTACCACTCGATTACCGTTGATATGAATAATAGTAGTATAAAACGCGACTTGTCTTATATAGATACGATAGCTAATATCAATAATATCAAGGGCACACAAGGTAATGACTCTGTAGTATTCACTGATAAACTTATCGGTTTCGACGGTCAGGGTGGCAATAACTATATGCTGAAAAAGCAGAATGTTGCTGTCACGGCTTCTGATTATACGATCGAATCCGGCTACAAGAATGTGCAGGGTATCAGCTTTATTGATGATAAATCCGATAATGTCAAAGTTGATTTCGACAAGTTCTTCAATGACTATATGAATGGGGCGGCTGGTGACGATGGTCATTATCATGCCAAGTTTTTCTTGAATGGCGTTGAAGGCAAAGATGCCAATGCCGATATCTTCTCACGGCTGGACAATAACAGTGACGGTAAGTGGGATTGGCGTCAAACAAACGATGGCAATACGACAATCTACCATGCCTACGACCGGCAAGGCAATGATACCGGCAACGACATTCAGGTTATCAGAGGCTCGCAAGGAGACAATACACATTTGCAAGAAAGCCATCCGTCAATGTAGTGTGATGTTATGACGCTTGCTAATCGTGGCAGGTGTTCTGACATCTTACCATAACTGGAAAAGAACAGAATGACCCTTCTGATTGACGCTCTGGAGACTGCGTGTGGCAAAATACGCGGTTCTCTTCCCTTCCACTGGCAACGTATTCGCACCTTGCCGATGTCGGGTGATGAAACATTGATAAAGCTCGTCGAGCGTCAGTTGGGTGTGCATATTATCCGTGTCAATAAACGGTCGGCTTTGCAAATAGGGGGCATTTATATTGTTCTTACCCCGGCGGGCAATTACCGTGCCGTCGAGGTGGCAAGTGACGGCACCTTTGTTTTCCTTGATCAGCCCGACAAAGAAAAAAATGCCAAAACCGATGAGGGCAAATATCCGGCAACGGTTGTTGGCAAGGAAAAGTGTGCTTCGCCGGTGCCGGATGCGGAAATTGTGAAATTGGACAAGCGTCCGCAAACTCTGTTGCCGGCTGACAAAAACGGGATCGGCGAGGTGAAGGAGCAGACTAGCGGCGAACCAACCGACCAGTGCATTGTCCAATATCAGCTGTTCAAGGCCAGCCTGCTTGACAATTTTGATTTGCGACGGCTCATTTTGTCTGATCCTGTCGCTGTTTCCTATTTATGGAAACTGTTTTTCGGTTCGATCTTCATCAATCTGATGATTGTTGTGACACCGCTTTATCTCAATGCCATTTATAGCCGCATTCTTCCGGCTTTTGCTTCGGCATCATTATGGACATTTTCGGTCGGCGTGGCTCTGGCACTTATCATCGAATTTTTGCTTCGCCGTAAACGACAAGAGCTCAATATCGCTCTGGTGCAGCGCGTTCATACCACTATCGAGCCCAATATTGTCCGCCGTCTGTTGCACGTTAATGCCAGCCAGTCTAATGAATGGGGGTTTGCCCAGTTCCGCGCTCTTGATGACTGGCGCGTGGTGCGCAATTTTGCCTTCATGTTGTTAAACCTCAATGTCATCGATGTACCGTTTATCCTGCTGTTTCTTCTGGTTATTGCCATTCTCGGGCAATGGGTGGTCATTGTTCCGCTCTTTATCATCGGCATAATATGTTGCATCATCTATTATTATTGGCGGCAGGCTGAACTTTCGTTTAGTGAAAGACCGTTGCACCGTGACCCGCCAACAGCAACGGATATGGCCGTTTCGTCGATTATAGGCCGAGGCGATGTTGTCAGCGATCGCTATATGGCCGATTCGGAAACCGATATCGAGGCGTGGAAAAAGCGTTATCAACGCAGTGCCGCCTTCCAGCGGTTGAATTATGCAATCAATGGAGCGCAATTGGTGCTGATTGTTGTCATGGCCTATTATCTGGTTTTGGCCGGGGTGTTGAATCAGGGAGCGATTTTTGCCATAATTTTGCTTGCCGGACGCATGTTGATGCCGTTATTTGCAGTTTCAAGCATTGTTTTCGAGGCCTATGGTGCGCGTCGTTCCTACCGGCGGCTAAAAGTGCTTATTAGAGAAAGCCATGATAGTCAGGACCAGCCGATCTATCTGGAAAAATATGAAAATCTGAAAACACCGTTATGGGTGATCGAGCATGGCACTTTTGCCTATAACACCGATAAAGTCATTCTCGACGACATTGATCTTGTCATTCCAAAGGGGCAAAAACTTGCGCTTTTTGGTGCCAATGGCAGCGGCAAAAGCACTTTATTGAAGCTGCTTGCCGGCCATCTTGCCCTTGAAAAGGGTACAATCTCGTTTTCAAAACGCCCGCTTCATGCCGGCGACCAGTCGATCAAACATCTCATCCACTATTCATGGCAGGAACATGTCATGCTGGCGAGCTCTGTTTACGAATTCCTTTGTCTTGAAGACTATCATAGCCGCGAACAATGTGAAGAAATCCTGCACCAGCTTGACCTTGTCAGCGGCGAAATGAAAATTGCCGACAAGCTGGAAGTCACGTGGCGTGATGCGGGGTTTTATCCCAATCCCGCCCATCGGCAAATGTTGGCTTCGGCGCGACTGGCACTGACCAAACGAAAAATATTGCTGCTTGACGAGCCGACATCGCAATTGTCGCAACGTCAGGAAATGCGTGTTGCCAATGTGCTGAAAAATATTTTGCAGCCCGATACCACCATGGTTGTGACAACAGACCGTTTTGATATTCTCGATTTAACCGAGCGTGTCATTGTGCTCGATCAGGGACACATAAAATTTGACGGCACAACGCGTGAGTTTTTAGCTCGCTCGACCGGCCCGGCAAAAACCTGAAAGAAGCAATGTAAGGTTAAAAAAACGCCGCCTGATATATTCCATTTTAACAGCGGTTATTTTCGTCAACGATAGCGCGGAATGGCAAGGTGTTAAAAACATTGTAATCATGGGCATGATACCCTTTTTTGGTCGCGTCCACTAATTTTTGATGTTGCTCTTTTTGCAATAGGAACACTTTATTTATTTAAAAAATTTTATAAAAGTTAATAAAACTCTGTTTATTATATTCGTAAATAAACGTTTTACACAATTTCATCGGTAGAAAAGTTAATTATTGGGAATTTTTACCATTTTTGGAAAAACCTTTGCAAGGTCATCTTGTGAGCTATAGCAATATAATCAAATAGGGGGGAGAAGGTTTTGAAAAAACCACAATTTGCTGATGATGAAGATGTGGGGTTAAGAAAACAAAAAACTATGAAATGCAGATGTCAATTGCAAATTACTTAGTATTGTAGCATTTCATTATGCTGCCCGTTTTGCAAATGGGCCCGGGAATTTAAAAAATCAGCGAAACAAAAGATGAAAAGACCATTGATGATAGTTCTTTGTTAAACGCTGGGATTTTATTGCTTTTAGCAATCGTCAGTTTAAATACGATCAAATCTCGTCAGCTCTTTCCATGGCTACCGCCCGCTTGGCGTATTATTTTCAATCAACCTTGATGTTTGCAAATTTCTAAAATATGAAAAAGGCCTATGTAATGGCCACCTCGAGAATGTAACCAGAAAATAAGATGAGTTTAACAAACTTTGTAAAATCAGCTCAAAATATCATGCGCGAGGACAGCGGCATCAACGGCGATGCGCAGCGTATGGAGCAAATGACATGGTTGATTTTTTTAAAGATTTATGGGGCTAAAGAGGAAAATTGGTCGTTCACAGAACCAAACTATGAGTCCATTATCCCAGACGAGCTTCAATGGAAAAACTGGGCAAAAGATAAAAATGACGGCAAAGCGCTTACGGGAGAGCCGCTGTTGGAATTTGTCAACCAGACATTATTTCCGACACTTAAAAATCTCGATATTACTGTTGATACACCAATTAGGCAGTCAATTGTAAAAACAGTTTTTGAAGATGCCAATCAATATATGAAAGACGGCATTGCACTTCGTAAACTGATTAATTTGGTCGATAATATCAATTTTAATGACTATGATGATAAACACGCTTTTGGTGAAATTTACGAAACAATTCTAAAAAGCTTGCAAAGCGCCGGCAATGCCGGCGAATTTTACACACCCCGTGCGGTGACTGATTTTATGATTGAAGTTTTAAATCCAAAATTGGGCGAGCGCATTGCCGATTTTGCTTGTGGAACTGGTGGATTTTTAACAGCGGCGCTAAAAGCGTTGAATGGTCAGATAATAACACTCGAGGATCGTGAAGTCGTCCAAAAAAGTATTTATGGCATTGAAAAAAAACCCTTGCCCTATATGCTTTGTGTAACGAAT
>NZ_CALYQK010000043.1 GCF_945285465.1 uncultured Bartonella sp. | reverse complement strand
AAACCGGGCAATACCATAGTGCTCAGGAGTGTTGCACCTCGCATGTGAACTCGCCAACGTCTTCAAAAGGCCGTTAATTATTTTCATTAATGTGACTTAAATTAATCTATATTGTTATTGATGTAAAATGTTTAAAAAATACCACTTTACAAATGAATATTAATCAGTTCACTTAAACAAAATAATCTTATCGTCGTAATCTTTCAGCATGAATGACCGTATAAAAATCCGGAAGGAGACAATATGAACTGGAAAGATAACGGGGAACAATGGTATGCCAGACAGGTTCAGTGGAAAAAATCTGATCGCGATGCGCGTTCCCAGTCTGACATCGATTATGCCCGCATTGTTCATTCTTCGTCTTTTCGCCGGCTGCAGGGAAAAACGCAAATTCTAAATTTGGGTGACAGTGATTTTTATCGTACCCGCTTAACCCATACATTGGAAGTCGCGCAAATTTGTGCTGGCATAACATAACAACTGCAAGAAGATTATTCTTCATATCTTTCAGCCCAATATCTACCGGATAGAAGCCTTATACAAGCAATTGGTTTTGCCCATGATTTGGGACATCCTCCTTTCGGGCACGGCGGTGAAGTTGCCTTAAATTATTGCATGCGAAATCATGGCGGATTTGAAGGTAACGGACAAACGCTGAGGATTTTGTCCAAGTTAGAGCATTTCTCGGACGAATGTGGCGCTGCATTAACGCGTAGAACCTTGCTTGGTATATTGAAATATCCCTGTAGCTATAGCACCGTAAGATGTTTTGAGCCCTCTCTTATTGTTAAATCCACGAGCAGTTTTATCAATAAGGAGACTTCAAGACCTCCAAAATGCTACCTTGATTGTGAAAAAGATGTTGTCGATTGGATTTTGGCACCTTTATCGGGTCATGACCGGCAATTATTTCAAAGCTACACAGAATTTCAGCCGACAGAAACGAAGAAAAAAGGTCACCATAAGCCCAAATATAAATCTCTTGACTGTTCTATTATGGAGTTGGCTGACGATATTGCGTATTGTGTTCATGATTTTGAAGATGCCATTGCAATGAACCTGATCAGCAAAGAAAAATTCCTAAGTTTATTCGACAAAGCTGTTTGTTGTGACTTTCTCGATTATGTAAAACACAAGGATTCCATCGTTGGCGATGTTTATGACTATTTTGTAAATGAATTATTTAAAAACAGCTCCAGCAGAAAGCACTTTATCAGTCGCCTTGTCGGACATTTTATAACTGCAATTACTTTTGAAGAAAAACTTGAATTTTGCGAACCGTTATTACGCTACCAAGTCAAACTTAAAGAACCGCAAAGGTTATTTCTTAAAGAGCTCGGAGAAATTGTCAGTAAATGTGTTATTTCCAGTCCGAGTGTCCAGCATCTCGAATTTAAAGGGCAGTATATGGTTGTTTCGGTTTTTGAATCAATTTCTTCTGATCCCGTGCGTCTATTACCTGAAGATGTCGCAAGAAGAATTAACGGTACCGAAGAAGATTATAGAACCATCTGTGACTATATTGCCGGGTCAACAGATCTTTATTTGTTAAAAATGTATGAACGACTATTCAGCCCACGTATGGGTTCGGTGTTTGACAAACTATAAAGATCTTGGGGACCCGCGCACCGGATGCATTCAATGAAAAAATCCGGGGAAAGAATAAGAAGCACTCGTGGCAATGGAGAACTAAAATTGGATGTGCGTCTTTTGTTATAGGCTTGGAGTTTTGCCCTTCAGTGACAGTTGCGGCCAGAAATGCTAATAGTGCCCCCCAGATCAGCTCCAGTAGGTGAAGCGATTTTGAGACACGTTTTATGCGCACCACTCAACAGGTGAAATTTTATTGGCACGCATGTTTGATGCCACAGACAATGCTGCTGATAAAGTGCCTGTTATCGCCACGGACAAACCCGATAAGAGTGTGAAAAACCGGTTGAAAGGCGCGCCATTTACCTTTTTCACCTCACCAAACCGGCTATTCTTTGGTAAAACCTCCATCAAACCGGCGGACACAAAGTAATAGAGAAGAATAGCAAACAATTCATTGTCGAGGCTGCTGGTTAGAAAATCGGGAAGTTGAAAAGCAACGTTTATTCTGCGGTTCAGAATGCTGATGCACATTCGGCCAATGGCAATATTGATCAATGATCAACTCTGATAACCCAGCAGTTTTGAAAGCTGCAATGCTGTTTGATTTATTTTGTTGCCGACAATCTTTTTTAAATCCTCTGTCGCTTCTTTTTCCAGCAGGCTAATCGCAATGCCAGCAACAGCCTGACCGGTATGGTTTTTTATCGCACCACCCAAACAGATCATGCCGTCGCGAATTTGGCAATCATCAATAGAAAAGCCATGACGACGCGTTTTTTGTGCCTCTTCTATCAATTGGGAAACTGTCGTTATGCTCCGACTTGTCAATGGCTTTGACCAGGGATAGGTTTTTGCAAACTTGTCGAGTTCGGCATCAGACCATGTAGCCATTATGGCTTTTCCTGTCGCAGTGAACAGAATTGGCAGACGCATTCCTATTCTGAATGTCAGACCCAATGGCGCCGTACTGTTGCGACAGGCGATATAAACGACCTCGTTCTTTTCCGGTATGGACAACGTCAATGTATAGGCAAGCAGGTCTTCTCTTTCCATTGAAATCTGGTGAAAAGCTTCAATCAGATCAACATTGGACAAAAAACCGCTGCCCCATTTGGAGAGGCGTGGACCCAATGTAAATTTGCCATCGACGTGGCGTTGCAGCATGTCCAACTCAACCATGACATGAATCAAACCATGTCCGGTACTTTTGGGTATTTTCACCCGTTTTACAATATCGGCAGCGTTCAATCGTTCATTGCTTTCCTGCAGTAAATCAAGAATCATTACCGCCCGCCGTAATGCCGGAACATTATGTTTTGTATTACTGCTCATTGTACAATCCTATCTTTTGCAAAATATGATTTATCGCCACACTATACAATATATAAAAATTGTTTCAATATAATGAATTTTTATTTTAAATATTATGAGAAGAATAAAAATTCTTGTCGATTTTTCCTGTTTACAGTTATGTCAATAGGAGACCAGGAAAGCAGCGGTTTTCGTATGTGCGCGACAGCATCGATTGTCGATTAACGCGATGGTATGCTTCTTTGTAATTTTGTCGAAGCTTTGTCGGATCTAAACCACACAATAGTCATCAGCCGACTATTGCACAGCGGTCGTAGACCGGCTGTGCCGCCCTCGTAACCGGCCGCAGCGTTCACGGTTTTGGGTAAGATTTATGGTGCCATTGTTAAATTCAAGCGTGACCGATGGTGATGGTCACGATGACAACGCCCGCTCGGCCATAATGGCGCGGGTCAACAATGGTGCAGTCAAAAATATGCTTGCCTTTGCCGCAATTGGAAGCTTCTACTCAACTTAGCTCAGACACCCAACATAAAATTTCATGCGAGTCCGACACAAAAACCATCTGATTTCGGTAACAACAAGTGGCTAGACGTTTAGTCAAAAACCAGCCGTTTTTTTTAAGGCGTTTTATTATGCGGGGGACAATTGCAAATATCGCATCTCGATTCATGAAATGATTATTTTTCGCCGCAAGTGTTAGAAAAAACTCCAAAAATTTGTCGACGCGAAAAATTGCTTCTGACTTTCTAACGGCCAACTTTATCTCGAGACTGAATTTGCTTTGTACCGGCGCCGCGCGGCACTAAATTGGCAAAACCACGTTTGTAAATGGACATCGGTTCTTTTTACAAAACACTTTTTCGCCTTTAATTTTTCTACTTGCAAAACTGGTATATTGCAGTTCGCAATGACGGCCTGTTCGGGTTTGACAAAACACATTCATCAAAATGCTTGCAAAAGCAAAAAACTTCGCCCGTCAATCGGGCGGAACTCCTGTCGTCACCTCGTCAATTATTTAAGCCTCACATGTGCCGTTTCACGCATTTTAAAAATCACCAGCGCCGAAACAATAGATATGGGAATAACGTAAAGGCTTGGCGATTGGGGAGAACCGGTAAGTTTGATCAAGAGCGTCACAATAAATGGCGCAAAACCGCCAAAGATCGCATTGGATGCACTATAGCCAAGCGACATCCATAAAGTTCTTGATTGTGTATTGAACATTTCAGCCATCGCTGCCGGCGCCGGACCATTATAAAACGCGGCAAAAATTGAAAATATAATCTGACAACTTACGACAACGGCAAAGGTCGGAAAATGAATCATCAACGAGAACAGTGGATAGGTAAAAACGATGAAAAACAGACAAGCCAGAAGCAGAATTTTCCGCCGGCCATAAATGTCCGAGGCAAGTCCAAGCAGCGGGATGGCAATAATAATTACCAGAAGTGCAATGGTATTTGACCAAAGAGCCTGCGAATTTGATAAATTGAGTACTTTTTCGCTAAATGTCGGCATATAGCTCAACAATACATAGAATGAACCTGTCCAGGCAATCGACAAGCCGAAGGCTTTGCATGTAATGAGCAGTGGATTTGTTCGGGCGGCACTTTTTTGTGCCACACCTTCCTGTTTTGCCTCTTGAAAGACCGGCGGTTCACCGACTTGGCGACGTATATAAACGCCGACGACCAGAATGCATATACCAAGCAGGAATGGAATACGCCAACCCCATAAAACCAACGACTGTGTGCTCATAAATGATGTGACCACGGCTGCCGCTGCCGACCCCAACAGCATCCCGGCACAAAGCGAGGCCATAACAAATGAACCGTAAAATCCACGGCGATTTTCCGGAGCCCACTCGACAATAAATGCTGTAGCCCCGCCAAACTCGCCGCCAGCAGCAAACCCCTGAACCAAACGAAATACCATCAGCATACTCGGCGCAAATATGCCGATCATCTCGTATGACGGTAAAAAGCCGATACCAACGGTGGAAAGCGCCATCAAATAGATTGTAAGGATAAGTGCTACTTTACGCCCCTTGGTATCAGCAATTTTTCCGATAATAATGCTGCCGACAGGTCGGGCAAGAAAACCGCTACCAAACACTGCAAAAGTTGCCAAAATCGAAACATTAGGGTCGTCATTTGGAAAAAATTTCTCTGCTATGATGGTCGCGAAAAACGCATAAACGGCAAAGTCAAACCACTCCATGACATTTCCCAGAACAGCCGATACCGCAGCACGAACACGATCCGAATGACTGGCTTCAATTTTAAGAATTTCAATTTCATCTTTTTTTGCCTCTTGTGTCGGCATAGCACCCTCCCATGGTTATTCGATACTATTTTTATTTTCTTTTATGCAATTTTTAATTTTATTACAAATTTATAAAAATAAAAATATTTTTATAATTTTTAATATCGTATAATATTTAACATTTATATATTAACTTTTTTAATTTTTATGTTAATAATATTGTATTTTTGTTTTATTAATTAGTTAGTTAATATTTAATATGTATATAATTTTAAATAGATCATATATTTTTAACATAATTTTTGTCACTTAAATTAAAATCGATTTTCGTTTTTTGTTTCGTATAGTGTTATTTATATTGCAGTTACGTAATTATATTTGGCGAAATAATGTTATTTATTTATATTTATTACAAATATCCAATCGGAAATGTAAACAACTTATAGTTTTTTTATAATTTATATTTAACATATTCAAAATAGATAGAAAAATCGGATGGATATGTTCTTGGTTACTTCAATCCCTTTTCCTGCTACTGGAAGTACCGGTTTTTTCGCCAGCCCGTTATCAATTAACGCCGTTTTTTTGCTTTTTCTTTGATGCCAACAAGGACAGTGCATATTTTTGCCGGCAATCGGCAAAGGTGACCACGTGCAACACAAACACCAGCCTGTGTTCCGGCCATTATATTGATGCTGTGTGCGAGTGGTGTGCTCATGTTTATTCCTCGAATGGAGTGCTATTTTAGCTGTTTACGCGCCGGACCAACTTTGTGAACGTGATGCTGGCAAACGAAAAATTGCACCGAACATTCCCACATTAAAAGATCAACGCCATGTTTCAACTCACAGTGCCGAGCCGATAGTCTTTTATAATTTGGTTCCCGAGCTTGCTTTCGTATGTGGCGAGTTTGGCCAATAACCGACAACCTTGGTATTCGACCATCCGCCATCAACAACAAGAGCCGTTCCGGTCATAAAATCAGCAAACGGCGAGGCAAGAAACAAAAATTCATTGACAATGTCGTCCACCGTGCCTTTTTGTGATCCCAGCGGCACCGTTAAATCGAGATCTTTCAAAAATTCTGCATCATGGTAATAGGCTTCTGTTGACGGCGTGCGAATGGTTCTCGGAGCAACAGCATTGACACGAATACCATGCGGCGACAGATCAGTTGCCAGATTTTTTGTCAAACCGATAATCGCATGTTTGGAGGCAGTGTAAGCGGGGCGATTAGGCATAGCAATAACACTGCAAACCGATGCGATCAAAATAATATTTCCGGCAGACTTTTTTACCATTCGTAATGCCGCTTCACGCGAACAGTAAAATGTACCATTAAGATTGACCGAAATAACCCGTGCAAATTCATCGGGTTCAATTTCCAGAATGGTTTTGATTTCTCTTATACCGGCATTATTAATCAGCACGTCAATCTGGTCGTATTTTTCATCTATTTTTTTAAGTGCTTTAGCAACGCTTGCCAGATTGGCAACATCAACTTCAACAAGATGATCAATATTGTCTGTATTGCTGTAGCGTGCGCAATCTTTTTCAAGGCCGATTACGTCGGCCCCAAGGACTTTGAAAACTTGTGTAGCCTTTGCGCCAAAGCCACCTAATGCACCGGTGATAACGACCGTTTTCCCGGTAAAATCAAAACGATAATTTTTCATTTACACCTCCCGATAAATAATGCTGTTATTGCCCTTTGATTTGGCCGGAATGGTTTTTAACCGACCGATTTCATCAAATTGGCAACGAATGACGTATTGAAAACACCTGAAACAAATTGCGGATTTTGCAGCAATCGCTTGTGAAATGAAGCGGTCGTGGTAATTTTGCCCAAATCAAGTTCACCAAGGGCGGAAGTCATGCGCGCAATCGCTTCTTGCCGCGTTTGCCCCCAACATATCAGTTTACCCACCATCGAGTCATAAAAAGGCGGAATGACATAACCCGCCTCGATATGCGTATCCATCCGAACCCCTAAACCTCCCGGCATATGGAATTTGGTGACAGTTCCCGGACCAGGCATGAAATTTTTTTCAGGGTCTTCTGCATTAATACGGCATTCGATGGCATGACCGGTCATCTTAATGTCGTCTTGGCGAACCGAAAGTGGAATGCCGCTTGCTATTTCTATCTGCATTTTAATGAGATCAAACCCGGTGATCATCTCGGAAACGGGATGCTCGACCTGAATGCGCGTATTCATTTCGATAAAATAGAATTTGCGCTCGTTAAGATCAAACACAAACTCGACAGTGCCAGCATTGGTGTATTTGACTTCACGGCATAATGATATAGCCGCCTTTGCCAGTTGCAAGCGCAATGTTTCATCAAGTACGGGAGAAGGAGATTCTTCAATAAGCTTCTGGTTGCGTCGCTGTGTTGTGCAATCACGCTCACCCATGTGCAGGAAAGTCTTGCCATCACACATTACCTGAATTTCAATATGGCGAATATTGGTCAAATAGCGCTCGATATAAACAGACGAGTCACCAAATGCCGTTTCTGCCTCGGACATGATTTCCGACAGATCATTTGCAAACGTTGACATGTCTTGCACAATACGCATGCCACGGCCGCCGCCACCTGCCGCAGCCTTGATAAGCAGCGGAAAACCGATTTGTTTTGCGACAATCAGCGCCTGTTTGAAATCCCTGATCGCACCATCAGAACCCGGGACAGTAGGTACTCCGGCTTTGATCGCTATCTTTTTGGCTTCGATCTTGTCACCCATCTTATGGATGACATCACTTTTCGGCCCTATGAAAACCAATCCCTCTTTTTCGCAAGACCTGGCAAAGGCCGCATTTTCCGCCAGAAAGCCGTAGCCTGGGTGAATTGCCTTGGCGCCAAAAGCTATTGCGGCACCCAGTATTGCCTGTTGATTGCGGTAGCTCAGATTGGATTGTGACGGGCCAATGCAGACAGCTTTATCGGCCAACCGCACCGGCAAAGAGTTTGCATCGGCCTGCGAATGAACCAGAATTGTCGATACCCCCAGTTCCCGGCATGCACGGATAATGCGTAAAGCTATCTCGCCACGATTGGCGATTAATACAGTTTTGACAAGTGATGACATAAGCGTCTTTCAACTTTCTCGAAAAAGAAGGAAAATGTTGTTATTTTGTTTTGATAATCATGAGCGGCTGGCCATATTCTACCGGCTGTTCATTCTCGACAAGAATTTTGCTCACAACACCGTCTACCTTTGCTTCAATGTTATTCATCAGCTTCATCACCTCGACGATACACAAGACCGTATCGGATTTTACCTTGTCGCCTACCTTGACAAATGCCGGAGCACCGGGCTTGGGCGAAGCATAAAAAGTGCCGACCATCGGTGCTTTGATGAATATTTCATCTTCACCAAGTTCAAGACTCGGTTGTTTTGAAGAGACATCGGGTGCCGATGCAACTGGTGCCGGTATTGCTTGAGGCTTTGAAACGGTTGCCGGCGCAGAGGTGCTTGCGGCAATGTCAGGGGCCGCTTGTGTTTTTGGCGATAAAAACAGTGTTGAAGTGTTATTGCGTGAAAGCGAGATCTCGATATCGCCGGTCTTCAGATAGAAGTCCTTGACATCTTCGGCAAGATTAATCCATTTCAGGATTGCGTTGATTTCTTTAATTGTTTCATTATCGGTTGACATTGGCTTTCTCCACTCCAATCAAAAGCTGCATTTTCGGTGTTTTTATCGAAAACACCCCTTGTTTATTGTGCTCATAGGCACGCTTGATCAATTTCAACAAAGAACCTTCTTCGGCCGAAATTTCGCCCGCTTTTTTCGCTTTGAGCATCTCGTCAACCTGCGTACCTGCAAACATTGCCCTTAAAAGCAGAATGTCGATCGTATCATCGGGATAACGCTTTTCGAGATCCGGCAGCATTGGCGGCAATTGCGAAGGGGTCAAGGCGATATCGGACGCGCCATTGCTGATAATTTTTTCTCTTATCTCACGATCAATCGGTGCAAGTAATGTTCCATAATAGCCAAGAACATATTTCTTGATTTCATTTGGAACAATCTTATACCGTTCACCGGTAATGACATTCAAAACCGCCTGCGTACCGACAAATTGGGCAAATGGCGTTATCATGATCGGATAGGCCAGTTCCGAGCGCACGCGGGCAATCTCCAGCAAAAGCTCATCGTAACGATCAGACAATCCGGCTGTTTCAAGTTGGGATTTGAAGTTGGAAAGCATACCACCGGGGATCTGATGCATATAATGAAGACCGTTGTAGGAAACAGGCACACCAAGCGGCTTATCTTCGTTTTCAGCAATTTCACGAATTTTTTCGCTTACCTTGGCAATCCGTTCTTCGTCGAGATTAATCTTGTAGCCGAGTGCCTTCAAATCACGAACAACGTCCTGAACCGCGGGTTGGGCATTGGCATTTGCAAGAGGCGCAATTGACAGATGCAAAGCATCGGCGCCTTGCTCGACCGCTTCAAGACAAACCAGCGGCCCCAATGCTGTCAAACAATGGGTATGAACTTCAAGCGGTCGATCACCAATCAACTTTTTAATGGCCGGTACAAGCGTTTGTATCCGCTCTGGCGTAAGCAGGCCGCCCGCATCTTTGAGCATAAACGCGTCAATATCGGTCTTTTCCAGATATTCTTTTGTTTTTGCAATATAGAGCTCATCAGTATGGACCGGGCTTTCGCAATAAGATAACGCGCCGAAAGTGTAGGCACCAAGCTCTTTTGCCCGTCGCAAACCTGCTGCGATATTATCAATATCGTTGAGGCCATCAAAAGAACCGATGACACGAAAACCACTGGCGTAAAGATGTTCGACCCAGGCCTTAATGATGTCGTCGGGCAGAAAATCAAACGATGCCAGATTTTTCGAGCGCACCAAGCCACGAAAGCGGACGTTGGGTGCGCGTTCGCTAAGCAGGCGAGCCCGTTCCCACGGATCTTCTTTAAGATAGCGCACTGAAACATCGAACTGGATCGGCGCGGCAAGATCAATTTGATCAAAGCCGACCTTTGAAATGTCGTCGAGCATAGAAAGCATATGTTCTGTGCGCATTCGTGTTGCCCATAAACTTTGGTGGGCATCGCGAAAAGTCGTATCGATAATCTTGATTTCACGCAAACTATTGGCAGGTCTTCCACCGGCAGCCATGATCTGCGATATGTTTTGAGTTTGGTTTTGAGCCATATCAACTCCCTTATTGGATGAACCCGCCTCAAAGTTTTTGCAACTATGATAAAAGCAATAATTTCAAGATGTTAGAAGGAAAACAAAGCTGAGCTAACTGCGCAGAAAACACAATTAATGTGTTTTTGAGAAGTCCTCCCACAAACCTCCCCCATTCTGTAATGGACTATTCAAGCTATGATCAGGACGATGGATTCGTCAACATTAAAAATCGTTATATGATACTTGTTCGTTTATCGCACGAATTAATCAGCAAGATGACGTTTTTCGCATATTCCCAATCTGTTTTCTTGGAAAATATCGTGGCGGCCGACGACATCCTTGCGCCGATTTGTCGCTTTCCACGCTGTGGTTAAATTGAAGATCACATTGCTATATCGTGCTTTTCGGCAACGTGGTCGAGACAAATTACAACGCGGTTTCAAACGTGAAGGACGTAATGGCGAACACACCTCTATGACCTGAATTTTTTATTACAGCCTCTCATCCTGCCAGTTTATTGCTATCAAAATATTGATGGAAAATGAGAGATCGCGAATGTCCACCATCGTGACTCCGCTTA
Organism: uncultured Bartonella sp.; assembly: GCF_945285465.1. GTDB lineage: Bacteria > Pseudomonadota > Alphaproteobacteria > Rhizobiales > Rhizobiaceae > Bartonella. The sequence continues at coordinate 5,275 of NZ_CALYQK010000043.1, read as the reverse complement.
TTGCCGGTTTCAATATGAAAGCAAAAAGAAGCGGCTGTCATATTGCTGCCTTGCGATCAAACCGGAGCTTATTCGCGCCTAACTGCAACAACTTTAGCTCTTACTTTTAATGTCAATTTGTTGCAGATTTTCAATCTATTGCACAGAAGATCTATGTAGTCTGGCACTAAAACTGAGCTGCACGGCCCCAGCCTTCATGATTGCGCCGCAAACGCATATTCTTCAGGCTGCAACTGGTTATTTCTCGTAAAGCCAGCAAACATTTTCATCAATTTCATTATGAACCAAAATATAACGCTTTGATCCTGGCGAAAGCTTGATCATCAACACCGGCGTGGATTGGCAATTCTCTTCTATGGCAGAAAACTTTTACAATAGTTTTATCAACGACAAAAACATTTTTAAAAATATTTCGACTATTTTCTTTCGCAGCCATCATTTTCGGTCAAAATTTGAAACATTTCTTTTCGCTAAAAATAACGGAAAAGTTATCGGCTCTATTAAAAAGCCAATTAACAGATGTCATTTTATGTGAAATAGCTAATTTTTCTTGATCGATTTGGGAGGAGAGATCATGTCGGATGCCATTTTTAATGGCGTAGTAGAAACTGCGCCGCCAACCAGCATAAGAAAAGTAGTAGCCGCATCAATGGCCGGCACAATTGCCGAGTGGTACGAATTTTTTATCTATGGAGTTTCAAGTACACTTGTTTTCGGCAGCCTGTTTTTTCCGAAAGTGGATAGCCCGCTTACCGGTATTATTGCCGCTTTTGCCACCTATGCGGTAGGTTTTGCTGCCCGCCCGTTGGGAGGGCTGGTTTTCGGTCATTACGGCGACAGACTGGGGCGCAAAAAATTGCTTCAATTCAGTCTTTTACTCGTCGGCATCTCGACTTTTTTGATGGGATGTATTCCATCTTTTGCGGTAATCGGTTTTTGGGCACCTGCTGTGCTTATTCTGTTACGCTTTGTGCAAGGATTTGCCGTTGGCGGCGAATGGGGCGGAGCCGTCTTGCTGGTGAGCGAGCATAGCCCGCCCGAACATCGCGGCTTCTGGGCAAGCTTTCCTCAGTCAGCCGCTTGTGCCGGCAATGTTTTAGCCTCCATCGTGTTATTTACCCTTTCGTGGATGATGGATAAGGAACATTTTATTTCATGGGGCTGGCGCATCGCTTTTTGGGGTTCGGCCATTATTATTTTTATCGGTTATTACATTCGTCGTAGTGTCGAGGATGCCGATATCTTTGTCGAGGCACAAAAAAAGCTTTCCGAACAACGCAAACAATCTTCAAGCCTGAAGGAAGTTTTGTTGCATTACCCCAAACAATTGATTTTGGGCACAATTATCCGCATCGGTGAAAATTCTGTCTATTACATCATTATTGTATTTTCGATTACCTATCTGACGTTAAAGGTCGGCGTCGATTATCCGAGTGTCTTGTTTATTATGTTTTTGGCAAATATTTTCCAATTCTTTGCCATGTTGCTCGGCGGCCATATTTCCGACCGCATTGGCCGAAAAAAATGTATCTTGGTCGGTTATATCGGACTTTTTGTCTGGGTTCCTTTCTATTTTCCTTATGGTCTGGAAAGTGCCAACAAGGCGATCATCCTACTTTCGATTTGCATCGGACTTGGCTTGCAGGCATTGTGTTATGGCCCTCAGGGAGCCTTGCTATCGGAAATCTTTCCAACCCGTATGCGCTATTCGGGAGCATCTTTCTGCTATCAGATTGCTTCGATCTTTGCCGGCTCGATTGCGCCGATGATTGCGGCAATTTTGTTTGCCCATTATAACGCGACAGCACCAATCACCATCTATCTGGTTATCGTCTGTGCGCTATCGACAATAGCATTATTTTGTCTCCACGAAACACGACACATCCAGTTAAATCATGTCGATGAAAAAGATCGGCTGATGCAAAAACAAGCATAGCAATCTGAAATTGAAAAACATTAATCTATACCGGGGAGGTTAAAAGTGGTTACAACAAATACTAAAAATTTCCGCACAGTTATTCTGGGTGCAGGTTTTGGAGGATTGGGAATGGGCGCGGCGCTCAAGCGGGCGGGTGACGATGATTTTATTATTCTGGAACGCAGTAGGGAACTGGGTGGTGTGTGGCGCGACAATACCTATCCCGGTGCGGCATGTGACACCGAAGCGCATCTTTACTGCTATAGTTTTTTTCCACATTTGCGTGTCAGCCGAATGTATGCCGATCGCGACGAATTGATGGGATATATGCATAGAATGGCCAAGCATTTCGATCTTGAAAAGCACATTCTTTACGAGCATGAAATTACATCGGCAACATGGAACGAAAAAACAAATCAGTGGGATTATATCGTCAATGGCAAAGACCATTTCACATCGACATTCTTTGTGCCTGCCTGGGGTCAGTTGAACAGCCCGAAAATACCGGAATTCAAAGGACTGGAAAATTTTAAAGGATCCTTATTCCATTCGGCCGAATGGAACCATGACGTTGATCTTAAAGGAAAGAACATAGCAAGCATCGGTTCAGCCGCCAGTGCCGTTCAGTATGTTCCCGAAGTTGCAAAAGTTGCCGGCCATCTCACAGTTTTTCAGCGCACCCCCAATTGGATTATGCCGCGTAATCAGCGCGTTTTTACCAAAGACGAACTTGATAACTTTGAAAAACATCCTGAAACTTTTGAACAAAGCCGTAAACAATTGCATAAAATGCGCGAAGACGGTTTTCAACGTACAAGACACAATAGCGACGCGCAAAAGGAAGGTATCGCCATTGCCAAAGCCCATCTTGCAGCCCAAGTCGGTGACGAAGCTTTGCGGGCGAAACTAACCCCCGATTTTGAATTTGGCTGTAAACGGATTTTGCGAACTGACGATTATTATCCGGCCCTGATGCGCGATAATGTCAGCCTTGAAACCACGCCAATTGAACGCTTTACCGACAAAGGCATTGTCACAAAAGACGGGGTAGAGCACAAATTTGATGTTGTTATTTTTGGTACCGGTTTTTCAAGTCAGGCTTTCCAAGGCGATCTCGTTGTTGTCGGTCAGGGCGGTGTCAGACTTGATGAAGTCTGGAGTGAGGGGGCGCAAGCTTATCTGGGCATGAATATTCCCGGTTTTCCGAATATGTTCGTCATCTATGGACCGAATACAAATCTTAATCATAATTCCATCCTGTCGATGATCGAAATTCAGCAAGAATATATTGTCGAGGCGATAAAGCATATTATGAAAGGTGATGCAGTGACGGTTCGGGTCGACGTATTCAACCGCTACAATGACGACATTCAGGAAGATATGAAAGGATCGGCCTTTTCTTCCACTTGCAGCAGCTGGTATAAGAATGCGGCTGGCCGCGTTATCAACAATTGGTCCGGCACGGTTGAAGATTATCGGAAACTGGCAACATGGAATGACGCGGATTTCGACTGGATTGCCAAGGCGGGGTGATAAAAATGGCGAAAGAAAATATCATTCCGTTAAATGCTGTTGCCGCTGATGCGAGAGAATTCATCCGGACGTTTCGTGAAAATGGTTCTTTATCCTTTCAGGATATTGCATTGGACGACGCACGCAGAAACTATCGCCAGTCCTGTAAATTAAACGGGATCAGAGTTGATGCAAAACTTGACGTAGTTGACATTGATTGTCCGGTGTCGGGCGGCAAAATCAAATTGCGGCTCTATAGCAAAGATAACAGAATGCGCCCGTTATTGCTGTTTCTTCACGGCGGTGGATGGGTGATTGGCGATCTCTATACTCATGATGGTATTTGTCGTTTTATGGCGGCAAATACGTCATATAACGTTGTCGCCGTCGATTATCGTCTGGCGCCAGAATATACTTTTCCTGTTCCCTATCTCGATTGTCTGGAAGCATTGAACTGGCTTAGCGACAACCAAAAACAGATCATGCTTAATTGCGCAAAAACGGTGGTTATGGGCGATAGTGCCGGGGCTTGTATGGCAACTATTCTTGCCAACGAGACCAATGTCGCAGATAATATCACTATTGACGCCCAGATTTTGCTTTATCCGGTAACTGACCTGACGGCATCATCCATGTCGTACAATAAAATACAGGAAGGCTTTCCGTTGACAGATAAATCCATGTACTGGTTCCGGCGCAATTATCTGACAACGCAGACCGATATAAAAGAGCGCCGGGTGTCGCCGTTATTTTTTTGTGAAAACAAGCAAGCCGATATGTTCATTGTGACAGTTGGCTTCGACCCCTTGGCCGATGAAGGCTGCGATTATGCCAATCGTGCAGCAAAAGCGGGAACTTTATTGGAGCATCATCATCTGCCAAACCACATGCATGGCATTTTTACTGCCGCGGGGAAAATTGAAACAGCAAGGTGGATGTTGACAAAAGCAGCCCAATTTGTTGAGGCCAGACAGTAACAACAAAATATTAAAATAGCGAATTAAAAGGTAATATTTATGTTTGATTTTAAAGGACGCACGCTTGTATTAACAGGCGCAACAGGCGGGATTGGTTTTGAAACCGCCAAACTTTTCCATAAACTTGGTGCAAATCTTGTCCTTGCAGATATCGACATTGATAATTTGAAAGACAAAAAAAGTAAACTTGATGACGGTTCAGCTGGCGTCGAAATTTGTGCAATAGATGTCAGCAAGAACGAAGAGAACAAGAAACTGGTGTCGCATGCTGTCGCGGCTTTCGGTTCTATTGATTTTCTGGTTCCTTGTGCCGGAATTTACCCGGCCAACCCGATAAAGGAGATGACGGTCGAACAATGGCACAAAGTCATTGATGTCAATTTAAATGGTGTTTTTTATCTTATCAAACAGGCTATTGACCATTTAAATGAACATTCTTCAATCGTCACGCTGTCGTCTGTTGCCGCCTTTCGTGGTGCCCAATATAACGCCCATTATGCCGCAACTAAAGGAGCAATTGTCAGTTTAACGCGCAGCCTTGCAAAAGAATTGGGGCCGAAAACGCGTGTCAATGCTTTGGCACCAGGCATAATTGAAACACTTATGACTAAGGATTTATTGAAAACACGATATGATGAATCTGTGGCGCTAAGCCCTCTAAAACGGCTTGGACAACCTTCTGAAATGGCAACTGTTATCGCTTTTTTGTGTTCAAGTGGTGCAAGCTTTATTACCGGGGAAATTATTCAGGCCAATGGCGGAATATATATGTCGTAGTAGCGTGATTTAATACGGCTGGTAGATTCACACGCCAAGTGCAACACAGTTTATTTAAAGCATAATTTGATATCGGTTTAAAGGTTTTCCA
>NZ_CALYQK010000042.1 GCF_945285465.1 uncultured Bartonella sp. | reverse complement strand
CGTGCAGGCGACTGTACCGTGGGTTCGAATCCCACCCCCTCCGCCATATTTCAATTAAATATTGTTTAGAAACAATCGGTTATTGAAGTTTTAGAAAAACACTTCCCCCAATAAAATTTTGTATAAAACATCTTCAACAGTGCGTTAGAATAACACTATTTCATAAATTCCCGTGTTGTTTTATGCGCGAAATACACCAGTCAATAACCGTTACTCCGAGCGCGCCACATAAAAAACCGGCAAGGCCAAGGATTTTTTCAGGTACAACATAAGAACTGTCGATCAGGTCGAATTTGTCCAGGCTGTGGTAAAGCGTGTTGGCGGCAAGCTCTGAACCATAAATGGCGCAGAGTGCACCACCCACCCATTCCATCACACGTTGCGGCCATTTTTTCGGTGCGCCATGGAGCGGGCTTAAAAACGTGCCACAGGCCCCGACAGCGCCAAGGATCTTTTCCGGCACAACATAGGCGCTTTCAATCAGGTCGAATTTATCGAAAATATGAAAAAGCATGTTAGCAATTTGTTTGGCCCCTAGTCGACATTTGTCCGGCACTATGTTTTGCCTTATCGCCAACTAGATCAGCTGCCTTTTTTATTTTGTGCAATCAGACAGCCCTAAAAACTTCTTTCCGCAGCAAAGCTTCTTTTCACAGCAAAACCTCTTCCGGCAAAAACGAAAGCAAGATTTTTTTCTTTTTAAGTGGATTTGTCGTTGATTATGTTGCGTTTTTGCTTGTTTGAGCTGTGTTATTTTTCGGCCTGCTAACGTTTTTAGCCACATTCAATTGTGTTAGAGTTGTCTTTTTTCATGGGCATAACGGATTAAAGTCAACAGCCGATAAAACCCGTGTACAAACTTGCTGTAAGGAAGGGTAATGAAAAAACCGAACACAAATCCCAAATGCAGCGCAAGTATTGTAGCCATGAGCGGTGTCGCACGAAATAACAACAGTGCCATGCCGGTCACGCCTGTCAACAACAGCATCAATATAAAAGCAATATCCATATCGGTGCGGCTTTGATCTTTAAGTTCTGCAAGACGCTTCTTTTTTGCTATCAGCAAACCGAGCGGGCCGATAATAATTCCGATGCCACCCAATGTCCCGAGTACGACCGGCACATCCCACCAGGCAAAAGGAGCATGTCGCCCAAAGGCATAATGCCATAATGTACCAAAGCAGGTGGCAGCAAAACACAGGACAAAGCCATAAAATGTCAGATGGTGATAGATACGGCGTGTATCATCCGGCTCGTCACTGTCATTCATGCAACCTATGCCGCCACCATCAAGATAATGCAAAGTAGCGGCATCTTTGGCACCATCATGAACAGCATGGATATCCGTCAGGGTGTTTGCCGGTGCACCAATGTCATTCCAGAAATTGCGACAACTCATGACTATTGCCAAAATAGCATATAAAAAAGCCGCGCCAAAAATAGCCGCCATCGCATTATGGGGCATAATCTTGTAGAAAGTACCAGGCCCGGTATGGGCGGAAAGCAAAACCGCACTATTGTTGAACGCTGCAAAACCCAGAAAAAATAGTGCCAAGCTAAAAGCTGCAATAAGGCTTAGCCATAAACCGTTGCCGACGAATAGAATACTGAGGCAACCCGGCCAGACATAGGTTTGGTAGGTATCATTACGAACCTTCGCCAATGTCTGCGGCACGTTAACAGCAAATTCGTGCGGCGGAGAAAACTGGCAATCAGAATAACAAGCACCGCAATTGTGGCACAGATTGGCGAGATAATTTAGATCACCTTGATGAAAAGTGCGGCGCATTTCCATGGCCGGAAACACCGCACAAAGACCTTCACAATAACGACAGCTATTGCAGATTGTCATGAGGCGTTGGGCTTCCTGTAAATTAGTTTTTGGCTGCATAATGCGCCGCTCCTTCCCCGGCAATTCGCCCAAATACACTGCCGATCGTCATGCCGATACCGGCGGCATAGCCACGTCCCAAAACATTGCCGGCCATAATTTCACCGGCGGCAAACATGTTATCGACAGGTGCATTATCCGGCCCGAATATCTGCGCTCGTTCGTTCACCTTGACGCCGAGATAGGTAAAGGTAATGCCCGGACGAACAGGATAGGCATAAAAAGGTGCTTTTTCGATTTTGCGGGCCCAATGGGTTTTTGGTGGCACCAGCCCTTCGGTCCGGCAATCATCAAGTCTATTGTTGTCAAATGTTCCGGGCTGCACAGCCGCGTTAAAATTCTGCAAGGTAACTTCAAGCTTGTTGGCATCAAGTTGAAGTTTTTGTGCCAGTTCGGCAATGGTTTCCGCTTTGACCGGTTGATAAAGTGATGGCATAAATAATTCGAGCGAAGAGGCATCAAAAATAATATAGGCAATCTGGTCAGGCTGGGCAGCGACAAGTCGTCCCCAAATGGCATAACGTTTGGGCCAGATATCCTCACCTTCGTCATAAAAGCGCTCGCAATTGCGGTTGACAACAATGCCAAACACCACACAATCCAATCGCGTAATGATGCCGCCATCAAATTTTGGTGCACGCGCATCAATTGCTACAGCGTGGCATTGCGTCGGATCACCAATCGTCACAATACCTTTATTCATCAATATTTTCAAAACAGTGCCTTTATTATAAGGCGTACCGCGGATCAAAAAATTCGCGGCGATGTCGCCCCAGCCTTGCTTCAACCATTCAATATTCGCTTCAAAGCCGCCACTTGCCGCAACCATGGCCTTGGCCGAAAGTTCCTTTGTTTCGTTTCCGTGGCGAACTTGCAGTTTTTTAAAACGGTTTCCCTCAAAAACAATGTCGGTAACTTCTGCATCATAGGCGACATCAACACTCAGACGGCGGGCCGTACGATAAAGCGCATTGAGCATAGAACGTCCACCACCGAGAAAAAAGGAATTCGTTCTCCCCAGGCTGAGTGTACCACCGAGAGAGGGTTGAAAATGCACCCCCTGCCCGGCAATCCAGTCGAGCATATCTTTTGATTTTTCAATCATCAAACGGGCGAGCTGAGGATTGGTCTCGCCTTGCGTCACACGCAACAAATCTTTAAAAAATTCGTCTTCGCTATAGGGACCGGACAAGGTTTTGGTGGCACTGTCATGGGCGCAACGCATATTTCTTGTGTGACGCGTATTGCCACCGCGGTAAAATTTTGGCGCCGCTTCCAGCACTACAACTCGTGCTCCTTCGTACGCTGCGGCAATTGCCGAACAAAGTGCCGCATTGCCGCCGCCAATTACCACGACATCATAGATGTTTGTAAAATCGACCATTTTCAATCCTACTCAGAAAATCCAGACACTATCGCGCGGAATATGGATATAGGCTGTTTTTTCAGCGATATCGTCAGCGGTTTGCAGGCGAACATCAAGATGGTGATGGCGGAAAACATGTTCCCATTTTTCACCGAGGAACATGCTCGTCACCTTGGTCATCTCGACACAGTCTTTCTCGTCTTTTTTGCCTAAAGAAAGCTGGTTAAGCCGGCAAACGGCTGTCGCCTTGTCACGGTCTTTTTTGTCGCCAATCAATTTGCCATGAATGCAGATGCCATCACATTCGATCACCGCCATTTGGTGTTCGACTCCGGCAATCTTGCCGGTTAGCTTGATATTGTTGCCGATAAAATCGGCAGTAAACAGGGTTTTCGGGTTTTTATAAAGGTCTTCGGGTGTTCCTGCCTGTTCAATCACCCCGCCATTGAGCAGCACGATAAGATCGGCAACCGCGAGAGCCTCGACCTGATCGTGCGTGACAATAACAGCAGCACGTTCTTCCCGCTTAATCAGTTCTTTCAAAAAAGCCCGCGCTTCGTCGCGCAATTTGGCATCGAGATTGGATAAGGGCTCGTCAAGCAGCAAAACAGCCGGATCATAGACAAGCGAACGGGCAATTGCGACACGTTGCTGCTGACCGCCGGACAACTGGTTGGGATAGCGCTGCACGAGATGGCTAAGCCCCAAAGCGTCGAGTGCCTCTCCTACCTTCTTTTTTATTTCGGCCGGCGACGTTTTTCGCAACCGTAAACCATAAGCCACATTATCAAAAACAGTGCGGTTAGGCCAAAGCGCATAAGACTGGAATACAAAGCCCAGACCGCGCTTTTCTGCTGGCAGATCAATTCTGCTCGCACCGTCAAAAACCGTTTTGCCGGAAATTTCAATTCTGCCCTGACACGCACGCTCGAGCCCGGCAATAGTGCGCAACAAGGTGGTTTTACCCGAGCCAGAAGAACCCAGAAGGGCAGTAATTTCGCAGCGATTCACTTGAAAAGAGGCACCCTTTAATACTGGAACGGCGCCATAACGCAGATATATATTGTCAACAATCAATTCACTCATCAAGACGTACTCCCAGTTTAAGTGCAACAGCAATACCAGCGCCAATTACCACAGTATTGACAACAGCAAGCGTTGCCGCGAGGTCGATATTTCCGCCGTTCCAAAGACTGACAAGCATGGAACCCATCACCTCATTGCCCTGTCCCATCAGGAAAATGCCGGTTGAATATTCGCGCGAGTAAAGTAAAAAGGCGAGAAGCCATGCCGCCATGAGCCCGTTTTTTGCCAATGGCACAATGACATCCCTGGCAACTTGCCATGGTTTTGCGCCAGCCACATAGGCTGCTTCTTCCAATTCTTTTCCCACCTGAGCAAAGGAATTGGAAACAAGGCGCAAACCGAAGGGTAACCAAACCAAAGTATAGGCAATCCACATAGCGCCAAGCGAGGCGACGAAAAGTTTAAGAAACGGAATGAACAAAAACAGCCAAAATACCACGAGACCGGCCACAATACCAGGCATGGCACGCGGTAGCAGCACCAGAAAATCAAGTGCGCGAATACTGGCAAGTTTTGAGCGGTGGCTGGCAAGACCTATCAGAATATAAACTCCAACAGATGCCAATCCGCCGACAAATGCAAGAATAAGCGTATTGATAATAGCCCTGCTGGTCATAACGAGACTGCCTAGCTCGCGATAGTGATCGAGAGTCAGAGCATCTTTCAACGACACCAATGGCCCCCAACTTGTTACCAGCGAGCGCAACACCACACCTGAAAGGGGTAGCACAACAACAAAACCGATCCACACGACAATAGCAGCAAATGCCAAATACCCCGAACGTCCAAGCGGAATAATTCCTGAACGCGTTGCTTTGCCACCAATTGTGGAATAACGCTCGACCGATTTAAGCATATAGCGTTGCAAGATTACGAGCGGCACTGTGATCATCATAATAACGATCACCACCACAGCCATGAATTGATAAGCCGGTTTTCCAAGCAGCGTATTATATTTATATAAATAGGTTGCAAGCACCATACGCCCGTCCTGATCTCCCAGGACATAAGGCAGACCGAATAGCTCGAAACCTAGAAAAAAGATCAGCACAGCACTGATGGCAACAGAAGGCCAGACCAGCGGAAGTGTCACCCGCAAAGCCACTTTCAAAGGAGAAGCGCCAGCAACACGAGCTGCTTCTTCAAGATCGGAAGGAACCGTGCGCAAAGTTGTAGACACATAGATATAAACGTGAGGAATATGGGTGAGCCCGACCACGGTCATTAAAGCCGGGAATGAATAGACGCTCCACCAGACAGAACCGAAAATGTGCTTCCACCAAAGAGCAAAAAAACCGGACGGCCCTGCCGCAACTATATAACCGAAAGCCAGCACCATGGGGGACATGAATAAAGGCAAAAACACCAATGGCTCGAGTATTTTTCGTCCTGGCATGTCGGTGCGCACCATCAAAAATGCCAGAAGTGCCCCCAGTGGAACAGCGATAATCACCATGCCACAAGAAAGAATGATGGTATTGCGCAATGCATTCCAAAAGCCGGGGTCTTCAAGCACAAATTGATAGGCAGCAAGCGTGGCCTTTGCCTTTTGGCTGAAAAAGGCATCGGAAAGGAAACTCTGCCAGACAATCAGCGTGACCGGTGCCAGAATGAATAATGCTGTGAGGGCAACGACGATATTTCTCCAGGTTTGACTGCGCATCAACGTTGCCCCGCTTTGAACACCTGATCCCATTTGCGGAAAAATGTCATCCGTTTGACCGGAGAAAGATCATCCGCCAATGAATCATTAACACTGACCGGCTTAAGGTGTTCGCCATATTGCGTTGTCAGACGTGCTGCTGTCGCCTCGCCCTCGACATCGGCGCGGATGGAAAACAGATGTGCTTCGTTTGCAATCACCATCTGGCCAGGTCTGGACAACAAATAATCAAGAAAAACCCGAGCCGCATTGGGGTGGGATGCATTTTTTACAATATAGGCCGAACGGCTCAGAATAAGGGTAAAATCTTCCGGCACGACAATCTTGACATTCTGGTCTCGGGCTGCGCGCAAATATGCATAGGGGCCGATAATATTATAGGCAATCGCATGTTCGCCGGCGCCTATTTTTTCCAGCATAGTGCCGGTCGAGACATAGAACTTGGTGTCTGTTGTCCCAAACGCCTTGACCAAGGACCATAGATCATCGTTGATTTTGGCATCGTGACTGACAGCAAAAAAACCGAGCCCTGATCGCTGCGGATCATAGGTTGTTACCTTGCCTTTGAAGCGATCGGCATTGTTTTCGAGAAATTTTGCCAAACCAAGGCGCGTTTTCGGCATTTCATCAGGGCTGACAAGCCGGCTATTATAAACAAATACGACAGGTTCAAACGTAACGGCGTAAAGCTTGTTGCCATAAGAAGCCCATTCGGGAATATTTTTCGTTTCCGGTGATGTGTATTCTGCTGCAAAGCCTTCTTGAACCATCTGGTATTGAAGATCCATAGCAGACGACCATACTATATCGGCTTTCAAGGCGTTGGCCGCCGCCTCGCTCGACACACGCGAATAAAGGTCCGCAGCCTTTATCTCTATATAATCCAAGCGAATTTTTGGAAATTTTTTCTGAAAATCGGCCAAAATCGGTGCAACTGCAGCATTTTCTGTATTTGCATAGATGACAACCGAGCCTTCTTTCTCAGCCTCGGAAACAATATCGTTGTAGGATTGCGGGTAACCTTCGATAATTTCTGTTTGCGCTTTTGCTGAAGTTGGCAATACCATAAAAGTTGTGGCAACGAGCATTCCATAAAGCGCATTACGTCTTGTCAATTGATGCATTCTTCTCCTCCTCAAGATTGCATTGCACTAAATTGCCGGATTCGCGGTCGTAACGGCCGGTCAATAAAATTGTCTTTTAAAGACCGCCTTTCGTTTCCCCCCAATTTTCTGACTGCCAGTTCATGGCAAAAACATATTCAACATGTTCGATTGACATTTTAGAATTATAATAAATATAATTGTATGCAAATATATTCAATATAAAAATGAACGCCTTTATAAAAAAGATTGGCTTTTTGAAGCAACATTGTTAATAAAAATGCTGACACACAATTTAAGGTTGCCATTTCCGCACTTTCTTAGTGCCAATTTGTACGTGCCTTAACGCTATGCAACCATGCGTTTTGTGTAACGCTAATTACAAACATGAAATTAATATGATGATGATTAATAGTTTAGAAAACGACCGTGGATGGACGCAATTAGCAGCCGCGATTAACGCCAGACATGACAAAAGCCGGGGCGAAAGCGTTTTTGAAATTCTGAAAGCAGCCATAAGCGATGGCTTGTTACAACCGGGCGAGCGTTTGAGGGAAGACGAGCTTGCAACCCGTTTGAATGTCAGCCGTACCCCTGTGCGTGAAGCTTTAAATCGCCTCGTCGAAAGAAAGTTAGTCGAACCGGCGGGCGGTCGCGGATTGGTTATTCGTCGTTTAAGTTATTCCGAAGCTTTCGAGCTTTATGCCATGCGTGAAATTATCGAAGGCGCGGCCACGCAACTTGCTGCCCTTAATGCAACACCGGCCGAAGTTGAATTGCTCAACACACTCAACGCATCATTTGCTGAAAAAGGACTTTGTGCACACGAATATGCCAAGCGTAACAAGCGGTTTCATGATGCCATTGCCGATGCTGCGCGCAACCGCTATCTTTATGATCCCATGCAATTCATTCAAGAATCGCTTATTCTTCTGGGATCTACGACATTTACCGTTGCCGACAGACAGAACAATGCTGTGGAAGAACATCAAAGGATGATTGACGCAATTTCTAACAAAGATCCGGAACTGGCCGAAGAAGCCGCCCGCCAACATATCCGTGCGGCTTTTGCTGTACGGCTCCAAATCCTCAATAACGCTCCATAACGATGCAAATCTTTCAAAATATGCAACCATATAAGCATTTGCCATGGCCATAAAATTGCCGGTTTTGCCCCATACCCGATGAAATAGAAATTTTCTCGACAACATTTTATCGAGAATTTTTTATGGAGTATTGTTCAAACTCTTTGCCCGCTTTATTAAACTTTTTCGTCTTCAAGATTGCTTTCTAAAGCATCTCCGCAAAATAACCGCTTTGCGCTATTACCAGTACGCTGCCTCGCCTGACCGGTTGTCGTTATAGCGGGTGGAATTCTTCTCAAGTGCGCCAGCAACTTTTATCAAACAATGTCATCTTATCTAACATCGCTTATGGTCGCCGTTTAAACTGCGCTCGATCACTTGTTGCCGGTCTGAAATAAGGTTTCGGTGATGTTGGACTTTCCATTTCAAAATGCTTGTTTGTAATAAAACATCAGCACTGATTAGCGGTTCCAGACACTTGCGACCCTTTGCCATTTGCCGCCTTTGTTTTGATAAAAAAGCACACGCTACGACAAATTTGCAACAAGCTTATTACAGGTCAAAAACAGTTGGATAAATTTTTGCAAAAACATCGCCGTGAACAAACTTAAATTGAATACCGGTCTTTTCAGGCATCATTCAATAAAACGTTTTCCACATAACAAATCAATTGAAGTCACCGATAAAAATCGGTTAAAGTGATGTTAGTTTGTATTTTAATAGCCATCCGGGAGGGAAAATATGAGTGATATTCGGTTATACATGCTGCAATCAGGAAGTTTGAAATGTAAACTTCATAATATCAAAATGAATGAAGGGGCAAATACCGACTATGAAATTCCTGTTCCATTTTATGTGATAACACACCCGAGGGGCAATATTATTATAGATGGTGGAAATGCCATTGAAGTTGCAACCGACCCCCGCGGTTATTGGGAAGGTATTTGCAGTGTCTATTGGCCGGTTCTCGACCCGAAAGACGGTTGTGTCGATCAATTGAAACGCTTGGGAATTGCACCGGAATCAATTCGTTACGTTGTGCAGTCGCATCTTCATCTTGACCATACCGGTGCGGTCGGACGTTTTCCAAATGCAACACATATTGTACAACGTCGCGAATATGAATATGCCTATTCACCCGACTGGTTTGCCCGTGGCGGTTATATAAGAAAAGACTTTGACCGTCCAAATTTGAAATGGCAGTTTCTTAACGCCGAGGCTGATGATTTTTATGATATTTACGGCGATGGAACATTAATAACGGTGTTTACCCCGGGGCATTCTCCCGGGCATCAATCCTTCCTCGTTAATCTGCCGAATACCGGCGCTATCATTCTGGCCGTTGATGCTGCTTATACAACCGACCATTGGGAAGAGAGATCCCTGCCGGGCTTTTTGGCTTCAGCGGTCGATAGCGTGCGTTCGGTACAAAAATTACGAATGCTTGCCAACAAAACAAACGCAATGGTTGTAACTGGACATGATCCGGATGGTTGGAAAACATTTAAAAAAGCACCGGAATTTTACGACTAATTCTTGCAATTAAAAATCTAAACCATTGCGTTTTTTTTCAAAGATTATAGAAAGGGCAGGATCTGAAAATTGCCCTTTTCTGAATTTTGTTTTACATTCCTTTTTTTCTCTATTACACAACGCCTATTTTCTCGACATAAATAATTCGATAAATAAATTTTTTATTTATCGAAGTTTGGTTCTCGACTCTGTTGCCGCAAATTATTAATTTCCACCTTTCCATCCCCCTGATTTCACCACACTTTCGGTTTTTTTGAGTTAAAACACCAAAAGACAAAAATTAAAATAATTGGCAAAGCAAAGTGTTGAAAACCGGGTTTTGTCGATCAGAAAAAGTAAATTTGAAAAAAATTATTTTTTTCTATCAGAAGTTTTGCCTATTTTTGAAGTGTTCTGGCAACATGAATGAGTGTAACATTTCAGGCTAAAGTGTATCATATTCACAAGATTCCGATTCTACGCCAACCGAAAAGTTCGTTTTCGACGATTACACAATCAATATTTTATAAATATATGTATTTTAAAGACAACTTTAGCAGTGGTGTTTGTCGCTATATTAACAGCAACAATGGTACAGAATATTTAACCTTATTATTTTTAAATTTTATTTTAATAATAAATTATTAAAATAAATCAATATGTTAACAGCAACGCATACTTCTCTTTGTTTAATTAGGAGTGCAAAAACTTGTTCTATTTCTGATTATAATAATTGCCCAAATCATCTCAGGTGATATTAATTTATCCGATAATTTTTATTCCCTTATCGAAAGGACCTGAAATGATAGAGTCTGTCGTTTATGCATTCTCGCCGGAAAACAAACCTGTTGCAAAGGTTCAATCTGGTAGTGAAGTGCTTTTTAAAACAAAAGATTGTTTTTCCAATAAAATTACAACAGAGGCAGATCTTGTTACAGGTTTTGACTATAATGAAGCCAATCCTGCGACCGGTCCGGTTTATGTCGAAGGAGCAAAGCCGGGGGATATTCTTGTTGTCGATATATTGGACATCGACGTTAATCATCAGGGGGTAATTACCACTTTGCCAGGCTGTGGCCCGTTGAGCGACACACAAGAAACCCGCACAAAAGTGGTTTCTATTAAAAACGGAAAAGCACAGTTTAATGATATCGAGTGTCCTATCGAGCCGATGATCGGCGTTATCGGTGTCGCACCGGCAAGCGGCAAAATTCCTTGCGGCTATCCCGGTAGACATGGTGGTAATATGGATTGTCGCTTTATCGGCAAAGGCGCAAGACTGTATTTTCCGGTCAATGTTGAAGGAGCACTTTTTGCCCTTGGCGACCTCCATGCGGTCATGGGCGATGGCGAATTATGCGGTACCGGCCTTGAAGTTGCCGGTGAGGTAAAAGTCAAATTGCGTATCATCAAACAGACAAAATTGACATGGCCGGTTCTTGAAACGAAACACCACTGGTTCGCGATAGCTTCCGATCATGAATATCCTCAAGCCCTCAAATTCGCTTCCGAGCAGATTCAAGCGTTGATCAGTGCCGCCTATCATTGGGATTTAACCGACTGTTATCTTTACCTGTCGGTACAGGGCAATGTCGAAATCTGCCAGGCTTGCAAGCCATGTGCGATCGAACTCGTTGTTCGTGTCGGTGTTCCCAAAATTGCCGGCAAGCCACTTTTGTCGATTTAGTCAGAGATTGGAATCGTTATGAGTGATTCGATAGAAAAATTCGGTTATCAACAATCCTTGCACCGTGTCCTGACTTATAAAGATCTCGTCATCTATGGCATGTTGTTTATGGTCATTATCGCACCGATGAGCATTTTCGGCTATATCAGCAAGGAAAGCCACGGCATGGCACCTCTGGTTTATCTGGTCGGCATCGTCTGCATGTTTTTTACCGCATTAAGCTATATGAAAATGAGCCGCCGCTTTCCGGTGGCGGGCTCGGTCTATGCCTATGTGCAACGTGGCATCAATCCGCATGTCGGCTTTATCGCGGGTTGGCTTATTTTGCTTGATTATGTGTTTGTACCAAGCCTTCTTTATATTCTGACGGCAACATGGTGCGTCGCACTCATGCCATCCACGCCGTTCTGGATTTGGGTGCTGGTCTTTATCGGCATCAACACAGCCATCAACATTCGCGGTATCGAATATACAGCAAAAATGGATATACTAATTTTTCTATTGGAAGTCGTCGTTTTGCTGATGTTTATAGTTATCGGTCTTCTCTATGTTCTCAATGGCGGCGGAACCGGCGGATTATCGCTTAGTCCCTTCTATCAAATTGGTCAGGTTGACATCCATTTTGTTGCAACCGCTGTTACCATTGCCGCCCTGTCATTTCTCGGGTTTGATGGTATCAGTACATTGGCAGAAGAAACCAAAAACCCCGAAAAAAATGTTGGACGTGCCATTATGACCGCCTTGTTGCTGATCGGTGCAATTTTTATGTTGCAAACCTATGTCGCAACCCTAATCCAGCCCGATTACACCAAAATGGATTCGGACACTGCCTTTTTTGATGCTGCCTATCTTGCCGGAGGCAACTGGCTAAAGACACTTTTGCTCATCATCAATATCGTTGCCGTCGGTCTAGCAAACACAATGGCTGCACAAGCGGCATCGTCACGTATTCTGTTTGGTATGGGGCGCGACCATTTTTTGCCGGATGTACTTTCCAAAGTGCATCCAAAATTCAAAACTCCTTATATCAGCACACTCTTTATCGCTATTTTATCGACTATTTGCGCACTCAGCCTTGATATCGAAGTTTTGGTGAAATTGGTAAATTTTGGTGCTTTGTCGTCATTTGTCATGCTGAATTTTGCTGTTTTCTGGCTATTTTATATCAGAGAAAAAAATAGACGCGGTCTTAAAAATCTTATCAATTATCTCGTCTTGCCTTTTGTTGGTATGTTCATTCTGGGCTATGTCTGGATGAGCTTTGATAAAATTACCCAGATAATCGGTTTTTCTTGGTTGATCATCGGCCTGATTTTCGGCTACATCAAAAGCAACGGCTATAAAACAGTGCCGGGATCATTTGGGAAAATATAAAATGATCTTCATTTCGCTCCAGCCATGATTGGGGCGAAATTTTTGCACAATGGCAATGACTACTCTAACCAATAATGGGCGCTATCCGGCGGCCATCAATTGGCGCAAAATCAAACCACCGCCAGTCCAAATATCATGGGTAGCCTATCTCGACAAACGTAGCCCCCTACATGAACATTTATACGCAGGATATAACGCAGACAGGGTTGAATATCTCGTGTACTAGCTGTCGCAAAAATCGTGGCACGCAACAAATTATCCAAGGTTTTGGAACCTGTTACAGGGCTGCCGTATTGCTACCATAACACGATATCATATGGTTCCCCAATTTTAAGGAACCTAACCAATTTATTGTTTTAATGGTTTTTTGGTGCCGCATAAGAGACTCGAACTCCCGACCCCATCATTACGAATGACGTGCTCTACCAACTGAGCTAATGCGGCACAGATTCCGCTTTGGAAAGCAGAACCAGTACTGCGTGATAGCTAAAAGCTGATGCGAAAGCAAGCGCCCAATTGGTTGTTTTGCGGTTTTTCATTCGTCATTAGCTTGCCGGTGTTGTTGGACAATTAATTTTTTGAAAAACTCGGCTTGATAATTGGTTTGCCAATTTTTCTGCCACTGCTTATTGTATGAAAACCGTATTGTCTTAATTGTATTGTCTTAATGGAGTATCGTTAGTGGCTAATGCCGAGCAAGCCATTCGTAATGCATTGTTGAAAATCAATGCAAGCAATGTTTCTCAACGCCGTCGTGTTTATGAATCTGCGTGGAATGCACATGAGCGAGCCTTGTTAGCCGACCACGCGTTAAGCGATAGCAGCCGCACCTTGCGGCGCGATGCTTTAATGAAAATTATTCATAAAATAGAAGGTGAATATTTAGCAGCTAACGCAGAAAAACAAACAACAGCCAACGACGCGCTTGCCGCTCAAGGGCCTGAAGAACAAATTAAAATTGAAGTCAATGGCGTTTCCAATCTTGCCGACCCGCCACCTTCTCGCGCGACTGCCCGAAGACGATCAAAAATTCTTCTTATTGTCGTTCCTTCGGTCTTAAGCATCATAATGATCATTGTTTTTACCGCCTGGTCGTTTTTTAACAGTCTTTCAGGGCGGGCGATTGTCAACCGTCACAAGAATATAGGCCAGCAGCATAAACAAGCCGCATTTGCGCAACCATTTCAGCAAAGTGCGGAAAAAAATAGTGACTGGGTCAGGTTTTTCTATCCCGGTGATGCTGCGGCGATAACGGCCAAAGGACATGCTGTTATTGATATCCGTGACGACAGTGGCCTGCCTTATATGCACATTGCCGCAAATAGCAATAATGACGTTGTTATTGTCGAAATTGGTGCCGGTGCATTGCAAAATATGCGCGGGAAAAAAATAATGATTGATATTGATGCAAAAGGCGATGGACTTCAATCAAGTCAGGTAAGCATTACTTGTGATTTTGGCAAAAATGCCGATTGTGGCCGACGGCGTTTTGAAGTTCGCCCCAATCGCAACGACATTCTTTTCGATGTTGACATTCCCTCCGATAGCACAGGCCCGGCACAGCTTTATTTGACTATTGACCTTCTTGGAGAAGGCCATGGTATCAATATCTATGGTATGAAGATGAAAGCAGCAGAGTAATAGTTATGGCACAAAAACCGATAGCAATTAACGAAGCAGTCATCGAGACAGTGGTGCGTACGTTTTATGACAGGGTCCGTCAAGACGCAATTCTTGGCCCGATATTTGAAAGCCATATTGTCGATTGGGAACCGCATTTACAAAATATGTTTGCATTCTGGTCGTCGGTGATGCTGCATACAAATCGTTATAATGGGCGGCCAATGCCTAAACACGTGGTTTTGCCGATTGATGCAACGCATTTTCAACGTTGGCTACTGATTTTTCAAACAACAGTTAGCGAACTTTGTCTTGAAGAAGATGCCAGTTTATTCATGAAAAAAGCCAGACAAATCGCCCATAGTCTGGAAATGGGACACGCATCAAAAAACCGAACTGGGTTTTGACCAATACTATCTTTAACTACAGGACTTTACAATCGTGACCGAACAAGACCGTCTCACCGAAGTTGAAATCAAACTCGCCGAGCAGGAACGACTCGTCGACGAACTTTCTTGCGTTGTCGCCGAACAATGGAAAGCAATTGATTTGATGGATAAAAAACTTGCCGCTCTGACCAAACGCTTTCTGGAGTTTGAGGAAGAAAACCAACCGGAAATACCAGTAACCAGACCACCGCATTGGTAAATTACGCTTGTGTTTTTAAGGCGTGACGCACAAACAACAAACGGCACATAAAAGCGCAGTCATTTGGGTTAAATAGTTTCAAAGTGGTATCTCGACAAAGCCGATATGGCCTTCTGTCATCTCACCTTATGTCTATATCTGCCATCAACAAAGCTCTTCAAATTTGTCCAATAACACAGGTAACGCCAGTTCCTTTAAGGCCACAATACCCATGAGGATTTTTTGCCAGATATTGCTGGTGATAATCTTCGGCAAAATAAAATGGGCCTTCTAGTGCGATTTCGCTGGTAATAGGCCCCATACCTTTTTGCTTTAATGATTTTTCAAACAAAGCTTTACTCTGCTGCGCGATTGCTAAATCATGTTCATTGGCAAGATAAAGCCCCGAACGATAGTTATTACCGATATCGTTACCCTGGCGCATTCCTTGTGTCGGATCATGTTGTTCCCAAAATATTTTCAGTATGTTATCCAAACCAAGATGTTTCGGATCATAAACAATCAGCACCGCTTCGGTATGGCCGGTTTTGCCGCTACATACTTCTTCATAAGTCGGATTTGGCGTAAAACCGCCGGTATAGCCTGCGACCGTTACAAAAACACCGGGGATTTTCCAGAACAACCGCTCAACCCCCCAAAAACATCCCATAGCAACGATGATATGGTGCATATTTTCAGGATATGGTTCTTTTAGATTATGTCCATTGACAAAATGTTTTTCAGCTGTGGCAATAGGCTCAGCTCTACCGGTCAGCGCTTCTTCTTTCTTTGGAAGGCGCAATTTTTCAGAAAGGTAGGAAAAATCATACATTACCTTCTCCATAGGTGGATTGTCCGGACTGCAGCTTGCCGTCATATCCAATGATGTAACAGACAAGCGATAAGGCCGCAAAAACAATCCACGTCGGGCAAAACACGACAATTTTAGCTATTTGAGACAAATATAATGGTGAAATTTGTGAAATAAAGGTTTCTATGTCTTGCAGACTACTTTGCAGCATAAATGACACTGTGGAACGAACCGGTGTCATAATTAATGTCGAGGCGCCAACAGAACGGGCTGCATCGATAACGAGCGTAACAATCATCATAACTAGAAATATGAACGATAAAACACGAAAACAAAGATGAATCAAGCGCACAAACACACCCTCTTTCACACAATTTCTTTTAAATCCCGCCTTATTGCCAACGCCGACAGCACCATCAACAGGCGGACGAAAATCAGACCGGTTCGCGCTTGTCGATTAACTTGTCAGGATGAGCAAAACTAATCAATTTCTGACGGTCGGTAAAGACAATGCGTGAACCGTCAACATTAACACCATGCTTTGACACAGTAGCAAAAGCCCGTGACAGATTTTCCGGTGTCATTCCCAGTTTATAGGCAAGAAGCCTCTTTTCAAAAGGAATATCAATATAATTCAACATTGGATTTAAATCGGATTCGACCAAAATCCAGTTGGCCAACCTTTCGCTGCCATTACGCAATTTTTGATTTTTAAGTTCCTTGATTGTTGTACGATAACGCCGCGAAAGTTCACGAACAACAGCGTGCATGAAAGCAGTGTCATTATCAATTGCCTCTCTGAAGCGAGCCGACGGTATCATCAAAACCTGTGCTTCGGTCAATGTGCGGGCCGACTGCAGACACACATCATCATTCAAAATAGCTGCAAGAATAAACAAGCTTACCGGCTGGATAATATCAAGTGTCGTTTCCCGTCCATGACTGGTTGCATACATTTCCACTTGTCCCTCAACCAGAATATAGAGGAAATCTTGCATAGTGTTTTCTTCCAACAAAACCACCCCCGGAGGAAAGCGTTGGAAAAACCCTGGTCCA
>NZ_CALYQK010000041.1 GCF_945285465.1 uncultured Bartonella sp. | reverse complement strand
ACTTGCTGAATGGAGAGTAGATATGGCAAAAGTAATCGGTATAGACTTAGGTACGACAAACTCTTGCGTCGCGGTCATGGATGGCAAAAACGCAAAAGTAATAGAAAATTCGGAAGGTGCACGCACAACGCCTTCTATCGTAGCATTTGTAGAGGGTGGTGAACGTCTTGTCGGGCAACCGGCCAAGCGTCAGGCTGTGACAAATCCTGAAGGCACAATCTTTGCGGTAAAACGCTTGATTGGCCGTCGTTTTGATGACCCGATGGTGACTAAGGACAAAGCGCTTGTCCCTTATAAAATCGTCAAAGGCGACAATGGCGATGCCTGGGTTGAAGTCGAAGGCAAAAAATATTCGCCGTCTCAGGTTTCTGCAATGATCTTGCAGAAAATGAAAGAAACTGCCGAGTCCTATTTGGGCGAGAAGGTTGAACAGGCTGTTATTACAGTTCCGGCCTATTTTAATGATGCGCAGCGTCAGGCAACAAAGGATGCCGGCAAGATTGCCGGGCTGGATGTCTTGCGTATTATCAACGAACCGACGGCTGCCGCTTTGGCTTATGGTCTTGATAAAAAAGAAGGTAAAACAATTGCCGTTTATGACCTGGGTGGCGGTACATTCGATATTTCCGTTCTTGAAATCGGCGACGGTGTTTTTGAAGTTAAGTCAACCAATGGTGATACATTCCTTGGCGGTGAAGATTTCGATATGCGGCTGGTCACTTATCTGGCCGATGAATTCAAGAAAGAAAACGGCATTGATCTGAGAACGGACAAGCTTGCCTTGCAGCGTTTGAAAGAAGCTTCTGAAAAAGCAAAAATCGAGCTTTCATCGGCACAACAGACAGAAATCAATTTGCCATTTATCACGGCAGATCAGTCCGGTCCTAAACACTTGACCATGAAATTGACCCGAGCAAAATTTGAATCATTGGTTGAAGATCTGGTTCAGCGGACAATCAACCCGTGTAAAGCTGCTTTGAAAGATGCAGGTTTGACGGCTGGTGATATTGACGAAGTTGTTCTGGTTGGCGGTATGACCCGTATGCCGAAAATTCAGGAAGTTGTGAAAAATTTCTTCGGTAAAGAACCGCACAAAGGCGTTAATCCGGATGAAGTTGTTGCAATGGGTGCGGCAATTCAAGGCGGCGTTTTGCAGGGTGATGTCAAGGATGTCTTGTTGCTTGATGTTACACCGCTTTCATTAGGTATTGAAACATTGGGTGGTGTCTTCACACGTTTGATTGAACGTAATACGACAATTCCGACCAAGAAATCGCAGACCTTCTCGACGGCTGAAGATAATCAGAGTGCTGTGACCATTCGTGTTTTCCAGGGTGAACGTGAAATGGCTGCCGATAATAAACTGCTTGCACAGTTTGATCTGGTTGGTATTCCGCCTGCACCACGTGGTGTGCCGCAGATCGAAGTTACATTCGATATTGACGCCAATGGTATTGTCAGCGTTTCGGCAAAAGACAAAGGCACTGGCAAGGAACACCAGATTCAAATTCAGGCTTCAGGTGGCTTGAGTGAAGCCGATATCGAGAAAATGGTCAAGGATGCCGAAACCCACGCTGCCGATGATAAAAAACGGCGTGAAGGAGTTGAAGCCAAAAACCAGGCAGAAGCACTTGTCCATACGACAGAAAAGTCGCTTGCCGATTATGGTGATAAAATTTCGGCTGAAGACAAGTCGGCAATTGAAACGGCGATGGCAGATGTCAAAAAAGCTATCGAATCGGATGATGTTGACAGTCTTCCTGAAAAAACCAAAAAACTGGCTGAAGTTAGCATGAAGCTCGGCGAAGCAATGTATGCTGCTTCAAAAGCTGAGGCAGAAGCCGATGCAGCCAAAGATGCGTCTAAAGAAGAACATAAAGACGAAGATGTTGTTGATGCCGATTTTGAGGAAATCGACGACGACAAGAATGAAAAGAAATAATTAGTCTTATGTTTTTGTAAAATAATAAAGCCCGACCTTTTTTATCAAAGGGCGGGCTTTATATTTATTAAAGTTGTCGTACCGTTCTGATGAAAGTTCTAAAAGTAACCTGCCAGCATAGAAAATAACAGACGTTGTACGGTTAGCAGATATGGCAAATGTTGTCTCATTAATAAACGGCAGAAGAGCTGCAGGGATTAGTGATGAAAATTGACTATTATGAAACACTGGGCGTTACGCGGGAATGCGATGATAAAACGCTTAAATCCGCTTTTCGTAAACTTGCCATGCGCTATCACCCCGACAGAAATCCGGGCGACAAATTAGCCGAGCAGAAATTTAAAGAAATTGGCGAAGCTTATGAAGTATTGAAAGACCCGCAAAAACGGGCTGCCTATGATCGTTTTGGTCATGCCGCTTTTGAAAATGGCAATGGTGGCGGCAGTCCATTCGGCCGCGCTGGCTTTGCCGCGGGCGGATTTTCAGATATTTTTGAAGACTTCTTCGGCGAGATGATGGGTGGCGGGCGGCGCAAACGTTCGGATGGACGTGAGCGTGGTGCCGATCTCAGTTACAACATGGAAGTAACATTAGAAGAAGCATTCCATGGCAAAACGGCGCAAATTAGGGTGCCGGGCTCTATTACTTGTGACCTTTGCTCAGGCAGTGGGGCAAAAAAGGGTTCTAAGCCACAAACATGTACAACATGTAACGGAAGTGGGCGTGTTCGCGATACGCGGGGCTTTTTTTCTATTGAACGGGCTTGCCCGACATGTCAGGGACGCGGTGAAATCATAAAAGAGCCTTGTCCGAAATGTCAGGGGCAGGGACGCATTGAAGAAGAGCATACATTGACGGTCAACATCCCTGCCGGTATTGAAGACGGCACACGAATCCGCCTTGCCGGTGAAGGTGATGCCGGTGGTCATGGCGGGCCCGCCGGTGATCTTTATATTTTTCTTTCAATTAAACCGCACGAATTTTTTCAACGTGATGGTGCCGATCTTTATTGTCGTGTTCCGATTTCCATGACTACGGCAGCGCTTGGCGGCGAGTTTGAAGTTTCAACGCTGGACGGGTTAAAAACGCGCGTTAAGGTGCCGGAGGGCACACAAAATGGTCGCCAGTTTCGTTTGAAAGGCAAGGGTATGCCGGTTTTGCGTCAACAGACAACCGGAGATCTCTACATTCAGGTAGGTATCGAGACGCCACAAAAATTAAGCAAAAAGCAGCGCGAACTTCTTGAAGAATTCGACAGACTTTCGGTTGACGAAAACTCGCCGCAGTCACATGGCTTTTTTGCCCGTATGAAAGAATTTTTTGAAGGTATTGGTGGAAATAACACAACCAGCCATTGATTTTTCGCCAGGTTGCTAAACTGCATGAGTGCTCGATTGCGGGGCGCCATCTCCTATAATGGGGGTGAAACAATTAACCGAAAAATTGCGCGCGTTAAGGTGCCGGAGGGCACACAAAATTGTGCGGTTCGGCTTTATCTGGCTGTTGTGGCAAAGAAAGTTTCAAGAAATTTTTCGTAAATTTGCGTAAGCTGCTCAAGTTCGTCAATAGCAACGCATTCGTCCGTCATATGCATGGTTTTGCCAACCAGACCGAATTCGACAACGGGGCAATAATCCTTGATAAAGCGGGCATCCGAAGTGCCACCCGATGTTGACAGTTCGGCTGTCCGCCCTGTGACAGTTTTGATAGCTCTGCTCAAACAGTTGACGAGCGCATCGTTTTTGGTCAGGAAAACGCCACCGGGGCTTATTATCCATTCAATCGCAAATGTCGGCATGAGATTGCCACTTTTTTCAATCTTTACTTCTGCCAGTCGTTTTTCAATTTCATTTTTCAGCGTTTCGGCTGTCCAATGATTATTATAGCGAATATTAAAGTGGATAATGCTTTGTTGAGGAATGACATTGGTTGCAGAATTACCGGTATCTATTGTGGTAATTTCAAGATTGCTTGGTTGAAACGTCTCGCTTCCATTGTCGAGTGGCGGGGTTTTTAATGCTTCACACAGTTTTATAACAAGGTCGAGTGGGTTGGCCGCTCTGTCAGGATAGGCAACATGTCCCTGATGTCCTTTGACCGTGATAATGCCGGAAAGCGAACCTCGTCGGCCAACCTTAATCATATCGCCCAAATGTTCGGGGTTGGTCGGTTCACCGACGATAGCAGCAGTCCATTTTTCACCTTTGTTTGCCGCCCACTGCAACAATTTGACCGTGCCGTTAATTCCGGGACCTTCTTCATCATTTGTAATGATAAAGCTTATCTGCCCTTTCAGCGGGTATTTTTCGAGATAGCGTGCGACAGCGGCAATGAATGCACCGATTCCACCCTTCATATCGACAGCACCACGCCCGTAAAGCTTGTTTTTGTCAATCACACCGTAAAAAGGCGGGTGCAGCCATGTGCTTTCTTCGCCGGCAGGCACGACGTCGGTATGGCCGGCAAAAGCCAGATTTCTGCCGTTTTCACCAATTTTTGCATAGAGATTTTCGACATCGGGGGTATTTTTATCTTTGAAGATTGGCCGTTCAACGTGAAACCCAAGGGCTTTCAGCCAGGCTGCAACGGCATTCAAAACACCATTTTCTGCAGGTGTCACCGACGCGCATCTAATCAGAGCCTGCGTTAAAGCAACTGGGTCTTTGAGCGATAGCATAGTTGTTATTCCTTCTTGCCGGCATTTTTGCACAAATATTATCTATTCTTCAACAAATTAAAAGAAAAAATGCCATGTGCCGAATTTCGCCTTTACGATTAAAATAAGCAACCCGATTGGTGCACAATTGTTGTTATTTTTAATATTGTGCCGCCAAGATGATAACCGAGGGTTTCGCCATTATGACAAAACAGGTTGAATTTCCCGACATAGATTTCGCAGGCACGTTACAGGAAAACAGGTCAGAGAAAACAAAACAGATTATAGCCGACCGTGCAGGAAATTTTCTCGAAATATTCGCTTTCATTGTCTACAGTTTTTTTCTGGCAGCATCGGACAGGTTTTTTTAATTCGGGTGATCAACTTACGTCACTTTTAATATCGGTTTCGGTATTTGGCGCCGGTTTTGTGATGCGTCCGGTCGGTTCTATTGTAATTGGGCTTATGCCGATCGCCACGGGCGCAAGGCGGCAATGTTATTGACCATTATAATTATGGCGGCAGGCAGTGCTATCATCGGTTTTGCGCCACCATGCGCTTCCATTGGCGTTGCCACGTCTTTGCTTATTGTTCTCGGACGTTTGTTGCAAGGATTTTCAACCGGCGGTGAAATCGGTGCCTCAACGACGCTCCTTATGGAATCGGCAGAACGTCACAAGCGGGGCTTTTTCGTAGGCTGGCAGTTTTTCAGCCCACGGGTAAGTACGCTATGTGGTTGGCTGTTGGCAGCATTTCTAATGTATTATCTTTCACCGCAGGCTATGGAAGAGTGGTGCTGGCGAGTACCTTTCTGGCTTGCTCTCCTCATTATTCCCGTCGGGCTTTATCTACGCTTCCATATCAATGATAGCTATGGGGTATCACCCGTAAAACAAATAGACGCCCATCCGTTTAAAATTTTTGTGACGAAACATCGCAAACAAGCGTTATTGGGAGGGCTTTTTATTTTTCCTTCAACAGTTCTCATGTATATACTTGTTTTTTTCATACCGAATTATCTGATGACTGTTAGCGATACCGTCAAATCGTCAACATTTCTCGTTTCAAGCTATGCAAGTGTTATTGTTATCATCTTCATATTTTTATCAGGATTGTTGCGTGATCGGCTGGAGGTTCGTAAAAATGCGGCGATTATTATTTTACCGGTCGCTTTTGTCGCAACCTTTATTGAATATACTGTTGTTAAAAATTTAGGCATTTTCTTTTTATTTCACACCATAGCGGTCGGTTGTTTAGGCCTGATGATGACCTTTAGTACCCTCATCATTATTGAATCTTTCGCGCACAATATCCCTGCTACGGCAGTAGCGGTCATCTATGCTTTCGAGGTTTCGATTTTTGGCGGAACAGCACAACCGGTTGTTACCTGTCTTCTGAAAATATCTGACCGCAACATTCTGGCGCGGTTCTGCTATATTGCACTTTCATTGCTAGTCGGTGCCATCGCTTTGGTGCCTTTCGACGAGAAACGTTATGCAGATTAATGTGTTGTTGCGACGAGGATATGACTATGCTTTAACAAATGACGCAATTATCATAAAAGCGTAAAGTGTCGATAAATGCGGCGGGATGTTACGCCGATTTTATCGGGTTTTGCCAATGGTGACAGCAGCGCAGATAGCAATATCTCCATGATTAGAACGATGATTTTTAACGGTGAATTGACGCTATTTTCAGGCCGTTAACAAACAGGAAATAAACGGAAAGCTTTGTCGGTCGAATACCAGAAAGATGAAAGAATGAACCATATTCGGGCACATATCGAAAAAACAGTTGACGAGATGATCAAGCTCCGTCATTCCATCCATGCCTATCCGGAGCTTGGCTATCAAGAACATCGTACAGGCGACACAATTGCCGGACTTCTGGAAAAATGGGGCTTTGAAGTAAGCAGAGGTATCGGTAAAACCGGTATTGTCGCAACATTGAAAGTGGGTAACAGCAATAAAACCATTGGCATTCGTGCCGATATGGATGCTTTGCCGATAGAAGAACAAACCAATCTTGAATATGCCAGCAAAAATCCCGGTGTCATGCATGCTTGTGGTCATGATGGCCATACAACAATATTGCTGACAGCCGCGCGTTATCTGGCTGAAACTAAGAATTTTGACGGCATTGTCCGTGTCATTTTCCAGCCTGCTGAAGAAAGTTACGGTGGTGGAAAAGCAATGATTGATGATGGCCTGTTTAAAAAATTCCCTTGTGACAGAATTTACGGGCTTCATAACTGGCCGGGATTTCCAGCCGGAACATTACGTTTTACCAAAGGGCCGATGATGGCATCTGTCGATACCGCCTATATTACAATAAGGGGTAAGGGCGGCCACGGAGCCAGGCCGGAAACGACAATTGATCCAATTGTTGCCGCATCTTCTATTGTTATGGCATTGCAAACGATTGTTTCACGCAATGTTCCCCCGCTTGAAGCTGCACTTGTAACCGTTGGCATGCTCAAGGGCGGCAGTGTTTCCAATGTTATTCCCGATGAAGTCCAGATGGAATTGACAATTCGTGCTTTTTCGCCGGAAGTGCGTGCGCTTCTTGAACAACGTATCTGCCAACTCGTCAAATTGCAGGCGCAAAGTTATAATGCTGAAGCCGCCATTAATTATGAACGGGGCTATCCGGTCACAGTAAATGATGCGGCATCTGTCGATTTTGCTCTGGATGTTGCAAAAAAACTTGTCGGTGATGAAAATGTGGTAGAAAATGCCGAACCGCTCACACCGAGCGAGGACTTTTCCTTCATGCTGGAAAAGGTACCGGGTGCTTATATTATTATGGGCAATGGCGACAGTGCCGGTCTTCATAACCCTCATTACAATTTCAATGATGAAGGTATAGCCGTTGGGGCAAGTTTATGGGGTGCTCTGGTGGAAAAATATCTCGAAAAAGCATGAGTGGCGGATTTTTTGCCCACCAATCAGGGTGTTGATTTTACCGTGCTTAATTGTCTTCGGAAAAATTCAGAAGAACAAAAGAATGAACTGACAAAGCCGATATAGAAACCGGCATTTAAACTCCGGCAGCTGTAAATGGGTTGCCAGGATAAATTTTGGTATGCCCTTAATTAGCCGGTTTTATAAAATTTTAATTATTCGGAAACCATCATTAGGCATCATCACGCCAATCGAAGCAGTTCGCCAATCAGTTCAGGTGCTTTATGAAAAAAATATCGCCATCGTTCACCCGCCGGGCTTTTCTTCTTGGTTCGGGTGGCACCATTATAGGGGTTTTGAGCGGTTGCACCAGTGACGGGCTGATGGGAAACAGCTTTGGTGGTATGAATGGTTCTGTTCTCCGCCCGCCGATAGGAATTGACAAAGGTTTTACCGCACCGGAAATAATGTATGCAGCTGTGGAAGAAGGGCCTTATAAGCTTGCCGCCATTCCTTATGATAAAGTACCGAAACAATTTTTGCGCCAGATCGTGCCGAACCCGACACGTGAACCGCCGGGAACCATCGTTATCAGCTTGAAAGACCATTTCCTTTATTTTATCCAGCCCGATGGCGATGCATTGCGCTACGGGGTCGGTATCGGGGCGCAAGGTTTCCAATGGTCGGGACGAGCCAATGTGCAGTTGAAACGTGAATGGCCACGTTGGACACCGCCAACCGAGATGATCGGGCGTAAGCCCGAACTTGTCGAATATCGCAACGGTATGGAACCGGGGCCGACAAATCCTCTTGGTGCGCGAGCATTATATATTTACCAGAATGGCCGTGACACAGGCTACCGTATCCATGGTTCACCGGAATGGTGGTCCATTGGAAAGTCGATGTCGTCCGGTTGTATCCGATTAATGAACCAGGATATTATAGACCTCTACAATCGGGTTCCGATAGGAACGCCGATTGTAGTAGGTTAGTGATTATTATATCATGGGTAAGTATATACTGAGGAAATGTGGTGCCCGACAAAACAAGCGGGGGCAACTCTATCGGGCACCTGAAAAACCAGGCTCTTTGTGTCCTGGTGCTGTTAGAACGGTCGATAATAAAGAAAGTTCCAAAAAATTTTTTTCTCTGGCAAAGGTTCATAAAAATGCTGAAAAATTCTATTTCCGTTAAAGTGCTTCTGCTACTATCCGGTTTTTATGCGCCTGTTTGTCCGGCTCAGGGACAGGATCTTGTGGTTCATAATCAAACCTATATTTGCGAGCGTGGCGTGGCTTTACCGGTTGTTTTTTTGCGCGACAAAGAAAATTCTTATGCGGTTCTTGCAGTCGATGGAAAATTAGTCGCGATGCGGGAAGGAAATGACGCTAAAAATCGGCTTTTTATTGCACTTGACGACCAAGATAGCTACCGTCTTCATATAAAGGGTAATGATGCCTTTCTAAGCTATCACGATAGTGATCAAACAAAAAACGATAAGGTTGTTTTACAGTCTTGTCAGGCAGATATCGCGGAGGATTGATGATAGAAATTAATTTTGATTGCGGCATTTTTGCAAAATTGCGCGCAAATGCCGGAAAATTGTGGGAGGGATATATTCACCATTCTTTTGTCAAGCAATTGGCAAACGCTAGTTTGCCAGAGCGCTGTTTCAAAAAGTTTCTAATACAGGATTATTTGTTTCTCATCCATTTTTCCCGTGCCTATGCACTGCTTGCAGCCAAGTCTTGGCAGATTGCCGACATCAAAAATGCTCTTGATGGTCTCAAGGCAATTATGGAAGAAATGCCGTTGCATGTCGCTTATGCGGCAAAATGGGGAATTTCGGAACAAGATATGAGCGGCGAACAAGAAGCACTAGAAACGATTGCTTATACACGCTTTGTTCTTGATACAGGATTTAGCGGTGACAGGCTCGATTTGATGGCGGCATTGATACCTTGTGTCGCCGGTTATGCCGAAATTGGTCTGGGGCTTGCCCGTTCACA
Organism: uncultured Bartonella sp.; assembly: GCF_945285465.1. Taxonomy (GTDB): domain Bacteria; phylum Pseudomonadota; class Alphaproteobacteria; order Rhizobiales; family Rhizobiaceae; genus Bartonella. Next base: position 8,424 of record NZ_CALYQK010000041.1, on the reverse strand, counting down.
GGACACGGTCTTTAAAGGCAACCCTTATGCCGATTGGATAAAAAACTATGAAAGCGACGACTATGTCAAGGGCGTAAAAGCCTTTCTTGACATGTTCAATACGCTTGCGCAGAAATATAATAGCGATGAAGACATTCAACGTTTAAGTAAAATTTTTAATACGGCAACCCGCCTTGAAACAGAATTTTGGCAGATGGGGCTGAAAGGTTGAACAGCGGTTTTTACTGTTTGGTGCAGCATTCAATTGGTAAAGCAAATTTAATGAATCTGATAATAATGCGCTATTGTCGCACCTGACAAAAAGGCAAAGTTTTTCTGGTTATTTAAATTCAATGGCGTGGAGTGCCTGGCCGTTGCGTTTCAACCATGCCTGATATTGTTTGGCATTCGGACACAATTTTTCACATAAAGACCAGAAAGCTGTGCCGTGATTCATTTCGGCAAGATGTGCTGTTTCATGGGCGACGAGGTAATTGATAACGCCGAAAGGGGCCATAACAATGCGCCATGAAAACGAAAGGTGGCCATCTGCAGAGCATGATCCCCAGCGGCTTTTTGTGTCCTTATAACGAACCGATGCCGGTTTTCGTCCGACAATTGCGCTGTGTTTGACAATAAGCGGAGCAATAACAAGTGCGGCCTGCTTCTTTAACGCATCCGACAGTCGTCTGGGGATGTGTTCACTCTCGCCATAAACAACTATTTTTCCACCCTTCTTATCATCATCGGGGACAATCTCTACTGTACCTCGCCCCTTGCCGTGAACGATTTCGTAGGGGTGGCCAAGAATCGGAATGAAGACCCCTACCCTCAACATCGGCGTATCTTGTGGTGGCGGCAGATGGGAAATACGTTTTTCGATCCAGCCACGGTAGCGTTCGACAAAATTCATCGTCTGATTTTGCGATGTTGACGGTGGCACAGTGACACGCACAGCTTTTCCACCAGCCTCGATACGTAATGTCAAGCGTTTGGCGCGCTCACTTTTGACAATGGTGAGCGGCAATAAGCGATCTGACAATTCAAGTGTCAGTTGCGACATTTTTGAATGTGATTGTAAAGATCGGGTGCGAGAAAAAAGCATGTTTCTTATTTAGGTTATTCCATGATTTTTTGAAGGCATTAATTGTTACTTTTAGCCAAAACGCAACAAAGGGTGCGGCAAGAAAGAAAAATTGCAACATAGTCTTGTAGAGTGGTGAAAAAGCCCAAGCAGTTTGGCTTATTTCATTTTTAGGTATCAAGCTGTGTATCGGGTCGGATAAGTCATATAATGACCTGTTACAACGCAAAATTAAATTTTATCCATTGTAACAGGTCAATTTTACTCGCTATTAAGGGCGATAAGCATTTCTAGTGCGTTGAGAATTGTGGCAATGTCTTGGGGACGGGAAAGGTGGTGTTCGCCGTCGCGGATCAGTGTTAACATGACATTATCAAAGGGCAGGTGTTCAACAAGCTCGAGCGTATGCTGATAGGGTACCTCTTTATCTTCCATGCCCTGAATGATTTGTACGGGGCAATTAATATCTATAAGCTCGTTCATAACCAGATTTTTGTCGCCGTCATCTAGAAAGATTTTACTGAATGGAACAGGCTCGACTTCATGATCATAAACAACCGTGAAAAAGCCGCGTGTTTCCAACTCGTGTTGTTGTTGCGCCGTTAATTGCGGGCGCACAAAGTCGCGGGTAAAATCGGGTGCCGGTGCCAAAAGCAGCAAGCCCGCAATTGGAATATTTTTTTTTGCCAATTCTTGTGCCATACGAAGAGCAATCCACCCGCCCATTGACGAGCCAGCAATAATTTGTGGGCCGCGACAAAATTTTTCGTAAAGTGTCAGGCTTTCATCAAGCCACAATGAAATGCTGCCTTCATAAAAATCACCATCCGATTCACCGGTGCCGGAATAGTCGAAGCGTAAAAACGGATAGCCGTTTGTTTGTGCAAACTCGTCAATAGCAATGGCTTTTGTTCCCATCATATGCGAGCGATATCCCGGTAGCCAAACAATGCCGGGCTGTCTGTTTCCTTTTAATGCTCGCACGGCGAGTTTTCTATGGCCGACAGCGAAAAATTCAGGTTTACTATTTTCCATTAAAAACTCCTTACATTCGTTTGTGCATGATTTATATTCTAAACGAAAATCCGTTAACATAAACTGTTGTGACGAATTTAACGGCAATATTGGATAACCTCCTAGTATTTCGGTTGTTTTTGACTGTTAATTTGTATATGACAGTCTCGGGACAAGTTTGGCCGGACATAGATTAAGGAGAGTGAGATGTCTTGGTTTTGCCAAGCCGCCAAATCACTTATTCTAAAGGTATAACTTGTGACATTGAATAAAATCGAAACGATTATAAGGAGATTTGACCATTCGCCGACCGTTTAAAACAACGCCATCCCTGAAAGACGGGCCGCGTTCCAATCAGGATATCCGTAATCCCCAAATCCAGCTTATTGACCATGAGGGACACAATCACGGGATTATTTCAACGCAAGACGCTTTAAAAATTGCTGAGGAAGCAGGCCTCGACCTTGTCGAGATTGTTCCCAATGCCGAGCCCCCTGTTTGCAAGATTATTGATCTGGGAAAACTGAAATATCAAAACCAGAAAAAGGCATCCGAGGCGCGCAAGAAGCAGAAGACCGTAGAAATCAAAGAAATCAAGATGAGACCGAACATCGATACCCATGATTACGGGGTAAAGATGAAGGCAATTAGCAGATTTCTGGAAGACGGCGATAAGGTTAAGATAACGCTCAGGTTTCGTGGCCGTGAAATGGCTCACCAGGAATTGGGTATGAAGCTTCTCGAACGGGTGAAAGTCGATACGTCAAATATTTCAAAGGTGGAAGCAGAGCCAAAGCTTGAAGGGCGACAGATGATGATGGTAGTTGCCCCCAAATAGTTTATTAATTCCAAAAAGCACCATAAAATTGGTGCTTTTTTTATTTCTATTCTAAATCAGATACTTAGAAAAAACAAATAAGATAAAAACATACTTGTTTTCGTGTTTATTTTTTATAATGTAAATGTGCATAAAAATTTTTATACCGCATAGAGAAACGTACTTTTTATAATTTGAGGGGCGTCGGGCGGTGGAATAAGGGAGTATCATAAATGACCGGATGGCTAAGATGTAAGCCTATCGTGCAACAAACTTCGCAGCACGAAAAAAAACTGGTTCCAACATTAAGTTGGCCTCATCTTGTTGCTTTGGGTGTAGGCGGAATTGTCGGTACGGGTATTTATACACTTATTGGCATCGGCGCCGACCGTGCGGGGCCTGCCGTTCTGTTTTCTTTTGTCATTGCCGGGGTTGTTTGTGCCTGTGCCGCTTTTGCTTATGCAGAGCTTGCCACGCTTATTCCTGTTGCTGGCGGTGCTTATACTTATTCTTATGCCGCATTGGGCGAATTGGTTGCCTGGGTGGTCGGCTGGAGTCTTATTCTGGAATATTCGCTGGTTGTAAGTACGGTGGCGGTCGGTTGGTCGGCTTATGCGACCGGCTTTTTAAATGGCGTTGGCCTGCATTTGCCATTTTGGCTGGCAGCCGGATATGATTCAATCAATCCGGTTACTGGCGAACATGGCCTTGTCAATCTTCCGGCAGTTTTCATTGTATTTGTTATTGCCGGCATGTTGATGATTGGTACAAAAGCCAGTGCAACCTTGAACTTGTTTTTGGTGATTGTCAAAATCGCTGCCTTGATATTGTTTATTATTGTTACACTTCCCCATTTCAATATCGACAATCTTCATCCCTTTATGCCGAACGGTTTTTCAAAGGTGATGTCGCCCGACGGTGTGGAACGTGGTGTCATGGCGGCGGCAGCGATTATATTTTTTGCATTTTACGGTTTTGATACAATTGCAACGGCAGCAGAAGAAACCAAGCAACCGCGCCGTGACCTGTCAATCGGCATTGTCGGGTCACTGGTTGCTTGTATTATAATTTATGTTTTGGTGGGTCTTGGTGCGGTAGGCGCTCTTCATTATACTGCATTTTCGCATAGCGAAGAACCGCTGGCTCATATTTTGCGCAGCCTGGGTTCCAATCATATTGCCGGTTTGATCGGCATTGCCGCAGTTGTTGCTTTGCCAACGGTATTGCTGGCATTCTTCTATGGCCAGACACGGATATTTTTTGTTATGGGACGCGACGGAACATTGCCGCCGTTTCTTTCGCGCGTTCATGCCAAAACCAAAACACCAATAGCAACAACACTTTTTACCGCCATTATTATTGCCGCTATTGCGGGAATATTCCGGCTCGATGAAATTGCCGCACTTGCCAATGCCGGAACGTTGGTTGCTTTTACCTCGGTTGGAATTTGCCTTGTTGTGTTGCGCAAAACTGCCGCAGATATGCCGCGTAAATTCAAAACGCCCTATGTGTGGATTGTTGGCCCGTTAAGTGCCATTGGCTGCATTTATTTATTTTTCAGTCTTCCCGCACAAACCCAGTATTATTTTCTAATCTGGAACGTCATTGGCATCGTTGTCTATTTTGTTTATGGATTTCGCAAAAGCAACATTGCACGTAACAAACATGTTACGGCTCAAAAGCGGTAAATTTGTCATATTATCATAAATATCTTTTTATTTTGGAACCTTATGGCATAACGGTAGTTACGCCATAAGGTCGTTTTGTTGCCGATTACGAATGTATAATAGCGGAGAAATTTTTGAGTGCATAAAACTATCAGATTAATTTCCGCTATTATCGCTCTATGCTGTATGGCGGTGAATGTTCAGGCGGCAATCTACCAAAAAGTGCCGGGAACAGCTGTCTATGTAGAGGTGCCAGAGGGTTTTGCTCTGACAAACCAGTTCAGCGGTTTTATTGATAAAAAAACCGGTGCGGCAGTTTTGGTTGCGACACTTCCGCCGGCAAATGATAATTTGAAAAGCATATTTAACGACGAAAAAAAATTCAAAGCGGCGATGGCAGCGCAAAGTTATACGATTAGCCAACAAACATTCAGAAAATCGCGTGACGGGTTTTTATTGACGGTCTATCGCGGCAAGCAGACATCGGCAAATGGTGTGTTTGATAAATGGGCGACGATGATTTTTGCCTCGAACGCGGCTTATATAGTTACTGTGCAGGCGCCGGAAAATGTGGCTTTTCCTGATGATACAGCCATGAAAATCTATAGTTCGATTTCGCTTTCCAACCATAATAACGAATCCGATCAATTGGCGGCTTTGCCATTTACTTTCGCGATACAACCGCCATTTGAATTTGTTGGTTCGATTATGAACAGATCGGCTATGTTGACCATTCCCTCCTATAGTGACGATGATGTTGATCGACCCGATATTGTCGTGACAAAAGGTCTTGAAATTAGCGAAGGCGCACCTCTTGATAAGGTGGTTGACAATTATATCCAGTCAATCAAAGGAACAGTGAATAATATCGCGAACCGCGAGATTTCGCCGACGACGTTTGCCGGTCATTCCGGGCTGCGGTTTCAGGCGACAGCTTTGATGAAAGGCACTCCGGTCGATCTGGTAATCTATGCCGCAATCTGTGATGACGGACACCCTATTTTTATGCACGCTACCGGACAAAAAGGAACATTGGCTGCCTATACGACAGCAATAGAGAAGACGGCTGATAGCATAAAACTGCGCGATGAGGGCAATGCAAAACTGTAATTGACGCGATGATTGGCGCAGATCGGTTATAAAATTTATAGAAAACCGTATGAACAGCCCTTATGGCCGAAGAAAATTGCCGCAGTAACATGTCTTCATGTCTATTCAAACACGCGGGCACTTTTAAAAACTTGGGCGAGCACTAGTACGCAATATCGCAACAAGAACTAAAATAAATTTAATTGTAAACAAATGTTGTTCAAAAAGACAGAAATCTGATGGTCTTTGTTGGGTTAAAAGGTTTGTAGCGGTTTCTACCTACCCGCTATTTTTGTCCTTCCGGCGAACTGTAGATTAATGGTAAGGTGTAAAAAGTTTATCGCTTTGTCCACGGCAAATAGGTTGTCGCAATCGTCAACCCTCGCTGGTAACAGATTAGCGCAAACATTCTTTCAATGGCATGGAGCATAGTCCCGTCAATTGGCAACGGTTCTTCCGGATAATCCTGCCAGGAAAACCCTAAATCAACGAATGGCTTGAGAATTTCGGCTTTTGCCCAAAACATTGTGCCGGTCGGAAACACCACATATTTTGGTAATTTTGCGATATGCAAACGTTCGGCTATTGCGCGACCCGTCTGGTAGTTGGAGGCCCAGCCAACAGCATATCTGTCGTCTGGAAATATAAGAGCCGTATTAGCGTAGCATTGCATATGAGCCAAAATGGCATCGGCCATTGTCAATTTGTCGCCATCGCCGAGAAGATTGGTTAATAAAAAATTATTCCATTTATCAACGGATTTTCGACTTTTTATATGAAGGCTTTTTTTGGTGTGCAAATGGCCGATAATATCATAATTCTGCACAAGTTCCGCACCGAATTCGGTAAGCAGCGGGCCGATATCCCGCCCGCGGTTCGGCACGACCTTTATGACGATTTTTTTCCCGTAACCGGCAAGGGTTTGTTCAACATCCATTCGGTCGCATTCGGCTTTTATACTTATGAAAAGATCGGGGCGCACCTGATTGGCTTGCAATTTTTTTAAAATCGCTCCCAGCATATCGGGATAATAAACATGTATATGAAGGGCAGTTTTCTTGCTCGGCATTTTGGCCGTGTAACCTGATGGCAAGCCAAAAACGGTCCAATCCCAAATGCCATGAGGTTTTTTCGACTTTAAATAATGGACAAACGGGTCTACCCGTTTTTCTCCAAGATCATGATGTTCGGCATAGATACCCGGATGAAATCCGGCTCTCGGGCGAGCCGCCGAGGCACCACTTTTATAATCGCGGATATAGCGGCGGGCACAGTGAAAACGGCTGTAAAAATATTTGCTTTTTCCGGTCCAATAGGAAATATCGAAATCTGGCGAATGTGCGAGAAAACCGGCATCTTCAACTTCCTGAACAAGCTGTATCTGCGCCTTTTTTGCCAATGCGACAATTTTAGCGGCATAATTTTCTATTGCATGAGGTTGTTGGCGATGCGGTGGTGAAAGGGTGTCTACGCTATCAGGAAACGCCCAAAGTTTTGTTATTAACGCTAAGTTAAATGTATCAGGTGAATCGTAAATCACGCGCGTCGAAAAGGCGAGCACCCTGTTGATGGATTTTTCCGTTATAAGCTGATTTTTGTTGACAAAAACCAAGGTTGCTTTTTTATTTTTCCATAAAAACTTCATTAAATGGCGATCGACCGGATAATCAATCAATACACATTCAACATCGGGAAGGGTGAGCAAGATCGTCGATAAACCCAATTTTTGCCGCCGAGAAAAATCATCATGGTGCAAATTATAGATTCTCCAGCATTTTTCTTTGTCGAAATTTGTGAAATCTGAACAACCTTCTGGTAAAAAAACCACAAGATTATAGCAATCAGCCAGATAGGTTATTGAATTTTCAAGGTGATTGTTTTGTCTGTTTGTCGGGTCGCAAATAATGACCATTGTCGGAAAGCCAGTTTTGAACGACCCGCACTTGGCCGGTTTTCTGATAATATTAACTATCCGATCTATTTTTTTCTGAAAGAACGAGCGGACATTCTCAAGCTTGCGCGACTGCATTGGACATTTTCACTGTTTCTAAAGGTTTAGATAAGAATTGTTAGGCACGCAATTTAATGCAGCCGTTAAAAACTGTCGAGATCCTCGACTGTGCATTATTGGAATAGTTGCCGGATAAATTTGGCGAAATTGTTGTTTTTAATGGTAATTATCCAACACAAATAGATCTGGGCCATTAAACTGTAGAATCAGACTTCTTGCATCTGGACTTTGAACAGGCTAGGAGAATATATCGGTAATCTTGTGGGGATAAACTACCCGTAATTATACCCGCATGCATTGATGATGCTTCCAATTGTCTTTTAAGAGGGAGCAGTCATTTAAAAAGGTTCAGCTGTTTATGGCTAAAAAAAAGCAGATATCCTCATTTGATAAAAAATTAATTATGCGTTTGCTTCACGACAATTTTCGTAAGCATGCATTTTGGTATATTTGTGCAATCATATCGATGCTCATGATATCGGCAACGACTGGTGCGAGTGCATGGATTATGCGGGATGTTGTCAACCATATCATCGAAGCCAATGATTTCAAACTCATTGCCATGGTTTCGGCAGCAGTAGCTGTCATTTTTATTGTCAAAGGATTTTCTACGTTTGCACAAACCTATTTCCTCAGTAAGGCGGGCAATAGTATTGTTGCCGAGCAGCAGCGGCGCATTTACTCGCGGCTGATGCAGCAAGGTGTGGCTTATTATCAGAATGCATCCTCATCTGATCTTCTTGTGCGTGTAACACAAAATGCC
>NZ_CALYQK010000040.1 GCF_945285465.1 uncultured Bartonella sp. | reverse complement strand
GTTTCGGAAAAGAAACCACGATCATCGCCAAATTTTTTGGGGAATATTTCAAGAACGCTGTCGATAGATGTTTTCTTGACTTCAATCATTGCCAATCTCCGTAACAAGACGTCGCAAATAGTGGGCATAACCGGTTTTACCAAGGTGGTCAGCGCGTTGCAAAACTTGCTCAACTGTTAAATACCCAGCTTCATAAGCGATCTCTTCAGGGCACATTACTTTTATGCCTTGTCGTTTTTCAATGGCACGCACATAAGCCGACGCATCGTGCAAACTGTCATGCGTACCAGTATCAAGCCAGGCGTATCCACGGCCAAGACGAACGACTTGCAAGCGTTTTTCAGCAAGGTAGAAACTATTAATATCGGTAATTTCAAGTTCACCGCGCAGCGATGGTTTTAAATCGCGCGCGAACGAAATAACGTCATTGTCATAAAAATAAAGCCCGGTTACCGCCCAGTTAGAAAGCGGGTTTTCCGGTTTTTCGACAAGTGTTTTAGCCATTCCCGTTTCTTTGTCGAAGCTGACAACGCCATAACGTTCCGGATCATCAACGCGATAAGCAAAAATTGTCGCGCCGTCTTTATATGATTTTGCTTTGCCTAATTGGTGTTCAAGTCCATGACCGAAAAAGATATTGTCACCTAAGATTAAAGTGACACAGTCATTACCGATGAAATCTTTTCCGATGATAAAAGCTTCAGCAAGGCCATTGGGATGCTTCTGTTCGGCGTAGGAAAAAGAGATGCCATATGCACTGCCGTCACCTAATAAATGCCGGAATAATGGAAGATCACGTGGTGTCGAAATAATAAGAATATCGCGAATACCGGCAAGCATCAATACTCCCAAAGGGTAGTATATCATAGGTTTGTCATAAATTGGCAATAGTTGCTTTGATATTCCAAGGGTTGCTGGATAAAGTCTTGTCCCACTTCCGCCAGCCAGAATAATCCCCTTCATTTATAAAACCTTTTCTGCGTTGCTATCCGAAACCTACAACCATGAATTATTCTTCTTATACAGGCTGTTATAGAACGGGGCATTATGACATCCAGTCTTTTATTACCCTTAATGGATTCACATTTTTTTGTCTACCTTAAAAGCCTGATTTTGTAAAACACACGACATAAAGATTGCTTTATGTCATGGTTGCACTCTTCTGTTACATCTGTTAAATCGTCGGAGCTTAAAATCTTCAAGGAGTGCACAATGGCTGCCAAAGAATATATTATTAAAGATATTGGCCTTGCCGACTATGGTCGTAAGGAACTTGATATAGCCGAAACCGAAATGCCGGGCCTGATGGCTTGCCGCGAAGAATTCGGTTCGTCGCAACCATTGCGGGGTGCCCGGATTTCCGGTTCGTTACATATGACAATCCAGACAGCAGTTCTGATTGAAACATTGAAGATGATTGGTGCCGATTTGCGTTGGGCATCATGCAACATTTTTTCGACACAAGATCATGCTGCCGCAGCAATTGCAGCCGGTGGCACGCCCGTTTTTGCTATCAAGGGCGAAACGCTCGAGCAATATTGGAGTTATACCGATGCCATTTTTCAATGGCCCGATGGAAAGCCATCAAACTTGATTCTTGATGATGGCGGTGATGCAACGGCCTATATTTTGACAGGCGCACGTGCTGAAGATGGTGAAGATGTTCTCTCGAAACCGGAATCGGAAGAAGAAGAAGTTTTTTTTGCCCAGATCAGAAAACGCATGAAAGAAACGCCCGGTTTCTTTACCCGCCAGCGTGCTGCCATAAAAGGCGTGACCGAAGAGACAACAACAGGTGTTCACCGCCTTTATCATTTACAAGAGCAGGGACTTCTTCCTTTCCCGGCCATCAATGTGAATGATAGTGTAACAAAGTCGAAATTTGACAACCGGTATGGTTGCAAAGAATCCCTTGTTGACGGGATACGCCGCGGTACCGATGTGATGATGGCCGGTAAAACCGCTGTTGTTTGCGGCTATGGTGATGTCGGCAAAGGTTGCGCCGCCTCGCTTTCGGGGGCGGGCGCTCGCGTCAAGGTAACAGAAGTCGATCCGATTTGTGCACTCCAGGCAGCTATGGATGGCTATGAAGTTGTGACACTTGAGGAAGCCGCGCCGACAGCCGACATAATTATTACCGCAACAGGCAATCTTGATATTGTGCGTATCGAACATATGCGCGCTGTCAAGGATATGTGTATCATTGGTAATATTGGACACTTTGACAATGAAATTCAGGTGGCGGCGTTAAAAAACCTGAAATGGACGAATATCAAACCGCAAGTCGATATGATTACGTTTCCTGACGGTAAACGCATTATTCTGCTTTCGGAAGGCCGCTTGCTCAATCTCGGTAACGCGACCGGCCACCCGTCTTTTGTCATGTCGGCATCGTTTACCAATCAGACACTGGCACAGATCGAGCTTTTTACCCGCGGGGAAAACTATAAGAATGAAGTTTACGTTCTGCCGAAACACCTCGACGAAAAAGTAGCGCGGCTTCATCTTGATCGTCTCGGGGTAAAGCTGTCAAAATTATCGGAAGAACAAGCAGCCTATATCGGTGTTTCGCCGGAAGGGCCGTTCAAACCCGATCGTTACCGTTATTAAAAACTTGGTTTTACATTAATTGAAAAAGGCCGGGCACTTTGCTGTCCGGCCTTTTGTTTTTGCATCCACTTCACGAAATGGGCGCGTATATGTATTGTTAGGATTGATTCGGATAAAATTGATTGAGAAATAAATTTTGCATATAAAGTGCCAATATAGACAAAAATTATCATCAGACATTTTTTCTGTCTGTTGTGGTTTTTTCTGCTATGCGGCCATGTCTCGAAATGCTGATGCCGCAAGCATTGATTTACTTCCTGCGGCAAGTGGTTTTTGGCTCTTGGCGACAATCGGTTTTGGCATTATTGGTTCGGCAATCGTTGCGGCGCTGTTTTTCTGTTTGCGAAATTTGCGCACAAAACCGTTGACGCGCGAAGTTATAGACACCCATCTTGCTCAGAAACTCGATAATTATGAACGGTTTCTTGTTTCTACCGGCCAATGTGCCGTTATTTGGGAAAGCCCGATTGCGCGGCCGGTTGTTGTTGGGCACATGGCCGCTCTTGATAGAATTGGAATTAATTCCAAAGATATTTTGCGCTTTGGCCAATGGCTCGATGAAGGGGAGTTGCGCGTTCTTGATGAAGCGCTGAGCAGCTTGCGGCAAGATGCACATGCTTTTAACCTTTATTTGAAAACCAGCAAGACAGATCTGATAGAAGCAACAGGTCTTATTGCCGGTACGGCGGCGATTGTTCGTTTTCAGGATTTATCAAAACAACAGGAAGAAGTGGCAAAATTCGAGAAAGATGCCATCGCTACCCAGACTATGCTTGAATTGCGCAATACGTTGCTGGACGCGCTTGATGAACCGGTTTGGCTTAACGATAGTGATGGTCGGGTAATTTTTGCCAACCGTGCTTTTTGCAATGCCAGTGGTTATGATCCGGAAAATGTCCGAGATGTTTCTTTGTTTAATGAAACAATTCGGCAGAAACTGTTGGAAAGTAAGCCGCTTTTTAAGGGTTCTGCTTACGCGATTGTGCAAGGGGATCGTAAACTTTTCGAGGTTACAGAGGTTTCATCCCAGCAAGGTGTCGCGACGTTTGCCCATGACATCAGTGCCCTCGAAGAGCTGTCGGAAGAAATAAAACGAATGAGCCGCGGCCACTCCGAAACGCTCGATCAGATTTCGACAGCAGTTGCCATTTTCGGCTCTGATCAGAAACTTAAATTTGCCAATCAGGCTTTTGCCATGCTTTGGCCTCTTGATACGGTATTTCTGGAAAGTGAACCAAGCCATACTCTTCTTCTTGATCGCTTGCGCGAACAAGGGATCATTGCTGAAAAACCGGATTGGCGTCGCTGGAAGGAAGAACTTTTTTCTGCTTATCGGTCAGGAGAGCCGAGCCAGCAGATCTGGAATTTGCCTGATGGGCGCACATTACGGGTTCTGGCAAGTCCCCACCCGCAAGGGGGGGTGACCTGGCTTTTTGAAAATCTGACTGAAAAAATTGATCTTGAGCGGCGTTATAACAGTCTCATTGAAATGCAGGGCGAAACACTTGACCATTTGACCGAAGGGGTAGCGGTATTTGGTGCAGACGGGCGGGTGCGCCTTTCCAATCCGGCATTGGCCAAATTATGGTCGTTGCCGGCAGAACTTACAGTGGAAGGGACGCATATTGCAAAACTTCAAGCACAATGTGCGCCGCAGACAAATAGCAATGCCTGGGATAATTTTAGTGCGTTTATTACCGGCTTTAGCGAAGCGCGTGATGCTATTTCCGGCAGGATGGATCTGCACAGTGGTATTGTTCTTGATTATGCGCTTGTCCCTTTGCCGAATTCCCAGACGATGATGACATTTGTCAATGTAACCGATACGGTTAATATCACCCGTGCATTACAAGAAAAGAATGAAGCGTTGCGTAGTGCCGATGCATTGCGCAGTGAATTTGTCCGCCATGTGTCTTATGAATTGCGCACACCGCTTACCAATATTATCGGCTTTTCCGATATGTTGCAGAATGAACTTTTTGGCCCGTTGAATGCGCGCCAGCACGAATATCTTAAACATATTGCTTCTGAATCGGGGGCGCTTCTTGATATTGTCAATGACATTCTCGACCTGGCCAAACTTGATGCCGGTATCATGGTACTTGATATCAAGGAAGTCGATATTGCTGATGCGATGGCTTATGCAACCGAACGCACCAAGGAACGTCTGGGAAGTCGTCCGGTAGCAATCAAGGAAGAAATTGAACATGGACTTACGACGCTTCCGGCGGATGCTGCAAGGTTGCGGCAAATATTCGTGAATGTTTTAAGTAATGCGGCCAATTTTGCTCCCGATAATAGTGTCATCAGCTTTATCGCAAAAAAACAAGGGCATGACATTGTTTTTACGGTTCATGACGAGGGATGTGGAATTCCCGAAGAAATTCTCGATACCGTGTTTAAACGTTTTTCTTCCTATGCCCATCACGGTTCACGCGCCGGGGCGGGTCTTGGTCTTTCGATTGTTAAAAGCTTTGTCGAACTTCACGGCGGTGAGGTTACTATAGAAACAGGTCGCACCGATGGAACAACCGTTTATTGCCGTTTCCCGGCGCAACGCATTATGTCACAAGCTTTGCCTAACAGCGAGAAACCAGAATGATATTCAGTCTATTCCTTGAAAACGAGGCCGTTACGAACCGTTTTGGTGAAGATTTTGCTCTTGCTTTGGGAAAGGGTGATCTTGTTACTCTTGAAGGAGATTTGGGGGCAGGTAAAACCTCGTTTGCGCGCGCCATTATCCGCACGCTTGCCGACGATGATACTATGGATGTGCCAAGCCCCACTTTTACTCTTGTCCAGACTTATGATGGAACGCGACTTCCAGTAATTCATGCAGATCTTTATCGCATTAATGAGCCGGAAGAAATTGATGAACTTGGATTTGACGAGGCACGAGAAAACGGCATCATTCTTGTTGAATGGCCTGAAAAGGCCGAAGGTGGTTTGGGACGGCCCGATTTTTCTGTTTTTCTCGCCCATGAGGGTGAGGGGCGCAGAATAAACGTCAAAGCCGAAGGAAAGGCCGGAGAAAGATTTGAACGGTCGCTTCAAATTCGTACATTTTTGCAAAAGAATAATCGGGGACATTTCAGAAGACGATATTTTACCGGTGATGCATCAGCCCGTAGTTATGAACTTGTTTACGGCAATAACAGACATGAGATATTAATGAATGCACCGGAAATGGAGATGCCGGAAGCAAGCGGTCAATCCTATGCCGATATAGCCCATTTAGGCAAAGCAATCAGCCAATTTATCGGTATTGACAGACTGATATTGGAAAACGGTTTTACGGTTCCTAAAATTGCCGCGCAAGATATTGAAAATGGGCTGCTTATCAGCGATGATCTCGGGCGGGACGGAATTTTGGATAAAAATCGCAAACCGATCACGCATCGTTATATTGAATCAGTTAAGCTTCTTGCCGCTTTTCACCAAAAAAAATGGCTGCATCATCGTCAATTTGATGATTTGACACTGGATATCCCTAACTATGACAAAGGTGTTTTGAAAGCGGAAGTTTCGCTTCTGCTAGACTGGTACGTGCCTTATATTGACAAAGCTCCTTCAACAGCGACACGAAACGTTTTTTTCGACATTTGGCAACCTTTATTTGAAGTTTTTGAACAATCGGAAAAGACTTTTGTCATGCGTGATTATCATTCGCCCAATATTATCTGGCGCGATAATGAAACAGGTTTGGCAAAAATTGGTCTTATCGACTTTCAGGACGGACAAATTGGTCCGACAGCTTATGATGTTGTGTCTCTGGCCCAAGATGCCCGCGTAGCTATAAGCCGACCATTAGAGAAGACCATTGTCGAGGCCTATTGTCAGGCACGCAAGCAAGATTTACGCCCCTTTGATGAAGGGCAATTTAAACTTGTCTATGCAATTGCCGGCGCACAAAGAGCATCGAAAATTCTCGGCATTTTTGTCCGTCTTGACCGGCGCGACGGAAAATCCGGATATCTGCAACATTTTCCCAATATTCGCGACTATTTGAAACGTAACCTCGAACATCCTGCTCTGGCGCCTTTGCGGGAATTTTATCTGAAGGCGAAATTGATTGATGACTAAAGGAATGAAGATAACACATGCTATGGTGCTTGCGGCCGGCCTTGGCACCCGCATGCGGCCATTAACGTTCGAGACACCCAAACCGCTGGTAAAAATTGCTGGTCGCAGTCTGCTAAACCGGGCGCTAGATGCACTGGAAAAGGCAGAAGTCGAGGAAGCAGTGGTCAATGTCCATTATCTTGCCGATTCTGTAGAAAGCCATGTTGCAAGCCGGAAAAAACCGCACATTACCATTTCTGACGAGCGGGCCGCGCTACTTGATTCGGCTGGCGGAGTGGTGAAAGCTTTGCCTCTTTTGGGAGAAAATCCGTTTTTTGTCCTTAATGCCGATACATTCTGGATCGATCACGGCCAGCCGACCTTGCCAGCAATGGCCAATGTGTTTGACCACGAAAAAATGGATATGCTACTTTTAACTGTCAAACGTCAACAAGCAGCCGGGCCCGAACGCGGCGACTTTCTGGTCGGCGAGGGGCAAAGACTTGTTCGTGCGCC
This sequence comes from uncultured Bartonella sp., assembly GCF_945285465.1. Taxonomy (GTDB): domain Bacteria; phylum Pseudomonadota; class Alphaproteobacteria; order Rhizobiales; family Rhizobiaceae; genus Bartonella. The sequence continues at coordinate 10,861 of NZ_CALYQK010000040.1, read as the reverse complement.
ATTAAATGCGCCCGAGGCGGTCATTTACGGTGGTGCACTCATTGCAAAACCCGAAATTTTTTCTTTGGCAAAAATTGAACCGCAATCGCTTAATCTTTATTTTGATCGAGCGATTTCTCAAGGCCGTCTTTATGGATTTCCATTGGATGGCAACTGGTATACGGTGGGCACAATCAAAATGATCGGCAAGGTTGAAGAGCTGATACGCCAAAGAGGGGAAATTGCGTGAAGGTTGAGCCAAAGCTATTTTCTATTTCCACCGGTGTACCTTTTTTGCCGACTTTTGTGGATGCGCTTCTGTCAGGCGGGGTAATCCGGAATTTTGGCAAAGATGGTAACATCCAGAAGGCTTTGGCTGATACTTTAATTTATGTTCCAACCCGTCGTGCGGCGCGGGCGCTGCGTTCGTGCTTTGTCGAATTGAGCGACAACAAATCCAGTTTTTTGCCGACGATTCGCCCGCTTGGCGATGTTGACGAAGATGCGGCATTTTTTCTTGGCGATGGTACGGCAGCTTTATCTCTTGCCCCGAAAATCGGCGATGTTGAGCGGCTGTTACTGCTCACGCGTCTCATTCGGCCATGGCGGGAAAAGTTGCCTTCCCATGTCCAATCGCTTTTCGGTAATGAAGATATTTTAATTCCGGCCAATACGGCCGATGCCATCTGGCTTGCCGAAGATCTTGCTCGTTTGATGGATGAAGTTGAAACCGAATCTGCCGATTGGTCGAAACTGCAGGATATTGCACCCGATATGGTGGCTGAATGGTGGCAGGTTACGCTTGATTTTCTCGAAATTGTAACAAAAAGCTGGCCAAAAATTTTGCGCGAGCGCCAAAAAGAAAATCCGGCACAATGGCGCAATCAGGCGATAAAAGCGGAGGCTGACCGTCTTTTGCGAACTAAAGGACGCGGATCTGTCATTGTTGCCGGGTCTAACGGTTCAATTCCGGCAATTGCCGATCTTCTCAATGTTATCTGTCATTTGCCAAATGGTGCGGTTGTTTTACCAGGGCTTGATCTTGCTATGGATGACGCACAATGGGCGGCGCTTGATAATATTCATGTTGACCCGTCAGTTTTTGGCCATCCGCAATATAGTTTCAAAAAACTGTTTGACCGGTTGAAGCTTGCAAGAAATGTGGTTTACGAAATTGGTGCTCCATCGCAAAACAAAAAGAAACGCGCGTCAATTCTATCCGAAGCCTTACGACCGGCAGTGACAACCGACACATGGTCAAATCTTTCACGCAATGGCTTTGACGATATTTTTGCCAATGTTTGTTTGGTCGAGGCGGCAAATGACCGGGAAGAGGCATTGGCTATTGCTGTAGCATTGCGACAGGCCATCGAAACTCCGGAAAAAACCGCCGCTCTTGTGACCGGTGACAGAAATCTGGCGCGTCGCGTCGTTGCCGAACTCAAGCGTTTTGGTATCGAAGCCAATGATTCGGGCGGTGTGCCGTTAACCGAAGTGTTGCCGGCAACATTGCTGCGGCTCATATTGCAAAGCCTTTTTCAGCCGGGCGATCCGATAGCCTTTCTTTCTCTTCTCAAACATCCACTGACCTATTTGGGCAATGAGCGTAAAAATTTACGTCGCATTGCCGAACAGTTCGAGCTTTTCGCTCTTCGTGGCGGAACCGGCCGAATAAATATTGCCGCTTGTGACCAATTTGTCGAAGCACGGCTTATAGCACTTACGAATGATGAAAATCAGAATAAAGACATCAACACCGATGTGATTGATGAGGCAAGAACTCTTGCTGATATTGTTGTCAAAGCGGTTTTGCCACTCGTCGAGCTTATGCAAAAGAGCGAAGCACTGTCCGTCAATGAAGTGGCACGCGCGACAACAGAAGTTTTTGAAAATTTCGGGCGTAATGACCAGGGCACTGTTGACGAGCTTTATGCCGGTGAAGCAGGAACAGCGATAGCTTCGCTCTTGCGTGATCTCGTTGCCGACCAATCCGGTCTGACCTTTGATATTTCTGAATGGCCAGCTATTCTCGAAGCATTAATGGCGGCACGTTCGGTCAGCCCGCCAGCAGGGGGGCATCCGCGGCTTTCGATTTGGGGGGCATTGGAATCGCGGCTGCAAACAGTTGACACAATGGTGATCGGCGGCTTAAACGAAGGGTCTTGGCCAGCGACAACACGCAATGATCCTTTCATGTCGCGGCCGATGAAAATGATATTGACACTTGACCCGCCGGAACGGCGTACTGGCCTTGCTGCCCATGACTTCCAGATGGCTATGGGCATGGATAAGGTTGTGATAAGCCGTGCTTTAAGGGCTGGTGATGCGCCATCGGTTCCCTCGCGCTGGTTGCAACGGCTAGAAACGGTTGTCGGTGAAAAAGTTAGTGCAAATATGCGCCAGCGCGGCCAGACGTTTGTTCATTGGGCGCGCGAACTCGACCGGCGGCCAAATATAGCCTTTGTCAGCCAGCCGTGCCCAAAACCACCTTTATTAAAAAGGCCGAAAAAATTCTCGGTTACAGAAATCGAAACATTGCGGCGCGACCCTTATGCGATCTATGCCAAAAAAGTTTTGCGCTTGAAGCCGCTTGACGATCTTATTCATGACCCGTCAGTCGCCGAACGCGGCATACTCTACCATACTATTGTTGCGGCTTTTGCCAAATCAGCAATCGACCTGACAAAAGCGGATGCCACAGAAAAATTGCTTGAGATTGCCCGTGCCGAATTTGCGCGCATGCAACTGCCGCTAGATGTCGAAGCAGTATGGTGGCCACGTTTTGAAATTCTTGCGCCGTCCATTGTCAGATGGGAAAAAGGGCTATCAACCCGTGAACGTTGGGTAGAAATTAGCGCATGTCCGACAGATATCGCAGCAAGCGGAGTTACTCTTTCCGGCCGCGCTGACCGCATTGATGTTATCGCCAACAAAACTGCCGAAATTTTTGATTTTAAAACCGGGTCGACCCCATCGCTAAAACAGGCCGCCACACTCATGGCACCACAATTGGCACTTGAAGCAGCTCTTTTGACAAGAAACGCTTTTTTGCCGCTTAAAAATATTAAACCTGTCGAACTTTCCTATATTCGTTTGACCGCAAAGGGTGAAGTCGAGGAACAATGTCTTGGCAAAGCGGCAAAAAAAACGGCTTTCGAGCTTTCGCAAGACGCATGGTCAAGACTTGGCGAGCTTGTCCGTTATTATCAGGACCCTGATATTGGCTATCTTTCCCGTGCCATGCCAGCATTGACAAATTATCAGGGCGATTATGACCATCTGGCACGGGTTTTGGAGTGGTCGGCCGGTGCTGATACATCAGGTGACGAATGAGCTTTCCTAATATCCCCAAACAGGCACTTGACCCGCAAAGCGAGGCGGCCCACCCGAAAAATAATGTTTGGGTGTCCGCCAATGCCGGTTCCGGAAAAACCCATGTCTTGACCGAACGGGTTATACGGTTGTTGCTTAACGGAACAGAGCCGGCACGTATTTTATGTCTTACCTATACAAAGGCTGCAGCAGCAGTCATGCAAACCCGTATTTTCCGAAGACTTTCGGCCTGGACAGAATTGGCGGATGGGCAGCTTTCAACGATATTATTCCAGTTGGAGGGCAGAAAGCCCGACGCTAGAAGGCTTGATGAGGCGCGGCGGCTTTTTGCCCGCGCATTGGAAACGCCCGGTGGGTTGAAAATTCAGACTATCCACGCTTTTTGTGAAAGATTGTTGCATCAGTTTCCGTTGGAAGCAAATATTGCCGGCCATTTCGAGCTGATGGATGAGCTTGAACGCGATGCACTTTTGCAGAAAGCACGTCGTTATGTGCTGGAAAACGCCTATTTGCAAAAAGACAGCCTTTTGCATGAATCACTTTTGCAGGTTTTAAAAGCAGCCGGTGAAAGCGGGCTGGATAATCTCCTATCGGAAGCGATTGAAAAAAGACAGGCATTAATGCCGTTTCTCAAACGTGTTGTCGGCAAAAACGGGCAAAAAATTCTAGAATCTTTGCTGCAAATATCGCCTGAAGATACAGAAAAAAAGCTTGTTGGCGAAATTCGTGCCGTAGCCCGTCACCGGCCAGAAATTATCATTGCGTTGCGAGATCTAGGCCATAGCCATAGTCAGGATTTTGCCGGACGACTGGAACTGTTGCAAACAGCAGATGACGATGAGCTGCTTGAAATCGTCAACCTTGCCTATTTCACCAAAGGAAAACCGCGGACAATAAAAAATCTTGCATCTAAAAAACTTCTTGAAGCCTTGCCTGGCTTGCAAAATGATTTGGAACTTCGACAAGAAAAGCTCGCTGTGCTTTTTGACAAGCTGCAGCGTGTCCGGTCGGTTGCGCTCAATCTTGCTGCCTTTAGGCTTTGTTACCGGCTTTTGATACGCTATGAAAATCTGAAAAAAGCCAAAGGTGTTCTTGATTTTGACGATCTGATTGATCGTTCGCTTAATCTTTTAAAACGCGAAGGTGCCGGCCAATGGGTACAATATAAGCTTGACCGAGGCATCGACCATATTCTGGTAGATGAAGCTCAGGATACAAGTCCGGCTCAATGGCAAATTGTCCAGCTTCTGGCTCAAGAATTTTTTGTTGGCGAAGGACAACGGGAAGTAGAACGGACAGTTTTTGCTGTCGGCGACGAAAAACAGTCAATCTATTCTTTTCAAGGGGCTGTGCCGGAAGATTTTGATGCCAATGGCCGGCTCATTGAAAAAAAAGCCAAAGCGGCACACCAACCCTTTCGTCGGATAAAACTTAATTTTTCCTTTCGCTCGACAAAAGATGTTTTACAAAGTGTCGATCTCGTTTTTGAAAAACCAGAAAACTACAAAGGTTTATCTGCCGAAAATATCAAAACTGTTCATGAAGCTATCCGGGTTAATGACCCGGGTGAAGTCGTGATCTGGGAAAGTCTGACACCAAATATCGTCGAAGAGCCGGAAGATTGGCGTGAACCTGTCGATCAACTTCATGCACCTGCTGTCAAGCTTGCCGAAGAAATTGCAACGACAATCCATCATTGGCTTAGCAGTAATGAAATGCTGCCCGGCCAGGGGCGAAAAGTCAGAGCAAGCGATATTATAGTGCTGGTCAGAAAGCGGGACCAGTTTGTACCGGCTTTAGCAAGAGCGTTAAAAAACCGCGATGTTCCCGTTGCTGGTGCCGACCGGTTGCGATTGACCAATCACATTGCCGTACAGGATCTGATGGCACTGGCGCGTTTTGTCTTGCAACCGAAAGATGATCTTTCATTGGCAGCCGTGTTGAAAAGTCCGCTCTTCGGGTTTGATGAAAATGATATTTATCATCTGGCAACCGACCGGAACGGAACCTTATTCGAAAGTTTAAAAAGTCAGGCGAGCGAAAAAAAACATTATGAATCGGCATTAACATTGTTGCGTAAATATCGAAATCTTGCGGATAAATCGCCCGTTTTCGAGTTTTTTAGCCATATCTTGAGTGAAGATCAGGGGCGGGCAAAGATTTTGGCGCGGTTAGGTTCGGAAGCAAGCGATGTGCTTGATGCTTTTATGGATTATGCATTATCGGTTCAGAAGACCGGTCTTCCCGGTCTGCAAGCATTTCTGGAAACGATTGTTGCCTCTGATCCTGAAATCAAACGTGAACTTGACCAGAACCGCGAAGAAATACGTATTATGACGGTTCATGCGGCAAAAGGGCTGGAAAGTGCTATTGTTTTTTTGGTCGATTCGGGTTCGCGCATCTGGAATTCTCGGCACGAGCCGAAGCTTATCGAAATTGCAACAGGGCAGACAAACGGTTTTTTATGGCAACCATCCAAGGATTTTCAAACATCTTTTGGCGAAAGCTATATCGATCAATTAAAAGAAAAGGCTGAAGAAGAATATCGCCGTCTCCTTTATGTCGGTATGACGCGTGCTGAAGATCGCCTTATCGTTTGCGGCTATCGCGGGAAAAATTATGTTGACGGTACATGGAGTTCTCTTGTTGGTGCCGCTTTGAAGCCGCATTCTGTCGAAATTTCCGGTCCGACACCCACCATCAAAGCCTGGCTTTATTGTGCTGATGAAAAGCGTGGCTCACGTGAAAAAGTAGCTGACCAAGGCGAACATGAATTGGCGATAGAACCTTTACCAGCCTATTTTCAAAGAGCTATGGCTCCGGAAACAGATTTGCCAAAGCCGCTCACCCCTTCAGGTGCTTCTCTTGATATTGACGAGAATACGGTTGCCAATCACAAGAAGATGAATATATCGCCGGTGTTTGAGGGCAAGACGAAAGATGCATCTTTGGCAATCAAACGCGGCACTATCATCCACCGTCTGTTGCAATACCTCCCGCAGGGAAATGAACATAACCGCCAAGCTCTGGCGCGCGCATATCTTGCGAAAGTGGCACCGGAATGGAGCGACGCGCAAAGGCGGGAAGCTTTTAGACAGACCTTTGATGTAATGGCAAACCCGCTGTTGCAACCACTCTTTGCAAAAGAGGCGCGAGCCGAGGTCTCCTTGATGGGCATCGTTGAAATCAAAGGAAAAAAATATGCAGTTTCTGGCCAGATAGACCGCCTTAACGACAGCGAAAATTCGATTGTTCTGGCCGATTTCAAAACAGGGCGCGCACCCGGAAGGGAACAGGATATTCCTGACAGTTATCTTTTGCAAATGGCACTTTATCGTCATCTTTTACAGGCTATCCATCCTGAAAAAAGCATTCAGACGCTCCTTGTCTATACAAGTGGTCCAAAAGTTTTCGAACTCGACGGTAAAAAACTTGCTTGCATTCTCGAAAAAGAAAAAAATAATCCCATCAGGCTATAATAGCCGGAAAAGCCCGCACTTGACGACAGATGTTTGGCAAGCCAAATTTAGATTAACAGGAATCATAAAGGATAGATCAATGAGCACAGTAAAGGTCGATACAAGCAATTTTGAGAATAATGTTTTGCAATCGGCGGAACCTGTTGTTGTAGACTTCTGGGCAGAATGGTGCGGTCCGTGTAAAATGATCGCCCCGTCTCTTGAAGAAATTGCCACAGAATTACAGGGGAAGGTCAAAATAGCCAAGGTCAATATCGATGAAAATCCTGAATTGGCGACGCAGTTTGGTGTTCGCTCAATTCCGACATTATTGTTGTTTAATAATGGTGAAATTGTTTCCAATATGGTTGGTGCAGCTCCGAAAAGCCGTTTATCCGACTGGATCAAAGACGGCATAAAATAATGCATTACCGTGAATGATTTTTGCGGTGTCCTATCATCAGGGCACCGTTTTTTATTGGTTTTAATTTTTATCTATTTAGGCTGTGAGAAGCCCGGCAGACAATGAGTATTTTTAGCTTTGACGTTTGGTCACAAAAGCTCGAAAACGGCTGCGAAAAACCGGCACAAGACAAAGTTTATATAAAATATCAGCCGGTAATTTGAAGCAAAAACAGTTTGCCCTGGTATAAAATGCCTATGTAAAAACAACACAGCATTGAAATAAATATTCCTGCCCTATGTCTTCAGTGAAAGTAGAAGACAGATTTTCTGCTTAAACGCTGTGCCACTCACCCGCGAGGGAAAGGCGCGCATTTTCTTGAAAGGATAATGCAATGGGACTTTTTAATTTCGTAAAATCAGTCGGTGAAAAGCTTGGATTGGGTGAGCAGGTACCAGACGCGCAAAGCATTAAAACGGCATTGGACGGGCTCAATCTTGGCACTGAAAATGTCAAAGTTGCTGTCGAAAACGGCAAAGCGATTTTGACCGGTGCGGTCAAAGATCAGGCAACACTTGAAAAAGCAATTCTTGCTGTCGGCAATCTTCATAGTATTGAATCGGTCAACACCGATAATTTGACCGTACAAAATGGCGCGTCATCTCCAGCCAATCCGGCGTCAGCCGCACAATCTGGCGGATCAAGAGCTGGCAGCATGGAAGCAGGACAGCCTTTGACAAGCGGACAGCCGCAAGAACCCCATTTTTATGAAGTCAAAAAGGGGGATACGTTGTGGAAAATCGCGGAAGAAGTTTATGGCAAGGGCCATGGAGACAAGAACAAGCTTATCTTCGAGGCAAATAAACCAATGTTGAAATCGCCTGAAAAAATCTTCCCCGGCCAAAAACTGCGCATTCCGGCGATCTCTTAAAGTTGAGTGGGGTCTACCCGCGCATCCCGAAAAGTGGCTAGCGGTTTTCGGACAAGATGCGCGGGGGAAAAAAAGCAGCATGCGGAAAAGTCAATAGCGGTTTTCGGACAAGATGGTTAATTAGAAGACAACGTATTATTCTTATTTCGATAAGCATGCTTTGGTAAAATACTATATAAAATGTAAACTAAAAAAATTTAAAAAAATTATTTTTGTCTTCATAGTTTCCGAATTTTGGACAAACAAGACAGAGAATATTGTAATTTGGTTGCGAGGTATTGAAGTAATTCAATTGGAATGGTGAAGAGTTGCAACATTGAATGTGTCGGTATATTTGATAGTGTGTTTTTTGTGGTTTTTTAAAATGGATTTTTATGGGTTTGACTATTTTCCGAATTATTTTGACCGCGCCGAGCAGGAAGCATTGGTTGACGAGGTGAGGAAGATTGCCCGTCAAGCACCGTTTTTTGTGTCGCGAATGCCGAAAACGGGTAAAGAAATGAGTGTACGGCAAACCAATTGCGGAAAATTCGGTTGGGTGAGCGATAAAGAAAAAGGATACCGCTACCAAACGACACATCCGAAAACACAAAAACCTTGGCCTGACATTCCGCAGCGCCTAAAAGAGCTTTGGCAACAGTTGTCAAATTTTTCGGGCGAAGCGGAAGCCTGTTTGATAAATTCCTATTCACCAACGGCGCGCATGGGGATGCATCAGGATAAGGATGAACTAGAACCCGGAGCACCAGTTATCTCGATTTCATTGGGCGATTCGTGTCTTTTTCGTACCGGCTCGATCAGTCGTGGCGGGAAAACCCACTCGCTTCGTCTCAATAGCGGCGATGTCATTATGTTTGGTGGCAATATGCGGCTGGCGTTCCATGGTGTTGATCGCATTTATCCGGCTACATCGACATTGTTACAAACGCCCGGGCGCATAAATTTAACATTGCGCCGCGTCACCCGAATAGATTCTTTGTTCAACCAGCAGGAGAAATACCGGTAAATGTATGATTTTTTTGCTGAACAAACTGCTTTTTTTAAAGAATGTTGAAGGTTTGAATTTTCAAAAGCGGTTTTCAACAATGATTAAAGAGTGGCTTTGGAATTTAATTGCCCGCCACTCATATTTTGTTGACTAAATAGTCTTATTCGTGATGAGTTGCCGAGCCAGCCTGAGGTTTTTGACCGCCCATTCCCACGACAGTAAAGACAACATCGACGCTGCCAGCTTTTTCAAAGCTTAATTTTCCTTTGATTTCGTCGCCAGCTTTCAGTGCCTTGCTAATATCCATAAACATAACATGATAGCTACCCGGTTTGAATTCGGTTGTTGCTCCTGCAGGAATTTCAATACCATCAGCTTGATGGCGCATTTTCATAACACCATCGGAGAGTTCCATAGAATGGATCTGGGTTTTATCGGAAAGTTCGGAGGAAACGGAAACAAGGCGGTCTGCCGTTTTGCCGTTATTGGTTATAGTAAAGAACCCCCCTGCCACTTTAGCACCATCGGGTGTGGCACGTGACCAAACATTACTGATTTCAATATCGCCAACTTTATAATTATCAGCAAACGCATTGCCAAAAACCGATGATAAAACAAAACAGCTCAATACTATCAGGATTGAAACGATAAGCTTATATAGGGGTGATGATTTTATAAATGGATACGACATTTTAAACTCCCGTCATCCGGCATAATCATTGCGTGTAATCGGATGTTTGCCCATAGTTCTTTCAAGCTCGTCAAGGCAAACGATTAATAAACATTGTTTTTTAAACCTGAGTGATGTCAGATGGTGGTGAACGGGCATCATAAACAAAAGAAAATCGCACACTGTGCAATGGAGCCGCCAAAACAATAAAAAAGGCGGTGCGTTCCAGCATTTCAGACTTTAAAACAATATCATTGGCACCACTCTTTTCCAAGACAACCGGATAAATACAGCCATGAACGCAGCATGCTGGCAGCGGTTGGTGGCGATGAGGAATGTCGCCATTTTTTTTGTGGGTTGTACAAATAATGCTACCATAAGAATCGCGTTCAAACGGGTAAGTCGCCAAAGCCACTTTTGCAGAGGTTACCGATTGTACCACCAGTACAAAAGTTAAAACAAACCGAAGAAGAATTGATCACCTTTTTCGCATTAATTATGCTCTAGCTGCCGTTTATACGGGTACTTTAAGATTTAGAATGCGGTAAAAGTAAGTGTTGTTAACGAGCGCGTAATGCCGGGTATATCAAGGATATTGTCATTGATGAATTTACCGATATCCTTTCCTTCTTCGATATAGATTTTAGCCAAAAGCTCGAATTCGCCACTGGTCGAATAAAGCTCGGAAACGATCTCGCGTTCATAGAGTATGTCAGCGACATCATAGGCGGTACCCGGCGCACATTGCAACTGGATAAAAATTGGCTTCATATTCATTCTCCTTTAGTCAAACAAACACATGAAACGGCGAAGAAATCAACAGCCTTTCTTCATATCAGACCGAAAACACGTGTGTATTGCAACAGAGCCGGCTATTTTTCTTACGATTACCGGCTTGTTTTCGTGCAGACAAAAGGCCGATAGCCGTTTACTATGATTGCAAGGAAGAATATGCCGAAAAATGCACAATAATATCATGTAAAAATTTCTTGAAGAAACGCCTATGCTGGCAAGAATACCGAATTCGGATTTTGGCCACGGCGTGTTCACACGCGAGGTGCAATACTCTCGAGCAATATGGTATTGCCCGGTTTGCTAA
>NZ_CALYQK010000039.1 GCF_945285465.1 uncultured Bartonella sp. | reverse complement strand
CGGGCGTGAAAGTAGAAAATAGAGTATCCATTACTCTGAGACAAGTTTATTTTTGGAATTATCGGAAATATATTCTTCCTTTTAAACGGGAACAGGATCAGGAAATTAGAAAAATAGCAAAATTAGGAGCGACATGGATTTCGTGAAAATGTAAAAAATATTCAATTATTTTATAAATATTCCAGGTCGATATAAAATAAAATAAGTTATAAGTTTGTTGTCTTGAAACTAAAATGTCGGTAAAAAACTCTTGATAATGCGCTCAAATCCGCAGAAGGGACACTTGCTATTAAAATTAAAACCCCATACCATCCAAATTCATATTTCATGTGGCAGCCTCGAGACGCAGGAATTTGAAAAAACGCCCGGGGCAGCTCTATTAATTGGGAATGGAGGATTGAAGTGATAGAACTTAAAGATCATGACCTGTTGAAAGATAAATGCCTGGTTGATGGCAAATGGGTATCTGCCGAAAGTAACGAAAAAATAACGGTCAAAAATCCCGCCGATGATACGGTGGTCGGCAGTGTACCTTCGCTTTCGGGCAAAGAGGTTGAAGCGGTCATAGCGGCATCGGAAAAGGCTTTGGCACCATGGAAAATGCTTACAGCAGCGAAACGGTCGTCTATCTTGCGCAACTGGTTTAATCTTTTGATTGCCAATGCCGATGATCTGGCAATGATTATGACGAGCGAGCAGGGAAAGCCGCTCAAGGAAGCGCGGGGCGAAATTCTCTATGCGGCATCATTTGTCGAATGGTTTGCCGAAGAAGCCAAGCGCACCTATGGCGATACCATTGCCTCGCCACAGCCGAACCAGCGTATAACGGTTATCAAACAGCCTGTCGGCGTGACAGCAGCAATCACACCATGGAATTTTCCTGCTGCCATGATTACACGAAAAGCGGCTCCGGCTTTGGCGGCCGGTTGTACGATGATCGTGCGGCCTGCCAGTCTGACACCACTTACAGCACTTGCAATCGGCGAGTTGGCTTGCCGCGCCGGCATTCCGGCAGGTGTTCTGCAAATTATCACAGGAAAATCTTCCGAAATCGGCAAAGTTTTGACCGACAGCAATGTGGTACGTAAACTTTCTTTCACCGGCTCGACAGAGGTCGGGCGCACTCTGATGGCCGAATGTTCGCCGACTGTAAAACGTATTTCGCTCGAATTGGGTGGAAATGCTCCCTTTATTGTCTTTGACGATGCAGATCTTGATGAAGCGGTTAAAGGGGCAATTGCATCCAAATATCGTAATGCCGGTCAGACTTGCGTTTGTGCTAACCGTCTTTTGGTGCAAGCTGGCGTTTATGATGCTTTTGCAGAAAAACTCACACAGGCCGTACAGGCTTTGAAAATCGGCGATGGTAGAAAACCGGATACCGATATTGGGCCTTTGATTGAAGAAAACGCCATCAAAAAGGTTGAAGACCATATTGCCGATGCTGTCAAAAAAGGCGGCAAACTTATTTGCGGTGGCAAGCGACTGGGCGGGCACTTTCTTGAACCGGCCATTGTGACCGGTGTGACGCAAGATATGCGTTTTGCCCATGAAGAAACGTTCGGTCCGGTTGCACCATTGTTCAAATTCACAACAGAAGAAGAAGCCATTGCAATGGCTAATGATACGATTTTCGGGCTTGCCGCCTATTTCTATACACGTGATTTCAGCCGTGCCATCCGCGTCAGTGAAGCTTTGGAATATGGCATGGTGGGCCATAATACAGGGCTGATTTCCAACGAAGTTGCGCCTTTTGGCGGGGTCAAACAATCAGGGCTTGGCCGGGAAGGTTCAAAATACGGCATAGAGGAATATCTCGAAATTAAATATATATGCAGTGCCTTGGATTAATGGTGGTCTGGATACAAAATCAGGGCCACAGAACATTGAAAATTTTAAACTTTATTACCAGTGTGGTGATGTAGGAGGAAAGTAATGCAATCATTTTGCTTTGACGCGGTGCCATCAATAACGGTTAAATGGGGTGGCGCGCGCGAATTGGGCGAGTTTGTCAAACAGAGTTTTGACGAACGCAAGGTACTTATTGTCACTGATGGAGGGCTTCATAAAGCAGGTGTTTTGGCACCGGCAATAAAATCGTTGGAAAAATCGGGCTTCGACGTTGTTATTTTTGACAAGGTTGTGGCTGACCCGCCTGAAGAAATTGTTCTTGAATGTGTTGAAAATGCCAAATCGGCCAGCGTAGATATTGTGATTGGTCTGGGCGGCGGTTCGTCGATGGATGTTGCCAAACTTGCAGCAGTGCTCATCCAGTCCGATCAAAAGTTGCAAGATCTTTATGGCATCGGCAAAGTCAAGGGGAAGCGCTTGCCGCTTATCCAGATCCCGACAACAGCGGGAACGGGGTCGGAGTCAACCAATATTACAATTTTGACCACCGGTGAAACAACCAAGATGGGCATTGTTTCGCAGCAATTATATGCCGATAAAGTGCTGCTTGACGGCGAATTGACAGTTGATTTGCCAAAAATTCAAACTGCTGCCACCGGCATTGATGCCATGGTTCATGCAATTGAAGCCTATACCGGCAAAATAAAGAAGAACCCGCTTTCAGACGCTTTTGCCCGCGAAGCGTTGCGTCTGCTATCGTCCAATATTGTCAGAGCGTGCAAAGACGGGCATGATAAGGAGGCGCGACAAGCGATGCTGCTTGGTGCCAATTTGGCCGGGCAGGCTTTCGCCAATTCGCCGGTTGGTGCCGTTCATGCGCTGGCCTATCCATTGGGTGGCCACTATCATTTACCGCACGGGCTAACCAATGCGCTGATGCTGGGGCCGGTTCTGCGGTTCAACATGAAAGGCGCAGCCAATCTTTATGCCGAGCTTGGTGATGTCGTCGGTACTCACGCAAAAGGAACTGAAATCGAACGCTCGAAAGCCTTTGTCGAGTTTATGGAAAAATTGATGAGAGAAACAGGTGCGCCACGTCACTTGAAAGAGGTGGGCGTTACCGACAATAGTCTGGCCATGCTTGCAACCGATGCCATGAAACAGACGAGATTACTTGTCAACAATCCGGTAGAAGTGACAGAAGCCGACGCTTTGGAACTTTATCGACAGGCATTTTGAACGGAAACAGCGGTTGTAACCGGGTAAATAACCGTGAAACAGAATAGGGAGAATCACGCCTGTCAATTATAAGTGTCTATTTCAAACGCGCTAGCACATCTGGCAGGTTGTGGTTTTTAAAACTGCAATAGCCCGTCTGCTTATCATTTCTGTCGGGTGGGCGTTTATCTATGCTGTTTTCTCATTTTTGATGTTATGCCCGGCCGCTTTGAGTATTCCCTCTATAGTGCCCCCTTTTTATTGAGAAGGGGACACATAGTTTATTGAGAAGAGGGCACATAATTGTTTGATATTGTCTTTGTTTAGCAATTGTTCTTCAGGCATTTTCTAGGGGCATGATACTTTTGTCACTATAGAGGTGGACTGGTGCTGTTGTTATCCTTTCTGCTGCCATGTGCGGTTAGACTAAGTATTTGGCAAACAGCTTTTCAATTTTATGAAACAAATTACCGGATTTCGTGGCGAAAGCTAATGCTTCAATACTGCGTTGGATGATTGCAGACCTTGTTTTCATTTTATGAAGTGCTTGCCGGAACCAATCCGCCAGCTCTAAAATCTCGCACCGCAACAAAGGTAGCCAAGTTCTGGCCTTTTGAAACGTGCTTATTGGCAATTATGTCTGTTATGTCTGTTTGTTTTTGTCTGAGATCTGTTGTTTCGTGCGCGGTTCAAGTCGTGGAAGGTGTTTGGTCGCCATCATGGCGGCAATCTGCAATCAGCCCTTTTGCGTCCGGAAAACACGACTACCGAAAAGGCATGCTTTATAGCCGCTGGGCGACCTGTCTGACAGAAACAGGTTGCTAGGTTTATGTTTTGCCGACAATATAGAACTTCGGCGTCAAGCAATATTGTGCAAGAAAACGCCACCTTTATGCAAGTGACAAGACAGAAAAACATCCGCTTTTTTAAACGGTTCAAAGCTCTACGCTGCACCTTGAGGCATGTGGCGTCGTTCACTTTACGTTGCCGCTACCATCTCGCCAGCGCGGCAAAGTTCTGCTCGCTCGAATGCGCACCAGCGCACAACGGGAGGACAAGACATGTTTTATGCCTTGAAAGCCGACAGGAGAAACTTATTGTCACAGATACTGTTTGATAATATAGATCATCAGATTGAAATAACGCAGCTCGTGCCGCGCTTGCTGTCAAGACGCGCGCCCCATTGAAGAGCAAAGAAAAGGGGGCAATATTGGTGCCGTCTCGTCAGCGCCTAGCCAAACAGATCATTCAGCACTTTCACTTCCGGTAAAGCCGATGAATTAAAAAATCAGGAAAAACAGGAATCCCAAAAAGAACAGGTCATGACCGCAAACTGCTTCGCAAACGGCGTTGTCAAACCGCATATTTGCCGTTTTGCCATGCTGCAGGCAGGTTTTTTACCAAGATCGGCAAATTTATGGGTGGCAAATGAACGGTCTCGACCTTCTTCAATGTGGCATCCAAAAAAGCCATGCTATAAAGGCAAAAAGCCAGTTTTGATAGTGCGCTAAAATTATAGTGGGTCTCCCTCAGGCTTAAAAAAATTGCAGTCAAAGACGGGTGTAGTAATTACAGGCTTTATAATGATCACAATAATTTCGTCCGCGTGGTTATCTGATAGAAATTACGAGAAATTGCAACCAAGCATTAACAATCAGGTGAACCAGCCGTCTTCGGGCAGTTTCACGCCAATTTTTTAAAAGCTTTATCTGGTTTTGGTGATGCCGGTTGCAAAAAGCAATATGCCCGAAATTGTTCCGGGCATAAATGCCTGTGCAGTGGCCGGTTTTAAAACCAAATGGCGCGATCTATCGCACTTCAACAGGCACGGTCAACGAACCATTCCATCCTTCTGGCGGCGTTGGAATGGGGCTCGATTTACGCACAATCTGCAAGGCGAGTTCATCAATGGCCGGATCACCGGACGAACGTGACATACGAGCGCTGGTAATCGCGCCACTTTTATCGAAATTGAATGTAACATAGGCCGAGGCACGATTTGACGTTCTCGGTTTTTGGGTGCGGGCGGCAATAAGCGCAATACGGCGCTGGACCTTATTTTGCCATGACGATACAAGACGCCCCTCGCCGCCGAAAACGCGGTTATTTGTTGGACCGGCATAGGTTGGACCGCGCTTGGCGACGATTTCCGGACCTGAGGCTTTTTGTGCAACATCCGCCTTTTTGACATCTTTTTTCGGCTCGACTTTGGGTTTTTCGATTTTTGGTTTTCTGACTTCCTTTTTCGGCTCGGGCTTTTTAATTTCCTCCACCATTTCAGATTTTACAGGCTCGGGCTCCGGCTCGGGTTTTGCTTCTTCTACCGGTTCTTCTTTTTCTTCTTCTTTATCTTGGACAGTTTCTTCCCGAATGAATTCAGAAATTTCCTCGACATCGGGAGCCATCGGCTCTTCAACAAATTCGAGCATGATTGATTCTATGCCGCCCCTGACTACATTGGGGTCGCCACGCATCGAGCTTGCCCAATATCCTAGGCCAGCATAAATCGACAACACAAAAATTGTTGCACCAATCCAAAGTGGCAAATCATTTGGTTCATGTAAATCTGTATTCATCATTTCATATATTGCCGCCGGGAAGTATTGAAACTATTGCGCTCAGCCCAAACTGTCCTATATTTTTCCGGTAAAACAGCTTTTATCTACCAACAACGCTGTATTTATCGTAAATGCAAGAAAGCATTGCATTTGCCTTCTATATCGTCGCACAAGCTGTTAACAGAAAAATTACCGAAAGAGTTTTCTCCAAAGTTTTCTACTCCCTTTGTTCAGGCGCTCATTCATATCACCATGCTGGCAAAACACATAAATGTTTTCCAACAGCGCCCGCTTTAAACCACAGAACAGGAAATCAAGGTGCCGAAGCATTTTTCCTAATTCTAGATAAACCAGATGCTATTTATGCCATGTCTTTTGCGGCTGGCCGCCTTGCTCTTACAAAGAGATAAAAAGTTATATTGATGTGCCGAAAAATACATGATATTTTTTATCAACTTAAATAATTTGTACATCTTGTCAAGAGACTTTGTCTTGTCTCACCCAAAATCGCCTTTGGTAGAAAAGAACTTTGAAGGCCATCCCAGCGTTATCTAACGCCTATGGCGAGGTTTATTAACGCCTATGATTATTTGTCTAATTCGACAAATTCGAGCACCGTGCCGGATGCAATTTCCGGAGCAAGGGCAATGTGATATTGAGACATCTGGCTATGGGCAATATTGTTTTTTGTTAAAACAGCCCGGGTGGTATTGATATTATCGACATAGATAGCCAGTGCCGCATACGCATTACGAGGTGTTTTTGAAACATCGAATTTGTCAAAGCGTTTGGCAAAGTTGTCGGCTGTCATGACCAGGATAAAAGCAGAGTCTCTGCCCGTTATGACTTTCACATGGTCACTTTTGTCTTCTGTTGCTCCGTCTTTAAAAAGCCGTGCATATTGTTTTGCTGTTTGTTCGGGCGTAGCGGAAAGAACAGTTATGCTGGAAAGTCCGGTAGCACCATTTTCATGGGCTAATAATTGCGGCTGCCAGACCAGATTGCGGGTTTTATGCTGGCACATGAAAAGCAGTCCCTTGGGGACATGTCTGCGGTTAAATGCTATCGTTTCAAAAGCGGCAATAGCCTTGCTTCCATCAGAAAGTTCCAACGTGCGGGAAAACTTTTGAATGTCGCCGACTTCAAATCCCAGTTCGCGAAGATTGTTTCGTGCGTCTGCCGCATGATCAATGCGACCGGCAATGGCATAAAGCCCTTCACCAAAATGTTTGAGATCGTGCTTTTTTTCACGGTTTGCCGGTGTTTCTTCAACAATTCCTAAAAGTTCGACATAATCATGCCCGAACATTATTGTGTAATTGGCTGTTCCTTGCTCTTTGCTGTGCAACCCGCGAGGCGAAAGGGTAAAACCAAAGTTGCAAAACCTGTCAGCGCTTTTTTCAAGATCGTTTGCCAGAATAAAGACATGGTCGATGCCGTTGACGGGATGGGGCATGATTTCTAATTCCTCTTTGCCGCTTTTTAAACACACCAGTTTTAAATACATTGCAGAAGACACATGTACCGGCGACATATGTACCACAGGCCGATGTCTTTTGCCGAACCAATTTCGATGTGTGTGTTTGTTTCTAAAGACAATTTTTTTCCTTTCTTTCGCTTTTTCGGGCAAATTTTGTTTTGTTTGCCTGAACTTTTGTCGTGGGTAAAAAATCGGCGGCAATTGTCGTTTAAAAAGACACAATCTTTTCCTCCTCTTTAAAACAACCGGATTTAAAGCCGCAACGTGCCAAAAAAAAGAGCACGCGCGCGATTATTAAAAGAATAAAGGTGTGGGCACCCCCTTCAAACAAACCTGAAACAACACTTTATTTTTTTAACTGATAACAAAAACACGGGTAATTCCTTCTATACGGCTCGCAAAAATAAGAATAATTTTTTAAGTTTCTTGAAAGATCAATATCGCTATCCGTTCAAAAAATATCTTTAAGCTTTATTCTTTTGATAATGAAATTTGCAAAAGCATGTCGTTAAAAGGTCGGGACGATCAAACATAGGCCGCATAGGCATTGGGTCGCACGAGGAGTCAACCCGAACAAAGACACACGAGATAAAAGGGACGTTTACTTATGAAAAAATTTTTGAAAGCATTTTTAATTACTTCGTCTCTTGGCACGGCACTTTCCATTGCAACGCAAACCCTGCAAGCGGCAGAACCGGTTGTTGGCGGAACGTTGATTTATCTTGATAAACAGGTTCACACCAATCTTTATTCGCCACTTGCCGGTACTTATACCAATGGTGGTATTTTAAACCAGATTACCGACCGTTTAACCTATCAAAATCCACAAACTCTTGAGATAGAACCGTGGCTCGCAACATCGTGGTCGGTCAATGATGCTATGACAGTCTATACGTTCAAATTACGTGAAGGTGTCAGCTTTTCCGACGGAACGCCGCTCGACGCGACAGTCGTTGCCAAAAACTTCGATACTTACGGGCTTGGCAATAAAACCCGTCACCAGCCGGTTTCGGAAGTTGTCAACAATTACGATCATAGCGAAGTTGTTGATCCTTTGACCGTGCGTTTTTATTTTAAAAAGCCCTCACCCGGGTTTTTGCAGGCAACGTCGACCATCAATTCGGGTATTGTTTCGCTAAAAACATTGGCTCTTTCTTTTGATGCCATGGGCGAGGCACCAAAAATCATTGGCACGGGACCCTTTGTCGTTGATAGCGAAACATTGGGAAAACAGATTATCCTAAAGGTGCGCAAAGACTATAATTGGGCGCCGGAAAAATCGCCTCATCAGGGGCGGGCTTACCTTGATGAAATGAAATATCTGACGGTGCCGGAAGATAGTGTGCGCATTGGTGCTCTCATTGCTGGACAGGCCAATTTTATCCGCCAGTTGCAGGCTTACGATGAAGAACGCGTGACAAAGTCGGGCAATATTGTTTATTCGGTCGGAACGCGCGGCATCAACAATTCGGTTGTATTTAGACCGGATAATGCGCTGGTTGCCGATATCAGGGTGCGTCAGGCGCTGTTACATGCCACAGACCGGCCGGAAATTATCAAAACGCTTTACTCGGCCAATTATCCATTGGCGACATCTATTATGGCGCATAATGCATTCGGTTATTCAGATCAAAGTGCAAAACTTGAATTTGACGAGGCGAAAGCCAAGGCACTGCTTGATCAATCTGGTTTTAAACCGGGTAGCGACGGCATTCGTGAAAAAGACGGAAAAAAGCTGGTTTTAATGGCCTATGAGGCGGCCCAGCAGCCTCAAAGCAAGGCCATGTTGCAACTTATTGCCCAACAGTGGAAGCGTGTGGGGGTTGTGTTGAATGTCAAGGCATATGACGGCACGAATGCAATTATCGACAATCTCGACCCGCAAAAAACACCCGTCATTCCACACATGGTGGGGCGGGCCGATGCTGATGTCTTGAAAAGCCTCTATTATCCAAAAAACCGCGATGCGCTTTTACAAAAGGGTGGTTTGAGCGACAAAGTGACAAGCTTTGTTGATGATGAACTCAACGGACGTCTTGAAGATATTGCCGCTGAAACCGACAAAGATAAACGCAATAACAAGCTTATCGAGGCAACCGATTATATTATCAATCAGGCTTATGCCATACCGATTTTTGAAGAACCGCAGGTCTATGGTGGTTCAAAAAAGGTCAAAGGTGTCGGCTTTGAATCGGTTGGCCGGCCAAGTTTTTATAATACGTGGATAGAAAAATGAAGAAAAGGATTGGCAAAAACCCTTAACTATCACTAGTAAAGCTGACGTGAGCAAGGGTGACTTTGACAAAAGTGACTTAAGCGAGGTTGAGTGAAGAAAAGCAGGTTTGGCAAAGAAGAAACAGGTTTTTTGTTCAATTATCCTAAATCGGTTTTTTTCTCACATGAAAGCCTGCCGGCTGACGAGGCGGCAACGTTTCAAATGCCGGCTTTAGTGCCCCTTGCAAGAATTCAAAAAAGACAAAAAAACACTAGTAAAGGTTCCAATGATGCTAAAATTCGGTCGTTATCGCCTGTTACAAGCCATTATTGTGCTTTGGGCAGCCTTTACAGCAAGTTTTATTTTGTTGCAGGTTTTGCCGGGCGATGCTGTGCTTATCAAATTTCTTAATCCCGAATATGGGCTGAACGCCAGCGAGGTGGCCGCTCTACGGGAAAACTATGGAATTGATAAATCTCTGATTGCGCAATATTTTCAAACGATAGGCAATTTTTTGACCGGTGATTTCGGCTATTCTGTGCAAGCGGGCGTTCCGGTTGCAAATCTCATTGCCACCAATTTGCCGGCAACGTTGAAACTTGCCGGTTTGAGCTTTGTTGCGGCTGTTATTGTTGCATTTGTTATTTCGTTTCTGTTCAGTTTTGCCCCGTTCGGCTGGCTAAAAAACCTGTTTTTCGGCTTGCCTGGATTGTTTCAGGCAGTACCGCTTTTTTGGTTGGGTATTGTTTTTGTGCAGATATTTTCGTTTTATCTGGGGTGGATTTCCGTCATTATTCCCGGGCCGGTTGAAGCGATGGTCTTGCCGGTGGCCGCCCTTGCCATTCCGATTTCTGCACCACTTGCGCAAATTCTCATGCGGTCGCTTGACGAAATCGAATTAAGCCCGTTCATCATGGTACTAAAAGCCAAAGGTGCATCGCGTTTTCGTATTCTGCTGCATCATTGCTTGCGCAATTGCGCGTTACCGGTTTTGACCATTGCCGGTTTGTTGTTTGGCGAATTGATAAGCGGTGCGGTGGTTACCGAAACGGTTTTCGGTTTGAGCGGTATCGGGAAAATCACCGAACAGGCGGTTCGCTCACAGGATGTCGGTGTTTTATTGGCAATTGTTGTTATTTCGGTTGCAGCCTTCGTTTTTATCAATCTTGTTATCGATCTTCTATTTCCGTTAATCGACCCGCGGTTAAAACGTGTTGTCAAGAGGTAAAGCATGGGCAAAAATAATATTGGTATCGCTACAAGTTTTGCAAGCCTGTTCAAGGGGCGGTTGAACATGAAAATCCACCTTGGTTTGACCGTTGCTGTTGTTATTCTGGTGGCAGCTTTTTTATTCGTGCTCACACCTTGGCTTTTTACCTCCTATAGTCCGGTTGACGAAGTTGGCGAACATTTGACTTCTCCCAGTTTGCAACACTTTTTTGGTACCGACGAGTTGGGGCGTGACCTTTATGCGCGAATTGTCTATGGTGCCGTCCATTCGTTAAGTGGTGCTTTTGCCGCAGTTCTGTTCGGTTTTGTTGTCGGCTGTGTTTTAGGCTTGATTTCGGGTAATTCCGGCGGTGTCGTCGACACGGTTATCATGCGTTTTGTCGATGTGCTTTTGTCCATACCTTCGCTGCTTTTATCATTAAGTATTATCACTTTGATGGGGTTTGGCAGTGTTCAGGTTGCTATTGCGGTGGGTGTTACATCTGTAGCCGGTTTTACCCGTCTTATGCGTGCGGAAGTCTCACGTATCAGAACACTCGATTTTATCGAGGCTGCTTACGGATCGGGTGCAACATTTTTCCAGGTTATTTACCGGCACATTCTGCCCAATACGCTTTATACCATTGCCGGTTACGGTGCTCTGCAGTTTGGCCACGCATTATTGCAAATCGCGACCCTCGGCTTTTTGGGCTATGGTGTGCAGCCGCCGACACCCGAATGGGGCCTGCTTATTGCCGAAGGACGCAATTATATTGCAACCGGTTGGTGGCTTACTGTTTTTCCCGGGCTTTTTGTTATCGCTCTGGTTTTGAGCTTCAACCGCATAAGCCGCTTATTCACAACGAGGTGAGGCAGATGACTATGCCACTTCTTAGCGTTCAAAACCTTTCTGTTTCCTATCGGGATAATGGCGTATGGAACGAAGTAACACACAATGTTTCTTTTAATCTTGCTCACGGTGAAGCACTGGCGCTAGTGGGTGAATCGGGTTCGGGTAAAACCACAACAGCCCAGGCAATTCTGGGGTTGCTGCAAGAAAATGCCCGCATCGACAGCGGAAAAATTCTGCTTAACGGCAGTGATTTACGCACTTTATCAAAAAACAGACTGCAATTGCTGCGTGGTAAGGTCATGAGCCTTATTCCGCAAGACCCCTCGTCATCGCTTGATCCGTTAATGAAGATCGGCAACCAGATCGGCGAAATTTTCCGCATTCACAAAGCATGCCCCGCACATTTGATCAGATCGCGCGTTATCGAACTTCTTGACGGGGTCGGATTGAACCAACCGGAGCAGCGTGCCGGCCAATACCCGCATGAATTGTCCGGCGGCATGAAACAGCGTGTGCTGATTGCCATTGCCATTGCGTTAAAACCGCAGCTCATCGTTGCGGACGAGCCGACATCGGCATTGGATGTGACGGTACAAAAGCGCATTCTTGATCTGATTGACGCTATTCGTAAAGACTATGGCGCATCGTTGTTAATGGTCACCCATGACCTTGGTGTGGCATCTGATCGGGCCGACAAAATCGTTGTAATGCATAATGGTTGCGTGGAGGAAATGGGTGATAGCCAAATTGTATTATCGGCGTCGCAATCAGACTATACTAGACGGCTTGTTTCCAACGACCCGTCCCTGACTTTTGCCCACCCGCGAAGAACCATTGCAAAACAGGAAAAAACTATTGTTGATGTTAAAAATCTTTTTATCGAGTATCCGGGTAAACAACCGTTTTGTGCGGTTGAAAACCTTTCTTTTGCGGTAAAGCGTGGCACAACACATGCCATTGTCGGTGAATCCGGTTCGGGAAAAACCAGCACCATTCGTGCCCTTTGCGGCTTTATCAAGCCAGTTCAAGGCTCTATCACTGTTGACGGCAAGGATATGGTCAAGCTTGATGGCAGGCCGTTGCGCAATTTTCGCCGTCACATTCAGCTTGTTTCACAAAATCCGTTCGGTTCGCTTGATCCGCATTTTACGATCGGTGAAATAATTGAAGAACCATTGTTAAATTACCCTCATGGCGAGCGTCGGGACAGAAGAAACCGTGTCTTTGAACTTCTCGATCAGGTGGAATTGCCAAAAACTGTGTTCGACAGGCTGCCACGTGCGCTTTCGGGCGGTCAGCGCCAGCGTGTTGCCATTGCCCGTGCTCTTATCCTCAATCCACAAGTATTGGTTCTCGACGAAGCGGTATCGGCATTGGATGTAACGGTGCAAGCGCAGATATTATCCCTGCTTGACAGGTTGCAGCAGGACTATTTTTTGACCTATATTTTTGTCAGCCATGATCTGTCGGTTGTCCGCCAGATATCCGACACCATCACTGTTTTGAAAAATGGTCGTGACGTGGAAAGTGGGGCGATTGAACAGATATTCCCCCACCCACGTGAAGCCTATACCCGCGAATTGATTTCAGCCATACCGGGGAAAAAAAATGCGCTCCACCAGTCGCTACTTGCCGCGCAATTATAGAATTTTGTTCTTTCAAGTCCAGACAAAGCCTGTTTGAAATTATAAAGGGCTATAAAGTCGCAAGTGTGGCGCGTCACGACTGGCTATTTAAAAAGAAATGGGAGAACGCCCGGTCGTTCCCTTAATGGTTGATGGGGTGCGAATTCTTGATGGCGCAAATTGCTAATGCGGGGCAGAATTACGAATGGCTGACCCTATTAATATTGCTAGGCGGATGCGCAACTGAACAAAATTGCGGGCTAATCCATTTTCCCGTTTTTCATATGAGGGCAGCCGGCGTTTAGCGTTTGCCTGCAAAAACCTGAAATGACCGGATCAAATTTCGGCAAAACAATCTTCCTATAGGGAAAAAGCCTGTCATTAACGATAATTCAAATAAACTTTGTTGAAAAATTTTTTTTGTCGCTAGTGGCTCTTGGTCGAAAGATATTTTCACCACTAGTATAAAAGGTGTCGGTGAAGGCAATCAGCACTAGAGCCTATGTCCATTGTGCCATTTGGCACAACAGGTTATTTTATTGCACTTCATTAACAGAAAAGAAATGAACGGAGACGAAATCTGAATTGCTGCATAATAATGGGTCGCGCATCCTCTCCAGCCTTTATCCGTTTTATTTGTTGTTTGTATAGATGGTTAATTTTGCAAGGACGTTTTTAAATGAAAAAATATTTGTCTGTTTTCGCTCTTCCATTATTGTTGGTAACGTCTTTCCTCTCGATAGGTGCCTTTGCCGCTGATGAAGAAAAATCTTCATCTAAAAATAGTGATTTTCTATCGGTAGAAATTTACCGGGTGACAGAAAACGGCCTTGGTCACGAGATGGGCACAATCGCGATTACGGAAAGCCCGTATGGTCTTGTTTTTACGCCTGATCTAAAAGAAATGAAACCGGGACTTTATGCTTTTCATGTTCACACAAATCCAGATTGCGGGCTTGCAACCAAAGACGGTAAAACCATATTGGCCGGGGCTGCCGGGGGCCATCTCGACCCGAAGGCAACCAATCGCCATTCCACCCCGTGGGATGATAATGGCCATCTCGGTGATCTGCCACCGCTTTATGTTGATGAAAAAGGCAAGGCTGAATCGCCGGTGCTCGCTCCCAAGTTAAAAAAGCTTGCCGATGTTCGTGGCCACTCGTTGATGCTGCATATCAGTATCAGTGACAATGGTGATGAAACTTCTGTTGCCGGTGCGCCAGCAGGTGATGATCCGCGTTTTGGCTGCGGCGTCGTTCGTTAATTTATGTCTGCTATCCCAATAAAAATGGCACCACTAAACTAGAGCCTTTTTATTATAAACAGAATTTTCAAAATATTTTTAACTTGGTTAAAGAGATAGACTGTTTTTGACGATAACGGGAATAGAACATCAGACCAGCCGATTAATGATGATGATTGGCCAAGTGCTAAAAATGATCATGCGCAAAAACGAAAACGCTTGACCGGAAAAGCTATTTTCCGGTTTTGAGATAGGCGTGGCGACCATTCAATGGGTAATAGCGACGGTCAGAAAAGTCGCACATAGTAGCAGTAAAATTTTTTACAAACTCTACAGCGATAAACCGGAATTGCTTTACGGCTGTCGGGTATCAATGGGCAATGCCGTCGAACTTGAAAGGGTTGCCACTGAGGCTGCAACGACCGGCTTTCCAGCATTTTTTACAACAATTTTCCCCAGTCCATTTCTTGCCTGTTTTTTGGCAAAAACGGTATTTTGGAACATAGTTTTACGCATTTCGTTAAAGCAGCAATGTGAAACAAAAATATGACAAGCACATAGCTGCTGAATTTTCTAATAAAGCATCTCAATTAATTTCTGCATTATAGAAAGGAATCCTATGGGCGTTTTTATGGGGCATGAGGTATTTTCTGTAACCGAACAAATGCGCAATTTGCGCAAACGCGCCGGGTTTTCTCAAGAAGAAATGGCACAAGCATTGGGTTATAGTCATGCATCAAGTATCCGGTTTTATGAAAATGATGAAAAATTCCATAAAGATTATTTTTCACGCGAGTTTACGCAAAAACTAGCCAATGCATTAATAGGTCTTGGTCAACCGGCGATTAAACCGGACGAAGTATGGGCGTTAAGCTTGCCTGAGGCACGCACACGTCTTCTCGTTAAGCGACAGGACGCCTATAATGAAAGTGTAACTGTGCGCCTGCCGCCGGAAATGGTAACCGGGCAACTGGCAGCAAATATTATAGATGGCATCAAGGAAATCACCGGTCCGGCAAATGGAGCTTTGTCAGACAGCAAGAACACAAATCAGGATTTGAATAGAAGTCTGGAAGATCTGGCTGACGGAGCACCGTTGGGTCCGGTTATAAGCCCCGAAAATTTTGAAAATAGTCGTCTTCTGCCTGTTTATGGCAAAGCCTTAAGGGGCGAGAGTGGCGAATTTGAACTGGATGGCAACGTCGTTTTTGACGTTTCTTGCCCGCCACAGCTTTATCAATCGTCAGATGCCTATGCAGTCGAAGTTTCAGGCGGGTCGATGTGGCCACGCTACCGCCATGGCGAGCTTGTCTATTGCGATCCCGGCCACCAATTGAAAAAGGGCGATTTTGTTGTAGCGCAGATTATAATTGATGACGATATGGCACCACATGCTTTTGTAACAATGTTTCTTGATCAAAATGCCACGGAATTGGTGCTGGAACAGCTCAATCCACCCAAGAAACTGGTTTTTCCGAATGATAAGGTGGTATCTGTAGACTATATTACATTGTCAGGCGATGCGCTTTGATAACATAAGGATGAAAGCGAAACATCGCTGTTGTCTGGATTGCTGGCGTTTTCGCCATTTTTAAAGGCAACAGCGTTGCTTTCATCCTTTCATCCTTTCGTTCGTCGGTATTTCGACAAGCTGTGTCTTTAACTAATTTTTTCGGATGTCTTTTGTGTCGGCAAATTCTTTTTGTCGACATCGACAAGTAAGTGCGCGTTAAACCGGGCAAATAGTGCAGCCATTTCGACTAACAAGAGGTGTTAGTGAACGATGTTGTGTCCCATCACAGGCTTTATCTTCAAAATTTTCCAACAGATAACTTCCGATTTTTTTTTTAGTTGTCAGGATTGTGTGATGTTTTTTTTGCAAGGCTGCAAAAAGGTTTGACATTTCGCCGGAAAACCGAACAAAAACAGCAAATCAAATTGCTCTGAAATCACAAACCAAGAAAATTACAGGTTGAAAAAATAAAAGCCGGGCAAAGGTCACGGACGAGGACTCATCAATGCTCGCTCATCAGTTTAGAAATCGGGAATCGATAATTAGCCGCTGATGATTGCAAGTTTTTCCTGTAAATCGGGTATAGGCAGCGAAAAAAACAGGTGGTCGTACCAACCACACAGACTTTTTATAAATATGGTTAAAGTTAACCGATTTTGTAAACTGAAAATCTCGTAAAACACCCTCTTGTATAGCGCATTTTTAAACAATCAAAAATGAAATATAATATAGTTTAAAACAAGTTATCAAAAAAAACAGAATTGACAGCCGGAAAACATTTAGTCGGGTAATATAATTTTTTTCAACCCAATCCATAATTGATTTTAAGGATGTAAGCAGTTTTTTAGTTAATATTTAACAGTGGTAAATTCACAATTTTTAAAATTTCGATTGAAAATGGCATCATAATGTTGAAAATTTTGCCCCATTGGGTGAATTGGCGTTTAGCCTGAGATGCACGTCAGTTCTTTTTTATGTTGTGCATGTTTATCAAAAGGTAGAAGTAATGTTAAATGCGGTGGGTAATGAGTTTGGTCGAAGCGTTAGAACAATATTTTGCAGGCATCGTTCGGCGTTATTGGTTGCTGCGGCCTGGGCGACTATGTTTTATCCGCAGATTGCAAAATCAGCTCAAGTTACATTGGATGGGACGAATAAGGTTAATTGGAACATCAATGGTATCACGATAAATGGCAAAACAACTAACAAGTTGGCGGAAATTGTGCCAAATGCGACAGTGCCAAACTCTATATCAACACCTGCTGCGTCTCTGATGGGCGCGATTAACAAATATGCAGCTACCCCCAATGACGCAAATAAGGCGGATCTGGACAATTTGATGGGGGCGTTTAACGAGGCTGCGGCGGCATTAAAAAGCACCAACTCAACGGCAAAAGGCGTTCCGACCATTATTTTTAACGATGAAACGACATTGACCGCGACAACAAACACTGCCGATCAACGGCTTATCGTTCTCGAAAATAAAGGGTTATTGGTCAACATTGCCGAAAACGTGGTCGTGACAATTTCCGGCAATAATTTCAGAGGTCAGGGCACACCGCAGAAGGACTGCGATCCCGCGAACACCTCAAGAAAGGGCTGCGGCGGTGCGCTTTATGTCGATAAAGGCGCTGTTTTTATACAAAGAGGCAAAGGCAAGCTGGTTTTCAGTAATAATAGTTCAACAAACGATGGCGCAGGTCTTTTTAATTTCGGTACAAGCTCATTTGATACAGGAACAACTTTTATCAAAAATGTGAACACAACCTGGGGCGGCGCACTAAACAACAGCAATAATGGTGCGGTTTTGTTCGGTGATAGTGCCAACTTTACAGAAAACAGAAGTTTGAGGGGTGGCGCATTCCGCAATGAAGGCTCGATGTTATTTGCCGACAACGCGACATTTGACAAAAATACAGCTATCCAAATGGGCGGTGCTATTTATAATATTAATGGTGGTAGGATTGTTTTCGGAGATGGGACGACATTTACCGGAAATTCAGTCGAAACCACTGCTGATAATGGCAGCTCGATCTTTAATGGCGGCGCGATTTATAATGATGGGTTGGTGGTGTTTAACGGGTCTTCAACCTTTGATGCCAACACGACGAAAACCGATGCTGGTGCCATTTATAACAATGGTACGATGACATTTAACAAATACACCGGTTTTTCGAACAACAAAGCTGCCGGAAGAGGGGGAGCCATTTATAACAGTGGTACGATGACATTTAACAATTCTGTCAGCTTTTCAAATAATAGTGCTGGCGACAGGGGGGGAGCCATCTATAATAACAGTACAATAAATATTGTTACATCACTAAATGATAAAGCGACGCAGTTTTTTGGCAATACGGATTCGGCAGGTAGTAATTCGATCTACTTTGCCATGA
>NZ_CALYQK010000038.1 GCF_945285465.1 uncultured Bartonella sp. | reverse complement strand
AGCGCTTGCATCGCACGCAAGAGGCCAGCGGTTCGATTCCGCTTAGCTCCACCATTTTGTTTTTGTTCATTAGTCTTTCGGTGTCGAATGCTCCCCCCAATCTCGTCTTGGCCTGTCGAAAGTGCTGGATCGTAGCGAATGCTCAAAATGTAGCAAATGCGCAAAATATTGCGCATAATTTTGGCTCCAAAGTTGGGCGGTACCAAAACTTCTCAATATACGTCCAAAATTTTTCAATGTAATACTTTATGAAAATAGTGTTTATCGCGTCTATAACTGCGGTTTTCTGGCAGCGTTTGATAAAATATTTGATGTTTGCAAAACCGTCAACTGGCGGATGTAAAGTCAGCTCATGACATTATGGCTATTTTTTGTCGGGTAATTTTAAGTTGATGTTTGTGGTTATTCCCGTTGAAGTTCTGTCTATTTATTGGTGCTAATAGGCAGGTTAAGTTCGTATACGAGTCGTTTTGAATCCAGTTTTCCGCAATTGCCAACATAATGACCGATAAACGTGTTATCCGAGTCGATAAGATTTGCAATGATTGAGCGGTAGCTGGACAGTCGGCAGTCGTTTGCTGCGCCTCTTTCATAACGCTCGTATCTTTTGCGAAAGACAATGGGCCGGAAGATCATTTTTCCATTTTTCAATTAACGTGTCGCCTTTCACCCCGGTTCTTTTTGCCTCGGCGATAATCAGCTTTTTTGTAAAAGACTGGTCGGCAAATCTCACAATTTCATCGCAAAAAATAAGACGCTGTATTTGAGCCAACATTCCAAGCCACATCTGCGTGGTTTTGATTTGGTTGTTTTGGTTTTGTCATTGTAATGTCGTAACTGTTAACCGTAAATCAAGTGTCACGCCATCCATTTTTAACGCTACGTTGGGTATTCCGCCTTTATCAAGAACATGATGGAAACGTTTTAGCTCCATCATCGTTTGACTACCACCATAAGTCCCTTAAATATCAAGTTTTCCGACAGCTTTCTTATAACTCGTCAAAGTAAAATCCTGACGGAGTGATCATTTAAAAAAATTTCGACAAAACCAGTAATTTTTTTTTTAATTGAAAAATCGTTTGAATTTTGTCGAATCTACGGTTGAAGACGGATAGACGCGTTTTCAAGCAAAGCGCACTGTTTTTTTTCACTATCCGGCAGCTCCAGATAGTCGAAATGGCCCGTTATGTAGCGAAAGCCGATCTTTTTGATCGTATAGACCTTTGTTCGGCGGTAATATTACACCACCGAACGTTACGTTAGCAGCATTAATCGTTATGTTCTGGTAGACATAATAAAATGTCGGTATAAAAACACTATCTATCGCAAAAGCACCATGAGGCGTCTTTTCAATTTTAGAAAATATGACCCTTTGCACCCCTGTGTCGGGGGAAAGCGGCGCACCAACCAGATGCACATTATCGAGAACCAAATTTCCGTTTTCTTTGACACTGTCGTCCAGAAAACAGTTACCGACTTTCCGAATGTTTCAGAAAACCGTTTAAAAAATGCACCCTCGTCGATTGAAAAGCAGAAGTCAAGGCAACGCAGTTCATAGCGGTTATGATGACCAGAAACCTTATTATGGTCTTCAGTTCGGTATATGTTGTTTTCACACCTTTAATTATTGTTATTTCCGATAAATCTCGACACAGCTTCTTCAATATCTGACAAACCGTTCTGTACTAGTTCTGGCTAATGGAAGACAAAATCCGGGCTGGCGTATAAAGGATAAGATTCGTCGTGCCTCTCAAAATATTTCCGCTATCATCTATCATTTGCTCGCCTCCGGTTTCACTTGTTTCCTTCATCATAGATGTCGAAAGCGAACCATCATGAGCTAGTGCCATCAATGTTGGTGACGAGGCAAAAACATTATGCGCCCCGCCATCAACATCAGATAAATCGAGTACGGCAATACCGTTGCTCTGCAGCAGCTTGATGCTTGAACCGTCCCCTACCCTTGCGTGACCGCCGACCAAACGCCCCGAAACCGCCAATGCTTTGTCTTTTCGAGAAACAAGGACAGCCGTTGGTTGAGGCATTTTTTTAACATCCTTTAATTCCCGTTCAAACACATCGACATCTATATCCGGTGCAGCCATCAGAAAACTCGAAATTCTGTCAATAGGATATCGTTTTCCCTGAAGCGACAAACTACGCAAGGCCTCCATTGTTACATAATTCCCCATAGAATGGGCAACAACTGTAATTTGATTTGCTTCGGTCTCACTCAACAACGTCAACAGATCGGCAAGTCCATCGCGGGCAAAATCTGCGCTATCACGATCATAGACATAAAGGGGGATTGAACCACCCGATGGCCAGGAATAATGAACGGTTACCGCATCGAGTGAATAGTCATATGCAAACTGGGCGGTGCGGAACGTGCTATCGGCAAAATTATTATTATAACCATGAATAAAAAGGAATATTTCCTTTTTGCCCTTTGGCTTTTTATCAAGCGCAAGGTTTATTTGCTTTTTAAATTCGTCACGCCCATTATATCTATCCATATTAACGGCCGCAAAATACTTTTCCAAATCCGGTTTATAGCCATTTGTTTCTACGTGGCCTTTTTTATGCTCCTGCGGAATACCCACATCAACCCGAACGTAATTGAGCTTTTTCGACCTTTTGATACCGAAAGGTTCGGCATAATTATTCTGCGCTTGACGGCTGGTTGCGACATAGACAGGTACAACGGCTTTCGGCAATCCGGGCTTGATTATGGCTGCGTTCTCCGCCGCCACTGTTGCCGGTGTGGCATTTTTCCCATGCCATAAAACGGCACGCGAACCCGCGCATCCGGCAAGAAAAAACAAACAAATCAACAATGCTCCATAGCGGCTTGAATTTTTTTTAATCATTTAAGTGTTGCCCTGAAACGGTTTAAGGAAAAGGCAAATAGCACACTACCGATAATTCCCAAAGCAACAAAATTATCCCAAACGATCGAAAATCCGGCACCACGATAAAGAATTGATTGCGCCATCATAATAAAATGCGTATTAGGCGCTGCCAACATGATATTTTGGATAATTTCCGGCATGCTTTCGCGTGGCGTAATACCGCCGGAAAGAATTTGTAACGGTATCAAAACCAGCATCAGTAATAGGCCGAATTGCGGCATAGAACCGGCAACAGTTGCCAGTGCAATACCCATTGATGTTGTTGCAAATAGATGCAGAACTGTGCCAGCAAGGAACAACAGTATAGAACCCTCAATAGGTACTTTAAGCATGCCTTGAACAATGAAAATTAGTGAGAATGTCGCGGCAACAAGAACAATGAGCCCCATCGACCAGACCTTGGAAATCATAATTTCAGTTGGCGTTACCGGCATGACAAGTAAATGTTCGACTGTTCCATGTTCGCGTTCGCGAATGAGTGCGGTTCCCGTCAAAATTATCGACAACATTGTTACATTATTAATTACGTTAATGATGGATCCAAACCAAGATTTTTCCAGTTCCGGATTGAAACGGGCTCGCAACGTAAGTGAAACCTGTTGCGGTTCTTTCGAGCGGTAGCGCGAAACAAATTCTTTTACCTCGGCATCGACAATCTGTTGAATATATTGCGATCCCGTCAGTGCCTGTGTTGTGCGTGTAGCATCAACGTCTAACTGGATCGCGGGCGACCTGCCAGCAAGAACATCTCGTTGGAAGTCAGGAGGAATATCGACAGCAAAAGTATCTACCCCCTGATCCATCCGTTCATCGAGCTCGGACTGATCAATATCTTCCGGTGTAATAAAATATGGCGGAAGAAAAGCCGTAGCGATACGTGTTGACAAAGGCGAACTGTCTTCATCAGCAATGGCAATTGGTGTTTTATTTAAAGTTTCCGGTGTCGCGTTGGAGGCGATATAGATTGATAGAGTGAATGCGTAGATAATCAAGATCAACAGCATTGGATCGCGAAATACGCTGATCAACTCTTTAATGCCCAAATCTCTGATATGATTAAGCTTCATGACGTTACCTTGCCTGCTTCTTAGTAAGCCATGAGGCAATAATCACTAATAAGGGCCCTGCGATAAAGAGCGGAATAAACGAGCCGATCAGATCATGGAATTCAAGTGCCTTTGCAAACGTGCCGCGCGAAATCAGAATGAAATAGGTTGTCGGATAAATATCGCCGATAAATCGCCCTGTTCCTTGCAGCGAACTGACCGGATCCATCAACCCGCAAAACTGTGTCGCTGGCAAAATGGTCAACACCGCCGCTCCAAAAATTGCCGCTATCTGACTGTTCATAAAAGTTGAAATCAGCAAACCAAATGCCGTTGAAAACGCAACATAGAGAAGACCGGCCAGCATAAATGTCAAAATGCCGCCAGTAAAATGCACTCTGAATACAAAAACTGCAAAGAGCCATAATAAAATGCAGTTTATCATCCCCAAGCCGATATAGGGAAGCTGTTTACCGACCAAAAATTCCAGTCTGGTAACCGGCGTGACATAGAGATTGATGATCGACCCCATTTCTTTTTCGCGCACGACAGATAATGCCGCAAGCATAGCCGGAATAATCAAAAGCAAAATCGGTATGACTGCCGGTACCATAGCTGTCAGGCTCTCGATTCCCGGATTATACAAATAACGCACTTCCAACCTATAGTCGCCCATTGCCGCTTCTTTACCCAACAGGGTGCGAGCTCTATTTTGAAGCCAGAGTGCATGCATCCCCTGAACGTAACCGCGAACGGTCTCCGCCCGCAATGGCATGGCACCATCAATCCAAGCACCAACCTCCACATTGCGCCCGCGTTCTATATTTTGTGCGAATTCAGGAGGAATTTCAATGGCAAGACTAATCTCGCCAGCACGCATCCTTTGGTCAAGGTCGTTATAATCGACAATGTCTTTTTTCTGGATAAAATATCGTGAACCGGAAATCTGTTGCACATAATCACGGCTAATTACTGTTTGGTCACGATCAAGGACTGCAAAGGTCAAATTCTCGACTTCGGTATTGATGCCGTATCCGATGACGAACATCAATATGACACTGCCAAGTAAAGCTAACGTCGCCCGAATGGGGTCGCGGCGCAACTCCAGCGCTTCGCGGTGAGCATAGCTCATCATGCGCATAAGATCGAACCGTCGTTTAAAACGGCTTTCATGTTTTTGTTCGGATATTGCCTTGTTTTCAGCGTTTTGTCTGTATTTTGCTTGGTCGCGAGCAACATCGGTTTCTTTTTCTGTCGTATTTGCTTTCGCCGCATTCGCTTTATTTGTCGATTTTTGTTGATCAATGGCATCTTGCAAATAGTCGATAAATGCTTCTTCCAAATTGGCTGCATTTTTGGATTTTATAATTGCAGAAGGTTTGTCGGTAATGAGCACTTTACCGGCGTGCATCAACGATATACGGTCGCACCATTCCGCTTCGTTCATAAAATGGGTCGAAATAAAAATCGTTACATTGTCATTGCGCGAAAGCTCACCCAATTGTTGCCACAACTGATCACGTGCAATAGGGTCAACACCCGATGTCGGTTCGTCAAGAATCAATATTTCCGGCTCGTGCAACAATGCCACAGCTAACGACATGCGCTGGCGAATACCCAGTGGCAGTGAATCCGGCATTGCATCAAGTACATCATTGAGCTCAAACCGGTCTATCATCAACTGCATACGCTGTTTGACCTTGTCGGCCGGTATTTCAAAAAGTTTTGCATGAAGTTCGAGATTTTCACGCACAGTCAATTCCGCATAAAGTGAAAAAGACTGGCTCATATAGCCAACATGACGCCGCGTCTCCATATCATTGGCATTAATCGGCCGGCCAAATAATTTTGCGGTTCCTTCTGTGGCGGGCAGAAGGCCGGTAAGCATTTTCATCGTCGTACTTTTGCCGCAGCCATTGGAGCCGAGAAAACCGAAAATTTCGCCTTTTTTAATCCGGAAACTGACATGATCGACGGCTGTAAAGTTGCCAAAACGTGCTGTCAACCCATCAGCCTCGATGGCTATTTCTTCGTTTCCTGTCTCTCTTCGCGGTGGAATAACGACTTTAATGTGGCCCTTTCGTTCTTCGGCCGGCATCAAAGCTATAAAAGCATCATCAAGCGTCTTGGTTTTTGTTTTTTTGAGCAATTCATCAGGAGTTCCGGTTGCTAGAATTTTGCCATTATACATGGCAATCAACCAATCGAAACGCGCCGCCTCTTCCATATAGGCGGTAGCAACCATGACACTCATATCCGACCGTTCCGAGCGGATATCGTCAATCAAATCCCAAAATTGACGTCGCGAAAGCGGGTCAACGCCAGTTGTCGGTTCATCTAGTACAAGAAGTTTGGGGTCATGAATAAGCGAACAAATCAAGCCGAGCTTTTGTTTCATGCCTCCCGAAAGTTTGCCTGCCGCGCGCTCTTCAAAACCGTTTAGCCCCGTCCTTTTGCATAATTCGGCAATGCGTTGTTGCCGTTCTGCTTTATCCTGACCAAAAAGGCGGGCAAAAAAATCGGCGTTTTCTTGAACCGATAATGTCGGATAAAGGTTTTTACCCAATCCCTGCGGCATATAAGCAATATCGGGACAAACATCGAGTCGATGTTGCTTGTCACGCATATCGCCGCCAAGAACATAAACCGTTCCTTGCTGGATTTCGCGCGCACCCGTTATGAGCGACAACAGACTACTTTTGCCAACCCCATCCGGCCCAATCATACCAATCATTTTCCCTGACGGTATTTCAAGATCAATGCCGTCCAGTGCTACTTTCTCGCCATAAACCAGACGCACTCCGCTCAGTTTTACAACGGGCCCATCGACTTTCCGGTTGGCTGATGAAGAAGACTCTGTCATTGAACTACAGGCGTACTAACAATTTTTGGCCATTTGGCATCGGGATTGGTTTTGATATAAGCAACACCCGGCAAGCCTGTTTTGACCTGTTTGATATATTTTTCCAATAAATTCTGGGGTATTTGTGCACGAACACGAAACATCAGTTTTGTGCGTTCTTCAGTGGTCTCCACTGTTTTCGGTGTAAATTGTGCTACATCCGATACAAACGAAATATTTGCCGGAATGACATATTGTGGCGCCGCATCAAGAACAATCCGCACTTCCGTACCAATGGCGATTTTACCAACAATCTTGGTAGGGAGAAAAAAAGTCATATAGACATCGCCAAGATCCACCAGATTAAGCACTCTTCCGCCGGCAGCCACGACCTCGCCCGGCTGGGCAATACGATATTGGATACGACCCGATCTCGTCGCTTTCAATTCGCTATCATTAATATCTGATTGAATACGTTCAATCGTTGCTTCGGCGGCATCAACAGCAGCTTCCGCGTTAACGACATTTGCTTTGGCAGTAGAAACCGCCACTTTTGCAGCGGCCAACTGAGCTTTTGCGGCAGCAACAGCAGCAAGAGCACCATCATAGGTTGCCTGGTCATCATCCCTTACCTGTGTCGAGACAGTTCCCTTTTGCTGCAATGTGGCCGAACGCTGGTAGCGTCTGTTGGAATTGTCACGCTGAACTTCATTTTGCGCAACTGTGGCTTCGGCAGCTTCTTGCTCGGCCTGGCGTTGCTCGACTTCCAATCTTGCCGTCTCTACATTGATTGTCGCTTGCTTGAATTGTGCTTGCGCTTCACGCAGTTGCGCTTGCAAATTATCGGTATCCATATGGGCGACAACTTCTCCGACATGAACAAAATCACCTTCTCTCACTGTGATATCCTGAATACGTCCGGCAAGCTTGGATGCAATGTCGATTTCTGTCGCCTCAATACGACCATTTCCCATTGCGATACCGTCAGGCAATCCTTGATGAAGATAGGTTTTTATACCGCTATAGACTGCAACAATTACAATAACACCGACTGCCACCCACCCCCATTTTGCCTTACCTTTTGCAGCCATAAAACAGTCTCCAATCCAAATCTGATAGCGTGACCACGACCAACACTCAGTTGGTGGCCAATTTTGCCGGTCACATTATCATTCATATTTTCGTTTGGGAAGTTTCCTTTTTGAGAAGAATAAACGGTAACTGCCAATTTTTACGATAACTCGTGCCGAATAAAACACGTAAGGCAATCTTATTTTTTCAATCGCAGACATCCCGTCTATTGCTTCCGGAGACACCGTTTGCGCATAAATTTTTGGTAAAATTTGCCCACCCGACAGAATCTCCAGCTTCGCAAACATTTATTGCCATATTTGTGTTTGATTGATTGAGTTACTGTCGATGCAGTATGACTTTTTCCCAACGTGTAATATCTGTTTCACGTGCCTTATCGGTCATTATAAAATAAACAGATTAAAATTTTAAAAAAAATATGAAATATTTATATTTTTTGTCAAAATAATCTAAAAGTACTTTTTTAATATGCGATCAATTTATCAAACTCGTATAACAAACGGCATTTCGCAAGCCGTTGTCTTGACGAATGAAAAATATGTCCAGAAAGTCAGGAGAAAAATGGTGCGGTCGAGAAGACTCGAACTTCCACGGGTTTCCCCACAGCGACCTCAACGCTGCGCGTCTACCAATTCCGCCACGACCGCACATTATAAAGCCAATAATCAGGCTGGCCCGCGGCATTTAACAAATCGCCAGCTTCAAAACAAGACCCTTTTTCAAAAAAACTGCAACTTTATTTCATACCGCATTCAAAAAACGAATTAACGAACAAATAAAAATAGCAAGTCAATGCTTATAAACCTCCGCAGGATCAAACAATGGCGTTTCACAATCACGCTCCAGTGTCGCAACGCCATTCCTTATCTCGATGCGGCGATAAAAGCAACTTTTACGTCCTGTATGACAGGTTGCCCCTACCCCCTGGACACGCACTTTTAACCACAGTGCATCCTGATCACAGTCGACATAAATGCGCACGATCTTCTGTGTGTTGCCTGAACTTTCACCTTTTTTCCAAATTTTTTGGCGCGAACGCGACCAATAATGGGCGATTCCTGTTTCAAGTGTCAGTGCCAATGCCTCTTTGTTCATAAATGCAACCATGAGCAAATTACCGTTTTCGGCATCAGTTACCACGGCTGTTATCAAACCATTCACATCATAATTGGGGGAAAAACTTAGCCCCTCTTCCAGTGTTTTTTTGTCAATCACCGTTTTCATTCCTGCCGTTAAACCTATTTGAAACCGCGTACCATCATCAAAAAATCTGTTTGAGCTTCGACATTATCTTTATAGTAACCACGATAAGTAGTTGTTAATGTCGTCGATCCCTGTTTCTTTACCCCTCGCATCGCCATGCACATATGTTCTGCTTCAATCAGAACAGCAACGCCGCGTGGTTTCAGAAAAGTATAAAGAGCGTTGGCTATTTGGGCTGTGATACTCTCTTGCGTTTGTAAGCGATTGGCAAAAACATCGACCACACGCGGGATTTTTGACAGACCAACCACTCGGCCATTCGGCAAATAGGCAATATGAGCCTTTCCGATAATTGGCACCATGTGATGCTCACAATGGGAATAAAACGGAATATCTTTGACCAGAACCGGTTCGTTATATCCTGATACCTCGTCAAATACCGTACCTAAAATTTCTTCGGCGGATTGACTATAGCCTCTAAACATCTCTTCATAAGCTTTAACCACACGTTTTGGAGTCTCGATAAGGCCTTCCCTGTCCGGATTCTCGCCAGCCCAGAGAAGCAACGTGCGAACTGCAGCTTCCGCCTCTTCGCGACTGGGGCGTTTTATTGTTGGTTGTTTTGTTGAAACGGATGCGTTTTTTTCAATGGATGGCATAGACAAACTCCAATTTACCACCAAAGAGAATTTGGTAGCTCTAACAATTATTCCTATATAGACACATATACCGAGAATCAAAGAACTTCACAAAAAACAGCTTGTTTTTCGAGCAACAAAATATGATTGATGATATTTATAACGATATAATCCTGGGTTACGCTGCACATATCGCCAAACTCGGCCGTCTAGCCCACCCAGACGCGACAGCAAGAAAACACTCGCGAATTTGCGGTTCGACCGTGACTGTTGATCTGAATATGAAAGATGGCATCGTCACCGACTTTGCTCATATTGTGCGCGCCTGCGCTCTCGGCCAAGCATCCTCCTCGCTTATGGCGAGCCATATTATCGGTGCAAGCGCTGAAGAATTACGCATGTTGCGCCAAACAATTTGGTTGATGCTTACTGAAAATGGCCCGGCACCAAACGGCAAGTTTCAGGAATTTGCCTGTCTTGAACCGATAAAAGATTATAAAGCTCGCCAACCCTCGACGATGTTAACATTCGATGCCGTCATTGATTGCATTGAGCAGATTGAAGCGCAAAAAAATGGCTGACCGGCCAGTAAAATCGCGCAGTCGTAATTATGACGGTGAATGGCGCAAAACACCCGGACGGATCGTCGGCACAGGGCTTGTGCGTCTTTATCAACTGACATTATCCGGCTTTATCGGAAATCACTGTCGCCATTTACCGACATGTTCCGAATATGCTTATGAAGCTATTGCCCGTTATGGCCTGTGGGTGGGGTCGTGGTTAGCTTTGTTCCGTCTCATGCGCTGTGGCCCCTTCGGTACCCATGGTTTTGACCCCGTGCCGGCAACACTTGATAATAGTTTTCGTTGGTACGCGCCTTGGCGTTATTGGAAAATTGCTGCTAGAAAACACGAATAAGACTTTCTTTTTATAAAAAGAGAAAATAAAAGAACAGACTTAAGCCCTTTGTTTAAAAACGAAACTATCAACCACCACCCGCATTCGTTGGCGGGACTGGATTAGGAGTATTTTATGTCCTCAACTGTTTCCATTTCTTTTCCTGATGGTTCCAAACGCGATTATCCTAGCGATATCACCGGACTGGCTCTGGCTCAATCAATTTCCAAATCGCTGGCAAAAAACGCTGTAGCCTATAGTTTTGATGGTGTTTTACGCGATCTGTCGGATTCTCTTGATAAATCAGGCTCGATTGAAATCATAACTCGTGACGATCCACGGGCGCTTGCGCTGATACGTCATGATTGCGCACATGTGCTGGCAGAGGCTGTACAAGAGCTCTTTCCCGGTACACAAGTTACCATTGGCCCGGTTATCGAAAATGGTTTTTATTACGATTTTGCCCGCAATCAACCCTTTACTCCCGAAGATTTGCCAGTCATCGAAAAGAAAATGCACGAAATCATTCGGCGTAACGCGCCTTTTACGAAAGAGGTATGGTCGCGCGATAAAGCCAAAAAGGTCTTTTCCGACAAGGGGGAACTTTATAAAGTCGAATTGGTTGATGCAATTCCCGAAGATGAAACCGTAAAAATCTATCACCAGGGTGATTGGTTTGATCTTTGCCGCGGTCCCCATATGCAATCGACCGGCCAGATCGGCAATGCCTTCAAATTGATGAAGGTCGCCGGTGCCTATTGGCGTGGCGACTCGAATAACCCGATGTTGACTCGCATTTACGGTACAGCATTCGCCAATGAAAAAGATCTGGCTGCTTATCTTCATATGCTGGAAGAGGCCGAGAAACGTGACCATCGCCGTTTGGGGCGGGAAATGGATCTCTTCCATTTTCAGGAAGAAGGCCCCGGCGTTGTATTCTGGCATGCAAAAGGCTGGAAGTTGTTTCAAAATCTGGTTAGTTATATGCGCCGTCGCATTGAGGGTCATGGATATTCTGAAGTCAATGCACCACAGGTCCTTGACAAATCGCTGTGGGAGATATCGGGACATTGGGGGTGGTATAAAGAAAATATGTTCAAGGTAACTCCGGCTGGCGACGATACCGAGGATGACCGCGTTTACGCTTTGAAGCCAATGAATTGCCCCGGACACGTGCAAATTTTTAAGCATGGCTTAAAATCCTATCGTGATTTGCCGATCAGACTTGCCGAATTTGGCATAGTTCACCGTTATGAACCGTCCGGCTCCCTTCATGGTTTGATGCGGGTGCGTGGTTTTACGCAAGATGACGCCCATATCTTCTGCACTGATGAACAGCTGGCAGATGAATGTTTGAAAATTAATGATCTTATTTTAAGCACCTATGCTGATTTCGGTTTCAACGAAATTACCGTCAAATTA
This sequence comes from uncultured Bartonella sp., assembly GCF_945285465.1. Classification (GTDB taxonomy): domain Bacteria; phylum Pseudomonadota; class Alphaproteobacteria; order Rhizobiales; family Rhizobiaceae; genus Bartonella. Next base: position 6,526 of record NZ_CALYQK010000038.1, on the reverse strand, counting down.
TCGACGCGACCTGAAAAACGCGTTGGATCTGATGATTTATGGGATCATGCCGAAAGTGTTATGGCGGAAGTCTTGCGCACCATCGAAGAAAAATCGAATGGCCGTATCAAGACGGGGATTCTTCCCGGTGAAGGTGCTTTTTATGGACCAAAATTTGAATATACACTTAAAGATGCAATCGGTCGTGAATGGCAATGCGGTACGACACAGGTTGACTTCAATTTGCCGGAACGCTTTGGCGCTTTCTATATCGACAAAGACTCAGAAAAACGCCAGCCTGTCATGATTCATCGTGCTATTTGCGGCTCAATGGAACGCTTTCTCGGTATTTTGTTGGAAAACTATGCTGGACATCTTCCTTTGTGGTTTTCTCCCCTTCAGGTGGTTGTCGCAACCATTACCTCGGAAGCTGAAGATTATGCCAGAACGGTTGTGAAAAAACTGAAAGCTGCCGGTCTGTCGGCTGCAACCGATTTGCGGAATGAAAAAATAAACTACAAAGTGCGGGAACATTCGTTGCAAAAAGTACCGGTTATTCTGGTGTGTGGCAAGCGCGAAGCCGAAGATGGTTCGGTTAACATGCGCCGACTTGGCAGCCAGCAGCAGGTTTCTTTGCCACTTGAGAAAGTTATTGCCGATCTTAAAGAGGAAGCAACACCGCCCGATCTATGTCGTAGACTCGAGGAATAATGGTCTGATTGCTGGCAGGAGCGACAATTCCTGCCAGTCTTGTTACCTATAAGAGGATCTAGAATTTTTCTCACCAGTCAAAAAGGCGAATATCACCGGTTCAAAAGCGACTAAGGCATTTGCCAGACGGATTGGGCTTTAATATCTCTTTGATTTACTAGCCAGCTGGTAGAAATCCTAAGCACAAAAAATATCTTTTTTTTTTCAACCAACACTTCGTAAAAACAGGTTATTTTGATTAATCCCTAATGATTTTAATTAATCCATTGAATTGTCAATCGGCTGCATGCTTTGCGCATTGGCGACAACGTCAACGTCTTCATCATGGCCGGATGTAACCGAAAACTCTTTTTGATAAATTTGTTCTTTGTTCTTTGCAATTGCGATATAATCACCTTCAGCAAGGACAAGAGAAGCATAAGCGCCAACGGTTTCACGAATAATATCGCCAGAATCATTAGTGATCGACCAGCTCGTATCGGCAAGAGCTTCGCCCCCTTCCTGGCGGACAAGTTTTAAAGTGATAGAAGCGGCGTGATGTTGCATGGTTGCTTCGGTAATTTTGCCGGCATCAACGCGAATATCGGATCGCGAAATCGCATTAGCCGAACCATAATTTGAAACAATGTGATAATTACCAGCCTTGAGGCGCACAATTTGCCCCTGCTTTACATCGGATAAAATCAAAGCGGTATCATCGTTTTCACTATCGTCGGAATAAATGGTAAAACGCAAATATTGTGGGTTTATTTTCCCTTCTGGCATAGTCGCGTTTAGTTTAAGACCACCGGCATCAAGAACCAGTGTTTCAAACATTTTTTGTTCTGCCCGAACGGTTATTCTTCTCATAGCGCTAGCACGTCCGAATGAAACATGAATAATATAGCTACCGGGATCAAGAAAAAATCGGGCGCTACCTCCCCGTGCCGAGGTAACAAGAGGTAACTTGTTATCAACACCATAAATCGGTTCATAAACCCGCCAGATAAGACCACGAGTTATATCGGCACTCTTGTCCGTTAATCGTGCTGTTAAGGACAATTCTGCTTTCTGCTGGATGTCCGCCCCTTGCGAGGGGGCCGTCGACGGTGAATTTCCAACACTATTTTCACCCGTTTGATTCGCCTTGTTATGTTGGTGCTGCGGTGCTGTGAAATGTTGTTCCGGTTGGCTTTCTTCCGCAACGGCACCCGACGGGTTTGCAAAAAAATACAAAGCAAAACACAAACATGCTTTCAATAATGTGTTTGCGAATTTTTGACGCCGGAATAGTGTTTTCATATGTTTACAGTTTTTTCCATCTACGTCCACCGCAGTTGTGATCATCAAAATGAATAATATTTAGATTGAAAAACTCGCGCCGCATCCGCAAGACGATACTGCATTGGGATTATGAATTTTAAAGGCTTGCCCCATAAGATCATCGACAAAATCTATTTCTGAACCATCCATAAAAGGCAGCGAGACCGAATCAATTACGATTGTCGCTCCGTCTTTTTTTATAACAAGATCGTCAACTGCCGGCGGCTCGCTGACAAGATCGTATTTATAGGAAAAACCGGAACATCCACCACCTTCAACGGAAATACGCAACGCTTTTTTTTCTGGCTCGCTGGCCAAAATGCGTGCGATGCGTTTGATAGCCGAATTTGTAACCTCAACACCCATTGTTGATGCATCCTTGAATAGACTGTTTTAGCAATATCAATTATCAGATAAAAGATATTTTTCTCTCAATTTAGGTCTCAATTGGACAAGTTGCAATGGATAGAAATAATATAGGTTATGGCTACCGGCCACGTGCACCCTATGCAAGTGCCCCGAACAGAAGTCGTGGTCGTCTCTTTGACGAGCCCGAAAGCCCAACGCGCACATCTTTCCAGCGTGACCGCGACAGAATTATCCATTCCAATGCATTTCGTCGTCTAAAACATAAAACACAGGTTTTTATTGCTGACGAAGGTGACCTTTACCGAACGCGCCTCACCCATACAATAGAGGTTTCCCAAATTGCCCGCGCACTTGCACGGGCTTTCCGGCTTGACGAAGATTTAGCCGAAGCTATCGCGCTGGTGCATGATTTCGGTCACACGCCATTTGGTCATGCAGGAGAAGATGCTTTAAATGAAAAAATGACACCTTTTGGCGGTTTTGATCATAATGCCCAGGGCTTACGAATTGTAACATCGCTTGAACATCGTTATCCCGATTTTAACGGCTTAAATCTTACATGGGAAACATTGGAAGGGTTAGCAAAGCATAATGGCCCGCTTCTAGGTGACAACGCCGAACATTCTTTTGTCCCCGATATATTATTGGAATACAATAGGCAGCAAGACCTGGAACTTGACCGTTTCGCCAGTCTCGAAGCGCAATGCGCTGCCATTGCCGATGATATAGCCTATAATGCCCATGACATTGATGACGGTTTACGTTCGGGTTTATTAGATTTGGAACAATTAAAAAGCATTGCAATAACAGCAGACATTTTAGGAGAAATAAACCGACAATATCCAGATCTTGATCGAATACGTACCGGCTATGAACTTGTCCGGCGTCAAATAACCTTTATGGTTGAAGATGTTATTGGCTATTCACTCAAACTTATTGAGGAATTAGCACCTTCAAACATCGCCGACATTCATAATGCTGGGCGTAAACTTATTTCTTTCTCACCAGATATGGCAAACAAAGAACAGCAATTAAAACAATTCTTATTCGCCAATCTTTATCATCATGATTTTGTGTTGGAACGCCGACACGAAGCGGAAAAAATTGTTTCCGGTCTGTTTGACTGTTATCTTCATTCGCCTCAGGCAATGCCGGAAGAATGGTATAAAACAGCAGTAGATCGCGCTCTGTCAAAGCGCGCTCGTATCATTGCCGATTTTCTTTCTGGTATGACAGACAATTATGCACTACGCGAATATCGACGATTGTTTGACCGCGCGACCTATTTGTCCTAAACGAAGTTGTAAACAACACGGATTTTTATAATGAATATATTTAGTCAGTTCGAGCAAAAGATAAAAAGCCTATTGCAACATTCTGATATTAAATCAAAAGATGAAAAACTTCTTGATTTGAGCCGCGTTAGCGTTGAAGCGCCGCGCGATCCCTCCCATGGTGATCTATCGACAAATGCTGCTATGGTGCTGTCGAAAGCTGTTGGCAGCAATCCCCGCGCATTAGCTGAAAAAATTGCTGCGTTGCTCGAAATGGACAGCGACATACAATCGGTCAATGTTGCTGGGCCGGGATTTATCAATTTGCGCTTGACCAATGATTTTTGGCGCAAAGTGTTAAAAACCATTATCAAATCGGGTAGCAACTATGGCCGCTCGGATATCGGAATCGGCAAAAAAGTCAATGTTGAATATGTTTCGGCCAACCCTACGGGACCGATACATGTCGGCCATTGCCGCGGTGCGGTTGTCGGAGATGTGCTTGCTAATCTTTTAAGCTTTACAGGCCACGATGTTGTGAAAGAATATTATATTAACGATGCAGGTGGCCAAATTGATGTTTTGGCGCAATCTGTTTTCTTGCGCTACCGTGAAGCGTTAGGGGAAGACATTGGAAAAATTCCGGATGGTCTTTATCCGGGTGATTATCTCATTCCCGTCGGAATCGCATTGAAAGACGAATTCGGCGAAGCACTTCGGACAATGCCGGAAGAAGAAAGGTCAGCCATCATCAAACAACGTTCAATTGATGCTATGATGCGCACGATCCGCGACGACCTTGCCGCACTTAACATTCATCACGACGTTTTTTTCTCCGAGCGGACATTGCATGCCGATAATGCCAAAGCGATCCGTAGTGCGATTAACGACCTCACCTTGAAGGGTTATGTTTATAAAGGTATGTTACCGCCGCCAAAAGGACAGGTTTCAGAAGATTGGGAAAACCGTGAACAAACGTTGTTCCGTTCAACCGAAGTTGGCGACGACCAGGACAGGCCTTTGATAAAATCGGATGGTTCTTATACCTATTTTGCGGCAGATGTCGCCTATTTCCGCAATAAGTACGAACGTCAGTTCAAGGAGATGATCTATATTTTAGGTGCCGACCACGGCGGTTACGTAAAACGTCTGGAAGCGGTTGCAAAAGCAATTTCCGGCGGAAAATCCAGATTGACAGCCTTGTTATGCCAGTTGGTGCGCTTGCTGCGCGATGGTCAGCCTGTCGTTATGTCAAAACGTGCTGGTTCCTTTGTGACTTTGCGTGACGTCGTCGACGAGGTTGGTCGTGATCCTGTCCGTTTTATGATGCTATATCGCAAAAGTGATGCGCCACTCGATTTCGACTTTGCCAAAGTTACCGAACAGTCCAAAGATAATCCTGTTTTTTATGTTCAATATGCGTGCGCGCGCTGTCATTCGGCGTTTAGAAAAGCTGAAGAGATTCTCGATTTATCTGCCCCGTCGCGAGAAGAGCTCTCTCATTCTCTAGAAAAACTAACAGATGAAAGCGAGATTTCCTTAATCAAGAAGCTTGCTGAATATCCTCGTATAATCGAGCAAGCGACTTTAAATTATGAACCGCACCGCTTGGCATTTTACCTTTATGATTTGGCTTCTTTCTTCCATGGACATTGGAATAAAGGGACGGAAAATGAGGATTTACGTTTTATCAAGCTTAAAGATAGAGAATTGTCTTTGGCCAGATTGGGATTGATTCAAGCTGTGTCCGATGTTCTCTCATCTGCCTTGGGCATCATTGGTGTCGATGCACCGGTAGAAATGCGCTGATAAAGAACATGTAAGCATATGAAGGTTATATATGTCTTGCTTGTTCCATATTCAGTTCATATATATGAAATTACTGTAGAATATCGGATTTTTAGGAAGAATCCGCTCAGCGTCCGGCACGATGCAATGGATAACATATTGCGTAACCGACTAGGTGGGAAAGACTATGACCGATAATGATCGAAATGCCCCTCGTTCCGGAGGACAGGCTCCCGAAGGCCATGATCCACTTCTTGAGCTGACGCGTTTGTTTAATTTGAATTCCAACGCCAACGGCGATAGCCGTCGCCCGAGTGATTCGGTTCGTCCCCAAAATGAACAAAATACGGATCGGCAACCGGAGTCACGTGACTTTGGCAATGCTGATTTGTCGTTTCTTGAAACCGATCTGCAAGATTCGCTTCCAGGTGCCCTCCAATATCAGCCTATAGATAAAAATACACAGACCCTAAACACCGGCAATCAAGATTTTCAACCTTTAAAGAATGAAGTTTCAAATCGGCAACCTGCGCAAGAAACCGGCCGTTCCTTGAACGAACTATATGACTCTCCCTCTTTTATACCACAAGCGCATTCGTCTAATATTCCATCGCCGACACCAAGCGCTACAAGTGAGCGGCAGCCCGAGGTGTCTCAATATTCGCAGACTGGTAACAACGCGCCTTCCTCACCGGTAAATCCTGAAAGCGGCCATCCAGGCGTGCCACCAAGGAAACAACCGCCACAGATTTTTAATTTATTACCCGAACAAAGCGACGCAGAATTTTATCCGCTTAACCCGGCGGAAGATTTTCGCAAAACTACTCATCCTGTTTCTGGACAAATAGAAGAACAGGCAAAAAGCGCGCCCGTCTATCAGCAACCATCACCGCCAGCTTCTATTCCATCCAACATAAACCAAAATGAAGCACGCACTTCTTTACCACGTGAAGAATTTTCGGAAAATACCGAGAGGCCGTTAAAACAAGACCACTCGCACGATTTTTCTTTTTTGGCTGATCAATTACCCGATCAAGACGAATCCGGTTTTTATTCGCAAAACCCGCAACAAAATTTGCAACAGTCTGCCGAACAAACCTCTT
>NZ_CALYQK010000037.1 GCF_945285465.1 uncultured Bartonella sp. | reverse complement strand
TGCCTCATCCCATGTTGTCTCTTCAAAATGGTCTGAACCGGGACGACGAACCTTTGGCTTTGTCAATCTGGTTTTTGCATGGATTGTATCAAGAAGTGCCGCACCCTTCGGACACAAGGTACCATGATTGGTGGGATGGTCAACATCCCCCTCAACGTGGATTACTTTCGCACTGCCGTCTTTCATCGATCCTTTTGAATAAAGGATAATGCCACAAGCAACCGAACAATATGTGCAGGTTTGTCGTGTCTGGGTTGTTGATGCTAATCTGAAAGGTTTAATGGCCGAAACAACTGTCGCTTCGGCTTCGCTAAACCCGAGAGCGCCCAATGCTGTTGCACCTAACCCCGCACCCGTGCCTTTCAGAAAGGCACGACGCGAAATCTCAATATTCATAAAGTTTTCCTTTTGTATTTTCTACCATCCCACATGCATTGAATTCTAAATCAACAATCGTTCTAACGCAACCGGTACCGTACGCTTGCTAAAAAACGCACTTTGTCAAAACAATGTGCTAGCGTTGTCAAGCTCAGCAACTTTGTGACTTTTTCCTGCTATTTCTGCAAAGTTTTATTCAATCGTAAATCTTTTTTGCAAGTCATCCTGCGATGACATTTATGTTATGGTGAACAAAATTCGATGATTGGGCTTTGATGCTAAAAGTTGCACCTGTATTTTACAAATGATAACGTTTCACGCCTATACAACAATTAATGTTTGGCCGAATTGAAAAAAGGACACTTCCATGACACCCTTCCGTTTGACAAGTCTTGCTCACGGTGGGGGTTGCGGTTGTAAAATTGCACCCTCTGTTTTGCAGAAAATGCTTAAAAACCAGCCCGAATACGGCCCATTCAAACATTTGTTGGTCGGTACCGAAACAAGCGACGATGCAGCTGTCTATGAACTTGATGATGGAACCTGTGTCATAGCAACAACCGATTTTTTTATGCCGATGGTTGATGATCCGCTTACATTTGGCCAAATCGCGGCAACCAATGCCATTTCCGATGTTTATGCGATGGGTGGCAAACCGATTATGGCACTAGCAATTCTCGGCATGCCGGTTGACAAGATCGACCCGGCAATTGTCGGCGAGATTTTGAAAGGTGGGCGCCAAAAAGCCCTTGAAGCCGGCATTGCCGTTGCCGGTGGCCATTCAATAGATAATCCCGAACCTGTTTATGGGTTAGCAGTCATCGGCATTTGTGACAAAAAGCAAATCAAGGTCAATGCCAGCGCCCGTGCCGGCGACAAACTTGTTTTGATGAAAGGTATCGGCGTCGGTGTTTATTCGCATGCCTTTAAAACCGGCAAGCTGTCGGATGAAGCCTATAAAGAGATGATTGCATCAATGACACTTCTCAATAAAATCGGCACAGAACTTGGAAATAATCACGATGTTCACGCTTTAACCGATGTCACCGGTTTTGGCATTCTTGGCCACAGCCTTGAAATGGCTCAGGGGTCAAATGTCCAAATTGACATTTATTATAGCAAAATTCCGTTTTTGACAGAAGCCGAAACACTGGCAAAAGATGGCTGTTTTACCGGTGCGTCGCGTCGTAATTGGGATAGTTATGGCGAACATATTGTTTTGCCGGAAAATTACCCCGATTATAAACGTTTTTTGTTGACCGACCCGCAAACGTCAGGTGGCTTGCTGCTTTCGGTTGCCCCAGACAAAGCCGACGGTATTGTCGCCTTTGGCAAAAGTCAGGGCTATCCACTTTCAACGATTATCGGTGAAGCGCGTGCCGGAAGCCCCCGTGTTGTCATTAAAGAGTGATTCGACAAAAAATCATCATACTGAACCCGCACTCTGGCAGGAAATCTTATACAGTTATCCTGCCAAACAAACATATCCGTGACGATATCGTCATATTTTTTTGAAAAAAGTCATTTTTCATCCCATTATCATGTCGATTTTCAAAAAAAGGCTTGGCAATTTGATTGAACATCGTTAGATTCGGTTATATCAGCAAAAAACAGTGGGAAGATAGCTGTTAGAGTCGTTTCTATTGGCTCTATTCGGTTTTCAAGAATTGGTTTGCGTCTGGTGGGATATCAGCAGATTTAATCAAAAACGGATATTGGCGCATAAGCCCTTATATTCTTTGTCTGAAAATCAATTGAATTAAAAATAGATAAAACATATTGTTAAAGAGATCATCATGAGGCCACAACAAAACAGGCGCATTCGTGGACGCAACAACAATAATAATAACAATAATCGTCGCGGTCCAAACCCTCTTTCACGAAATTATGAAAGTAACGGGCCGGATGTAAAAATTCGTGGTAATGCCCAGCATATTGCCGATAAATACACCGCTTTAGCTCGTGATGCCCAGGCATCCGGCGACCGTGTTATGGCTGAAAATTATCTTCAGCATGCCGAACATTATGTGCGTATTATTTTAGCCGCTCAAGCACAAATGCCACAACCTGTCCAGCGCGACGACTTGCTTGAAGATGATGATGAGGACAATGGTGCTCTGGCCGCTATAGAAATGGATGAGGGGCATGAAGCAGCTGGCAGCGGCCCGCAACCCGAGATTCAAGGGGTTCCTGCCGAAGTTGCGCTTGTCGATAATGCGAGTGATACGCAAAAAGTTGTCGAAGCGAAAAAACCGCGTCGCGCCCCGCGCAGGCGCAGTGTACCGGTAGTAGACGCCGAAAAAAGCCACAAAGAAGAGACAGCAGAACACGAGCAGAGCGACGATAGTAAAAAGGTAGAAACAAAAGCCGAAGAGCCTAAAATTGCAGAAGAGGTTGTCGAAAAGAAACCGCGTCGCCGTCGTGTCACAAAGCCAAAAGCAGAAAAAGCGGCAGAAGAGGCTTAATCAATAGCTGGCCGATGCTTGATTATGTTCGGCTATATTCAGCCAAAATCTGTATATGATGAGTTGTCGTCAATTATCAAAGTAGCCCATCCTGTCTGAATAATGAAACGGGGGCTACTTTGTTGATTGTTTAAAAGGCATATATAAGGCATATATTTTGTAAAAACTCTCATCTATTCTATAAAACCATGCGTAGCTCATAAATCTGTGCGATATAAGCGTGCCGCGCAAACGCCTGGTACAAGTTTGTGGCCTAGGTGTTGAACGACCTTTGGGACTGGTTCGAGAAGGCCGGCAAAAGGTTATATTCTTGCCACAGTTCAAATTTTCCTGATTGCATCGATAGACAAGCGTTCAAATATTTATGTCTTTATCGCCATTCGCCACAAATGTTCAGCCATAATAAACTTTTATAGCATTCAGCCGATTTAGCATTCTGTTTTCAATGAAGATTTTTGTTGGCGGAAGGGCATGGGAGTCGAACCCATGAAAGACCGTCTCACGGCCTCTTGCGGCTTTGAAGGCCGCATTCACCACCGGATGAAAAGCCCTTCCATTTTGTCTTATGCGGCTTTTGGCAAAAAACTGCAAGTTCAACCATCAGAAAACAAATCAAGTCGATGGGGATTGAGCCGACGCACATCGCCTTTTCTGATCGTTACACCATGACGGTCAAAAAATTCGAGTAACAAAATGGCAATCTTGCGCCCGTTATTCAGCCGGTCACGCAAATCTGCGGCAACAAACTCGTGCTTTTCTTTATTTGCGGCAATGTCGCGCATCACCATAACTATTTCTGCCAGCACCTCGCGCGGGAAAAAATAGTCTTGCGCCACTTCATAAACTTTGCCCATTCGTGCGCAAATCTTCAATATTTCGCGCATATGATTTTCATCAATTGAAAATTCATGAGCAAAATCGCGTGTACGAGGCGGGCGAAAACGATTTTCGCCTCTGAGAATTTGATAAACACGTTGCCAGATCACATCATCTTGAGACGACAATTTTGCTTCGTGCCCGGCAAGACTTAGCCATGCTCCGCGAATTTTAAGGTGGCCGGCAGCAATTTCACTTTGCAACAAATCACGAAAATAGGGGGCACGAATATCGGGAGCAATATCCCGACGCAATTTTTCAAGACCAACCCCGAAGAGATCGGGTTCGCTATCATGAAATTTTTGCAGATAATCAATAATCGCAATCTGCAAACTTTGTTTTTTGTCAACCGCCATGACAAAGCAGTTTTGACCATGTTGTAGAATAACAAAATCGCCGGTTGAAAGTAGCTTGTCGGCTTCCTCTTGTGATAGATTACGCGAACGACAAAAAGAAACCCAGTCAACGCCGAATGGTGGCACAGCCAGAAGCGACGATAAGGCATCGCCAGGATCATCTTTTTCCATTGCAGCCAAATAGCTGAAGCGTTCGGGGCTGCGGCGATGTCTTTCCGGCGCCTCGGGGTCAAGAATGATACCGCCGCCAATTGTGCGGCTGGCCGAGATATCACGAATGATAAAATGATCGCCCGTTGCCGCAATAAGTGCTTTATCCGATATGATCTGCACATAGGCGCTCTCGCCAGCTTTCATATTGTCTTGCGACAAAAAGACAAGGCGGGCATTGGTCTCTAACGAGCCATGATGAAGATGAACAGGAAACCATTGTTTTAGCACCTTGGGTTCCGATTTCAGGATAGTCAGACGCACATCGAACCGGTGTGTGGGTTTATCGAGAAAAGGGTCAATCACCATCATTCCGCGTTTGACTGTGTCTTTATTGATTGTTTGACCAACTATATTGAGTGCGGCGCGATCACCGGTTTTCGCTTTTGTTGTAACTTCGTCCTGCACGTGGATAGAGCGCAAACGCGCCTGGTGATGGTTTGGTGCAATAACCATCATGTCGTTGACAAAAGCTTCGCCTGACATGACGCTTCCGGTGACGATCGTTCCGGTGCCGGCAAGGATAAAACAACGGTCAATCGCATGGCGGAACCGCCCATGTGACCGCCGCATCGCCAGTCGGGTTGCCGCTTGCTCTATTTCACAATGAAGCGCCGATATCCCCTCTCCTGTTTTGGAAGAAACACGAAATATCGCAGCCTTTTCAAGAAAAGAACCTTTGAGAAATTCGCGCAATTCCCCCTCCAGTACATCAATGCGCTGCTTATTGACAAGATCAATTCGGGTAATTGCAATGAGACCATGCCTGACACCCAAAAGTTTTAAAATTTCAAAATGTTCGCGCGTTTGCGGCATAATTCCGTCATCGGCGGCAATAACCAGCATAACATAATCAATACTGCCAGCACCTGTCAGCATGGTATGAATGAGCTTTTCATGGCCGGGCACATCGACAAAACCAATGCGTTCGCCATTTTTTAATGTCTGATAAGCAAAACCCAATTCGATTGTAATGCCACGCTGTTTTTCCTGTGGCAGACGATCGGCATCGATTCCGGTCAGAGCTTTGACAAGTGCAGTTTTTCCATGGTCAATATGACCTGCAGTTCCAATAATCATGATAATTGACTAAGATTGTAGACAAAACCGTCCATATCATCAAGGCAGCGCAAATCAAGAATTAGACGGTTATTATGAATGCGGCCGATAACGGGCTTGGGCAACTGGCGCAACCGATACGCCAGTATTGGCAGTGAATCTGCAGGGTCAACTGCGTTAATGGAAATACCATAGCTCGGCAGCGTTTCTGCCGGTACAGCACCCGAACCGACCTGGCTGTAACAGGGACAAATTTCAACAAGATAATCGGGTGCAAAAAACTGTTTGATTTTGCTGCATAAATCGGCAGCCTGATGGGCAATATCGCGCTGATTGCGCGAAAGATAGCGTAAAGTCGGAATCGTTTCGTTGCGCTTTTCTTCATTGCGATAAAGTCGCAAGACAATCTCGAGTGCGGCCAGCCTGACTTTATCGACACGAAGCGAGCGTTTCATCGGGTTTTTGTTGATCTTGGCGATCAACTCTGCTTTGCCGATGATAAAACCGGCCTGCACGCCTCCTAAAAGCTTGTCGCCGGAAAAAGTTACAATATCGGCACCTGATTTAATAACATCTTGCACAGTCGGTTCATGTGGCAGGCCAAAAGTCTCGAGATGGACAAGTGTCCCCGACCCTAGATCTTCTACCAGAGGCACATTATGGATCTGCGCAAGCTTGGCCAATTCTTTGGTCGTCACCGACTTTGAAAAACCTTCTATCCGGTAGTTCGAGGTATGGACTTTCAAAATGAGCGCAGTTTGCTCGCCAATTGTCTTTTCATAATCGGCAAGGTGGGTGCGGTTGGTTGTTCCCACCTCGACAAGCTTGCAACCGGCACTTTCCATAATATCGGGCATACGAAAAGCGCCGCCGATTTCAATCAGTTCGCCGCGTGAAATAATCGTTTCGCCGCCATTACCGGCAATTGTGTTCGCCACCAGAAGAACAGCTGCGGCATTATTGTTGACAATGGTTGCATCTTCCGCCCCTGTAAGCTCGCAAATCACGTCGCGTAAATGATCATCGCGTTCGCCCCGTTCACCGGTTTCGAGATCATATTCCAGCGAAACAGCATTGCGCATTGCCGTTACCGCCGCAGCAATTGCGGTTTCCGGCAATTGGGCACGACCAAAATTGGTGTGCAAAATTGTACCTGTCAAATTAAACACCGCCCGCATGGACGATCGTGAATCTGCCTGTAAACGCTCGTAGGCCATCATCGCCAGTGCGTCGCTGCTACGCGCCATACGTCCGGCTTTGATCAATATTCTCTCGTCGGCAAGTACCGCCCTTATCGCATCGACGGTCGCACTATGACCAAACATATTCAGTGCTTCCTCGGCGGCTTTTTCACCAAGAATAACGTTGACCGCCGGTAGGAGCGAAAAATCTGCAACCATTAGTAACCTGCCAGAAACGGATTGAATGCGCCTCTTTTGAACTTGCCATCTTCTTGCATTAAAAGGTCGAGTGCAAGTGATCCAATATCGTCAGAAAATACATCGAAATGGCTGTCCTTCTGTTGATTGAGCTGTTTGCAATAACGTTTGCATGTATCACATGTTTCCGCCAAAATTGTCCCCGGCCCTCCATCTATTTCTCGAAAACTGATGCCGGCCGTCTGTTCACAAAATGTGCATTTGATGCGCACATAACGCCAAAGTGATCCACAGTAGAGGCACGAACAAAACCTTATTCCTTCCGATGACGGCCAGCCAACAATCATTGACGCAGAATGGCTGCCACCACAACACGGACACAGGTTGCCTTCAATCGGTTTTAGTTTTTTGGCGTCCAATTTGGCCGCTGCCAATGTCAAAATAATCTGCAAAGCACCGGTTACATAAATATGTTGCGCCAGATTTTCCTGTGGCAGTTGATGGGCGATAATATTTGCTGCCCAATCTTGCCATTCCAAACGGCGTGCGCGTGTATCTTCAAGTGTTATAAGGGGCGAACCTTTCAGTTTGGCTCTCGCCAGTACGTTAAAAAATGTCGCGGCAATATCATCAAAAATTGGTGTCGAAATGATTGCTTGCCGATTGATGGGCGGCATTTCAAAAGCTTGTGCTTTAACCTGATCTTGACCGGCAATATCAACATCGGCAAATTCATTGCAGGTAAATTGCTGCGCTGCAGTAAATTCGCTCATAAAGTCAACATAGTCTTTGACTGGACTGGTGGGCGCAAGTTCGTCAAACCGCTTGCTGCGCTCGGCAAATAAGGTACTTATATCGGGAAGACGAACAAAAGGCGGTGTACGCATATGACCGACTTCGGTCATATCTCCTTCAAATTTTTTGTTGCGCGGCATATTTGATTGAACTCCATTTTTAACGGCCACAATTCTATAACCGGAAAATAGGTGTTGTCCAACCAACTCTCGATAAAAGTCTGTCGTGGTTTTATAAAACAGGTGCGTTATTGCGCAGCCGGTGCTTTCTCCAGACCAACCAGACCAATTTTTACATAACCTGCGGCACGCAATTCATTGAGCAGCTTCATAATACCGCTATATTCGACACCCTCGTCTCCACGAATGAATATTTTGGATTCGCGGTTATGACCCGTTAGCCGATCCAGAATGGCTTTAATATCTTCGAGCGATGCTCGTTCCTCGCCAACGTAAAGCGACTGGTCTTTTTGCAAAGTTACATAAACCGGTTTATCCGGCTTTGGTTGCGCAGGTGTTGCTGATGTCGGCAATTGCACCGGAATGTCGCTCGTTGCCAAAGGCGCGGCAACCATAAAAATAATGAGCAACACCAAAATAACATCGATAAAGGGGGTAACATTGATGTCGTGGTTGACATCAAGCTCTTCATTGTCAAGATCCGCAAGCCTGAAAGCCATTCGACATTACTCCGCAGCAATTGACAAATTGGAACGCGTTGTCGTTTCCCGTTTAACTTTACGAAAATCGAGATCGCGGCTGACAAGACGTTCTATAGCCGAGGAAACGTCAATCAGTTGCTGACGATATCCTGTGATCGAACGCGCGAAAAAGTTATAGATAATAACAGCCGGAACCGCAGCGACAAGTCCGATTGCCGTGGCAAGAAGAGCCTCGGCAATGCCGGGAGCAACGACAGCAAGATTGGTTGTCTGCGCGCGCGAAATACCAATGAATGAATTCATAATGCCCCACACCGTTCCAAAAAGTCCGACAAACGGGCCAATGGCACCAATCGTTGCCAATACACCCGTTCCAGACGATACATGCCGCCCCGAAGCCGAAACAATACGGGAGAGAACGGAACTCAACCGTTCTTTCAGTCCTTCTGTTCCTGCCGCGTCAACAACCGCAAGTGAAGCCTGAACTTCATCCTGCGCCGCTTGTACCAGAACGGCACCGACACCTTTTTCTTTTTTGGCAACCAAAGCAAGCTCGGATAGACTTTCGGCACTCATAGCCGCCTTTAAAGTGGCTTTTGCCCGCCGCTTGACGGCAGATATTTCGATAAATTTGACGACAAAAATGACCCATGTCGCAACAGACGCGAGTGCCAAACCAACCATAACAGCTTTCACGACCCAGTCTGCGTTGACAAACATGCCGATGGGTGAAAGATCATGGGGGATTGAAGCAATAATGTGGTCGGCGACCTTACCGGCTGTGCTGGTTGCCGATGATAGACCGTTAACCGTCTCTGTGGCGGTTTCCTGTAATACTACTTGGCTGGCGTTTAACGAATTTTCACCTTCTTGCAGGATTTTGTCGCCGGTATTTTGTATACTTTCCGACTGCGCCAACGCATATTGGCCGCCCGCCAATGCCAATATTAAACCACTTGCAAGCCTTGTTGAAAATCGTGCCATCGCTTTGCTTCCTGAACTTACGCTCGTTGCTTTTGTCGGTTAATTAACAAAATTTAATATGATAAATCAAGTCATGTTTAAACGTTTATTTATTTTATTTGCAATCTGCAATAAAATACACCGTCCGAAAAATGTTATAAGCCGACGAGTATTGCCCGAAAATCATTGACGTTCGTTCCTGTCGGACCGGTGACCAGAAGATCACCAATTTTATCAAACGCGGTCCACGCATCATGGGCAACAAGATAGTGTGTGGCATCCAGTCCATGCTGTTTCAAGCGCAAAAATGTTTCACCATCACAAAATGCACCGGCATTTTCTTCGCTACCATCAATGCCATCGGTATCGGCAGCCAAGGCGCTAATCGTTTCCTGTCCCTGAATGGCAATTGCAAAAGCCAGTAAAAACTCGCTATTTCTGCCTCCTTTACCCGGTGAACCGGCAATCGTTACCGACGTTTCGCCGCCCGAAAGCATGACAACGGGTTTTTTAAAAGGCTGGTTTTTTGACGCGACATGGCAGGCAATAGCAGCATGCATCAAGGCTATTTCTTTCGCTTCCCCTTCAATCGAATCGGCAAGAACAACAGCGCGAATTCCTTGAGCACGGGCAAATGTCGCCGCTTGTTCAAGTGATTTTGCCGCAGAGGCGACAATATATATTTCGTTGCTGGCAAAGATCGGATTATCCGGCTTGGGTGCGTCAGCCGCATCGCTCTTCAGAAAGTCGATAATTTTTGTTGACAAGTCGATCTGGTAACGTTCAACAAGTCTTACCGCATCATGGCGCGTCGACCAATCGGCAACTGTCGGACCAGATGCCACCTGGGCGGCATTGTCGCCGGGAATATCCGACACAATAAAACTGACGACACGTGCTGGCGCTGCATAGGCGGCAAGCCGGCCACCTTTAATTTGTGACAGATGTTTTCTGATTGTATTCATCGCGCCGATAGGGGCGCCGCTTTTTAGCAACGCCTTGTTGATTCCTATTTCATCTCTCAATGTCAAAGAGCCGAGCGGTGCCGGCAACAGCGCTGAACCACCACCACAAATAAGAGCAATGACAAGATCATCTTCAGAAAGGTTATTAACCAATGCAATCAGTTTTTTGGTTGCTTTCAAACCATTTTCATCTGGAAGAGGATGGGAGGCCTCAAGAATGTCGATGTGTCTTGTCTTTTGACCATAACCATAGCATGTAACAACAGCACCTTCCAGCCGACCATAACCGGCCTTATCCCACAATTTTTCAAGCGTCAGTGCCATTTGGGCAGCGGCTTTTCCTGCCCCGACGACAATGGTTCTGCCCTTTGGTTTTTTTGGTAAAAATTTTTCCATCAGATATTCGGGATTTGCGGCAAAAACCGCTTGCTCGAATAGTTGGCGCAAAAATTTGCGATTATTGATATCTTTCAACTCATTCCCCTCCGAAAATTCACAGTTCTTTCGGCTTTTTACCGGCGATTTCTATTTTCATTTCGAGATTTATTCTTTATCACAATGATAAAAAAGTGGAAAAAACAAAAGCACTAACTATCTAATCAGGATAGTTAGTCGCTGTGGCTTTACCCGGT
The DNA here is from genome assembly GCF_945285465.1 of uncultured Bartonella sp. Taxonomy (GTDB): domain Bacteria; phylum Pseudomonadota; class Alphaproteobacteria; order Rhizobiales; family Rhizobiaceae; genus Bartonella. The sequence goes on along the minus strand of NZ_CALYQK010000037.1, from coordinate 8,318 downwards.
CATTCGTTAAATGCGAACAGGAGAAATTGATATGCCAAAAGAAAATGCAACACCCGCAGAGAAAAATTTACAAGAACAATTGCAAGACCAACTAGAACAACTAAAAAAAGAAGTAACAGACATTCATTCAACTCTGAATAATCTGGGATCGGAGAAATTGTCCGAGGTCAGAGGCAAAGCCGAGAAACTTTATGCTACCGCCAGAGAGAATGGTGAAGAAGCAATTTCCCAGGCAAAAGAAAAAATCGGCGACGTGCAGGGGCAGCTTTGCCATTGCATCCGTGAAAAGCCGATAGCAAGCCTTGCCGCAGCTGCCGGAATTGGCTTTATTTTAGCTCTTTTGATGCGGCGCTAGGCGATGTTGCGGCTTATCACGCCGCTTCTGGGCGGTTTGGCGAATGGCAATGTAAAGTCTGTCGTCAAGTCAACGCGAGATCGGGCGTTATGCTTCTTTTTTGTTGGCTTATCTTTGTTTCTGGCGTTGATTTTTTTATGCGTCATTGCTTTCATTGCATTGTCAATAATTGTCGCGCCGATTTGGGCAGCAACTATAATTTGCATTGTTTGGCTTATTGTGGCGTTACTGGTGTTCGTCATCGGGCGCAGACTTTATGAGAAGCGGCAAAAAGCCTATGCTGCGCAAAGAGAAGGTGAACGCAACAATCTGATAGCGGCATCGCTTATTGCCGCCGTTCCGGCAATTTTGCGAGACAAAAAAACACTTTCGATCGTTGTTCCTCTTATCGGGCTGGCTACCTTGTTGTTGTGGCACGCGGATAAAAATTCACCGTCCGATCAAAAATAATGGTTTTTGTACCACTAACAAAAAGCCGGTTTAACTGACCGGCTTTTTTATCAAACCGATCTATCATATCTATTTAAATGCATAACGAATGCCGAACTTGACATCATGTGATGTCAAATGATCCAGTTTGATTACGTTCATTCCATCAAATTCACTTGTTCTTGCCTCACCCAGATCGGTATAGCTGTAAGCAATGTCAAAAATGACATTTCGTGAAAGTTTGATGCCGAAACCGGCGTGTAACGCCCAGGCAACATCCCATTTTGTTTTTGACGAAGCTTTATAGTCGTCGATCGATGTATCGACTGTAAAACCGCTGGCTTGATTTGCGCTCGCGCCTATTCCGGCACCGATAAAAGGGGTAATATTATGATATGTAAGCAAATCGACATAAGCGTTTGCCATAATAACGGTGGACGCGACATCTCCTTCATATTTTGTGAGATATTTTGGACTTTGCTCGCTTTTTGTAACCGTGTTTTTTGCCCGATATTCAATCGTGCCGTCGAAACGCGAAATATCGTTCAACCGGTAGCCCAGACCAATACCGCCTAGAAATGCATTATCCATGTCGCTATGGCTGTTTTGCCGGTAATTTGCCGGTTCTGCGGCGCTATTTAATGTCACAATCTTGTTGATCTTACCAATTTCAGCACCGGTATAACCTTTGAAATAAAATGGAAAGCTTTCAGTCGAGATGGCAACTTCGGGCACCTTATCAAGGTCGATATCAGTTGCGTGGGCCGAAACAACCGAAAACAATGACAATGCCCCGACAAGAGTTGAGAAAAATTTCATGTTTTTGCCTCTTCACAAGGCGTTGACCGCCTTAACCGTCTATCGAGGCTTTTTTAAACCGCATTGGTTAAGACCCCCTTAACCATATTTTTTAACACTCTATTTTCCATAAATTAAAATTGCCATTTTGAAAATATTACAAAAAAGCAGCCGAAGAATGGCTGCTTTTTTGCAAAAATCAAAAATATAATACTAAATGACGTCTCTTACCATTTTGATAGCACCGGCAATTTCGTCAACCAGTTCTTCAATCAGGCGGTGGTCATCACCTTCAGCCATAACACGAATCAGCGGCTCTGTACCGGACGGACGAATGACCAGCCGGCCATTCTTGCCCAAACGCTTTTCGGCGTTTTTTATGACATCCTTGACATGCGAGTCCTCAAGCGGCTTTCCTTCCGCAACACGTATGTTTTTCAATATTTGCGGAACCGGATCGAAACGATGACACAACTTGCTCATCGGCTGTTGCGATTCTTTAGCGCACCCAAGCACTTGCAAAGATGTAACCAAACCATCGCCGGTGGTGCCGTAATCGGATAAAACAATGTGTCCGGATTGCTCGCCACCAACATTAAACCCGTGTTGGCGCATATATTCGACAACATAACGATCGCCAACCTTGGTTCTTGCCATCGTCAAACCTTTTTTGGCAAGAAACCGTTCAAGACCGAGATTGGACATAACCGTCGCAACAATGCCGCCGCCACGCAACTGGTCATTTACCAGCCACCGTTCGGCAATGACGGCCATTAATTGATCACCATCAATAATTGCTCCAGTCTCGTCAACCATAACCACGCGGTCGCCGTCGCCATCAAGAGCAATACCGGCATCCGCACGCACTTCATGGACTTTGCGCATTAATGCAATAGGATGGGTCGAGCCACAATCCTCGTTAATGTTTGTACCGTTCGGTTTGTCATTCAAGGTGACGACTTCCGCACCAAGTTCCCACAAGGCCAAAGGTGCCGCCTTATACGCGGCACCATTGGCGCAATCGACGACAATGCGCATACCATCAAGTTGAACATCGCGTGGCAGCGTGCGTTTGGCAAATTCGATATAACGGTAAATATCGCCCTCAACACGTTTGGCTCGTCCGATTTGCGACTGGCTGGCGAGTTCATTGGTCATATCGGCTTCGATAAGTTTTTCAATTTTCGTTTCAATTTCATTAGAAAATTTGAATCCGTCCGGCCCGAACAATTTTATACCATTATCATAAAAAGCATTATGGGACGCCGATATCATAACCCCGACATCGGCGCGCAACGACCGGCATAGCATCGAGACCGCCGGCGTGGGAATGGGACCTAGCAGAAACACTTCCATACCGGCAGCGGTAAAACCGGCGACCATGGCATTTTCCAACATATAACCGGACAGTCGTGTATCTTTACCGATAACAACCCTTCCCGGACGTTCACGACCACCAAATAGAATACCGACAGCCATACCAACCTTCATGGCTATGTCTGCAGTCATTGGAAAAGTATTGGCTTTTCCGCGGATTCCATCGGTACCGAAATATTTTCGTACCATTATTTTTTCCTTCTTCGATAAAATTCTGGCAAGCATTTTTGACAAAAGCAATTATGCTCCCACTAGCAATTTTAACGTCAGAAACCAACCACTGTTATAAAAAAGAGCCGGTTTAGCGGTCACTGTGTTGCGACAAGATTAATTAAGCGCCAAAAATGTCCAAAACAAAAGCGGCCTAATCAATTTTTAGGCCGCTTTTTAAACAACGCTCATTTTCAACCATTTTTATCTGGTCCTTTGCTATCCGATTTATCATCGGCCGTTTTTTTCGGTTTTTTTGCCGCTTTGCTTACCGGCTTTGTCACCGTCAAAGATTTTTGAGTTCCTGTTGCCTGAGATGCAGTATCGGCGGACGATTTTCCCGCCACCTTTTCTTCTTTAACTTCAGACTTTGCCCGCACCACATGATCATGTTTTGCCGCTGTTTTCGACTTTGTCGCCGATTTTCCGGCTTTGGGAACACTCGAAACATGTGCAGCTACCGAATCTTGTCCCATTTCGCGTGATGGTGGCTTGCCATTGATCACTTCCTGAATTTCGGCACCCGTCAAGGTTTCATATTCAAGCAAGCCTTCGGCAAGTGCTGTCCATTGTCTTTTTTTCGACGTTAAAACCTGCTTTGCTGTTTTATAGGCTTCATCAATCAGTCTGCGTATTTCGGCATCAATTACCCTTGCTGTCTCTTCCGAAACCTGTTGGCGGCCACCACCCTGAAAATACATATCGTCCTGATTGTCACCATAGGTAACTTTGCCAAGTTCATCCGAAAAACCCCAGCGCGTAACCATAGCACGGGCAAGTTTGGTCGCCTGTTCAATATCCGAAGAGGCCCCCGACGTGATATTATCCTTGCCGAATTTCAATTCTTCGGCAACACGCCCACCCATCATGATTGCCAATCGTGAAATCATGTAGCGATAGCTCATCGAATATTTGTCACCTTCGGGCAACTGCATAACCATACCAAGTGCGCGTCCGCGCGGCACAATCGTCGCCTTGTGCACCGGATCGGCTGCCGGCATATTGATTGCAATAATCGCGTGTCCTGCTTCGTGATAGGCTGTCAATTCCTTTTCTGCCGGGGTCATGGCCGAATGACGCTCGGCCCCCATCATAATCTTGTCTTTGGCATCCTCGAATTCCTGCATGGTGACCAGACGTTTGTCGCGCCGTGCCGCCATGAGGGCAGCCTCATTGACCAGATTCATCAAATCCGCACCGGAAAATCCCGGCGTTCCGCGCGCCACTACTTTAAGATCGACATTGGGAGCCAGCGGCACATTGCGGACATGTACCTTCAGAATTTCTTCACGCCCGGCAACATCCGGGTTAGGCACAACAACCTGACGGTCGAAACGCCCAGGGCGCAACAGCGCCGGATCAAGGACATCAGGCCGGTTGGTTGCGGCAATCAAAATGATGCTTTCATTTGGCTCGAACCCGTCCATTTCAACAAGAAGCTGGTTCAATGTCTGTTCACGCTCGTCATTGCCACCACCAAAACCGGCACCGCGATGACGGCCAACTGCGTCGATCTCGTCGATAAATATAATACATGGCGCGTTCTTTTTTGCCTGCTCGAACATATCGCGAACACGGCTTGCACCAACGCCGACGAACATTTCGACAAAATCGGAACCCGAAATTGTAAAAAACGGCACATTGGCTTCACCGGCTACCGAGCGGGCAAGCAATGTTTTACCTGTTCCGGGAGGGCCGACAAGCAAAACGCCACGCGGAATACGCCCGCCCAAACGCTGGAATTTCTGTGGTTCACGCAGAAATTCGACAATTTCCTGCAAATCCTGTTTTGCTTCATCAACACCGGCCACATCCTTGAATGTCACCCGTCCATGAGCTTCAGTCAATAATTTTGCCTTGGATTTTCCAAACCCCATAGCTCCGCGTGAACCACCTTGCATCTGGCGCATAAAAAATATCCAAACCGCAATCAAGATAACGACGGGCAAAAGCGAGAATAGCAAATTCATAAATGTGCTGTTGCCGGTGCTTTCAGGTTGCGCCCTGACATTGACATTCTTACTTTCGAGCCGGGCTACAAGGCCGGGATCATCGGGAGCAAATGAAAGAACCGTTCTGTTATCGGTGGTGACGCCGGTCAACCGCTGACCCTGAATGGTAACGGTTTTGATTTCCTTATTGTCAACCCGCTTGAGAAAATCGGAATAGGTTATTTCCCCTGTGCCACCTTGCTGGCTACTACCATTAAAAAACGAAAATAAAGTAATCAGCAAAAGTGCAATGATCCCCCAAATCAGGAAGGAACGATAATTTGCATTCATATTAGGCCCACTCGATCTATTTCGTATGCTCGGACAAATTTAGTGTAACATATGTGCTTGGAACTGGCTTGCCAAGGCTGAAGATTCGCTTTTCGTCAGGTTTCATCCAGCTTTTTGATCACTTTCTTTCAAACTTGACAATAAGATTTCAAAAAACGGACTCAATACATCAAAAAGCGGATAATCATCGGAAGAAATAAGCCAGCCAAAGGGCCGCATAAATCTTCTACACGACAAATCTTCACTATGGATAAGCTTGCCGGTCAATGCGGGAATATCAATGCCCGAACGCGTAAAAATGGCCAATGCTGTCTGGAGGGAAGGAAAATGGATAAAACGTGTGCTGATGTCTTCGGCTTTTGCCACAGATTTTATGTCGCAAATCGAGGGTGTTGCCACACGAACAGGATTTGTTGACAAATTATCTATCCGATAACGCCCGTCCCATATGGTTGACGAATGCGGAGCGACAATGCTTGCTGTCTGATTTCGCGCTTCCCGCCAAAAGCGTATATCGTGATCATTTTGTTCGATTACACAACCAAGCAAAGTAAAACGATAAAGCGATTGCCGCTTTTTCATAAGTTGCTCTTTCAGATAACCGGTTTGAGAATCACTGGCAAGCATTTGTGCACCGCCCATGATTGCGGCAAGCACGCCAACGACAAAAGGATAAAGCGGATCATCGACAAGTTCTGGTGCCGGTTTATGGATTGTACACAATGCATGTTGCATCGTGATATTCAGTTTGTTGATAAGTCTGGCCGCCGATTTGCTTTGGGTTCGTCTAAAAGTGGCAGCTTCTTCGACTTTTTTTTGAATTTCGTCAATAGTTTCGTCTTTCAGACTTTTTCGTATGCGAACCCGTTCATAATGGATATTTTCATTGGTCGGATCATCAATCCATTTCTGCCCGATCGAGCGCAAATAAGTGCGCAATTCTTCACGTTTGATCGTTAACAACGGCCTGATCAAACGGATTTTTCGCATAAGAAGGGATTCTCGTGGCATACAGGCAAGGCCACGGTGGCTTCCGCGATGCAAGCGCATTTCATAGGTTTCGGCCTGATCGTTCAAGGTGTGCCCTGTCATAATAACCGAGGCGTTGACTTTTTCTGCTTCGGCAAAAAGCAAACCGTAACGGGCAATGCGCGCTTCGTGGGACAATGCTGTTTCCGGTTTGGCATCGGCCCAACAAACTGTCTTGTGGACTACGCCAATAGTGGTGCACAGTTTTGCAACTTCTTCTGCTTCTAATGCTGATTCCGGTCGCAACCGATGATCGACTGTCACAGCAACAAGTTGCGGCGGATTTTGCAACCTTGCCAAATAATCACGCAAAAGAAAAAGTAAAGCTGTTGAATCCCCGCCGCCTGAAACGGCCGCAACTACAGTTTTACAATCGGCAAAATCGGATGGCTGGAATAAATCTTTAAAACTTATTGTTGACACTTGTTACGACTTTGCTCGTCCTTGACACGTTTCAAAACTGCCGGATCCACAGTTTTGTAGCGTTTTGCCACTTCGGCAAAAGTTGCGCAAGCCACTTTCTGCTCGTCAAGATGCGCCATGCTCATCCCCAGTTTCAAGAGATTTTCAGGCCCGCGCGGCGAATCTTTGTAATTCTTCTGCACATCAATATAGGCTTGCGCAGCTTCGCGATAACGCTTTTGGCCAAAAAGCGATTCCCCAAGCCAGAAACTGGCATCCGCTATTTGCGAATCAGTCGGGTAACGTTCCTGAAAGGCTCGAAAATCGGCTTCAGCAGTGCGATAATCACCCGCCAGAATGTTACGATAGCCGATGTCATAAAGTTCTTTTGCACTTGCTGTTTGTGGCACAACCACATTGCCGCTTGCCCCTTGTGGCGTTGCCTGAACCGCATCCTGATTGAGACTGCCGTTAAGAACATTACCGTTTTTGTCAAATTGAATCGAGCCGAGATCTTTTGGTGCTTCTTCCTGATTGATATTTTTTTGTTCACCAGTCTTGTCGGTTGCTACACTCGGCAGTGATGCGCTGTCGCCAGCTCTCGATATATCTTGTTTGACATTGGTCTCGTTATTAAGTGAACGTATTTGCGCCTCGCTCGATTGTGCTTGCGGTGCGGGATTTTGCAAAGACGGCGAACCGCCATTGCCTTGCAATTGCCTGAGCTGCTCCTGCATCTGCAGCACCATAAAATTCAGCTCTTCTACTTTGCCGGTAAGTTCACGTACCTGTTGCTGAAGCTCGCTGACACGATTGTCAGAAGGAGCCGAAAGCTGCACATTTTCTGTCTGCGCCGTTTTTTTCTTGCCAAGCGAAAAAAAGCCCTGTGAAAAAACCGACCCTCCCTGATCGGCAGGCGCACCATAAGAGGGTGAAAGAGCCAAAACCGACATCACCCAAACAAAAGCTGCTGTGCAAGACAAGCGTTTCACTGAATATGCCGATAAACACAAGCGTGCCTTAAGCCCCATAACCTGATCCTTTACAATTGCCCGAACAACAAAAGCTAACAATAGACTTCGGCAGAAATTTGTCACAAAAAAAACGGCTCATAAAAGAGCCGTTTTTAAAAAAAGCGTATAACGTCTATTAACGGGCATTGTTCAAAACTGTAACGGCGCGGCGGTTCTGGTTCCAGCACTGCGGGGCATCACAAACAGCAACTGGACGCTCCTTGCCGTAAGAAATGGTTCTCATACGATTGGCGGCAACACCTTGTGAAATGAGATAATCGCGTGCGGCAACAGCACGGCGTTGGCCAAGTGCAATATTATACTCGCGTGTGCCACGTTCGTCGGCATGCCCTTCGACCGTAATTGTATATTGCGGATAACGCTGCAACCATTGTGCCTGACGGGTCAATGTCTGCTGGGCAT
>NZ_CALYQK010000036.1 GCF_945285465.1 uncultured Bartonella sp. | reverse complement strand
GATATCAAATTATGCTTTAAATAAACTGTGTTGCACTTGGCGTGTGAATCTACCGCTATTGTTCACAACTGTATTCAGTGTGGTGGTCGTTTGCTCGAAAGGCAGTACCATATGCCATAGGCAAGACCAAGGAGAGCAGAAACAAACGACCCCGAGAGAACTGCCAATTTGGCGGCATCAAGCTGGTTGGCATCGTTGAAACTCAACGTTGCCGTAAAAATCGCCATGGTAAAACCAATGCCGCCGAGAAAGCCAATGAGCAGAAGTCCCTTCCAATCAACATGGGGCGGCAGACAACAAAGACCACTTTTAAACGCAAGGAAACAGGCGGCCAGAATGCCGATCGGCTTACCTAAAACAAGTCCACCACCAATGCCGATAATAATTGAAAGAGAATGTTTGTCGGTAAAATCAACGCTGGAAAAGTTAATGCCGGCATTGGCAAGAGCAAAAAGCGGCATGATAATAAATTGAACCCATGGCACGAGTGCCTGTTGAACGCGCAATACCGGTGGCAGTTGGGCTGCCTTAAGGTTTTTGTATTGTCCCGTATCACGCTTATCCGGCGCTGATTTCGATTTTGTTTTCTTTGTTTTGATATCTGGCAAGATATTGCGAAAGCTAGCAGTTGAAAAAGTGGTTGGTGCGGTTGGCAAGATTACCGGTGTCAATAACCCCAATATTACCCCGGCCAGCGACGGGTGAACCCCGCAGAACATCAATCCCGACCAAAGAATGGCTGCCGGAACAATATAAAACCATGCAGAAGCTACTTTTATCCGTTGCAACAAAAACACCAATACGAATGCAACAATGGCAACCGGCAGACCATAAATATTAAATCCAACCGAATAAAAGAGCGCGATAACCACAATGGCGATAATGTCGTCAATAATAGCAAGTGCGAGAAGAATTATTTTCAGGTTATAGGGAACCGATTTTCCCAAAAGGGCGAGAATACCAACGGCAAAAGCAATGTCTGTCGCAGTAGGTACAGCCCAGCCATGGCTGGTTTGCGGAAGGTAGTTAAAGGAAAAATAGATAATGGCCGGAACACAGACGCCACCAATGGCGGCCAGCATAGGCAATAATGCCAATTTTAATTGTGACAAAGCACCATCATAGATTTCCTGACGGATTTCCATGCCCGCAACAAGGAAGAAAATAGTCATCAAAATATCATTGACAACAAAATGAAGATTTATCGACAGTGGTGCTCCTGCCAAGGTGATTGACAGCGGGGCGTTCCAGAACTGTTCGTAAGTTTGGCCTGAGTGCGAATTGGCAAGAACAAGTGCGGCAAAAGTAGTGAAGACGAGAATTACACCGCTTATAGCTTCACCGTGAACAAAGCGTTTTATTGTCAATAACGTCCGTTTGGCAATTATCATTATATGATGTGGCGGATTATCAGGCGATAGATTCGTCATGGGACAGTTTCCTATGACTGGCGGCCCGACCAGCTAAAAACCTGCCCGACAATGATTTGACGAACACCCGAAATTATTTATACGCTCTAACACCGACATAAAGCAATAGCGCAAAACCGTGTTAATAAAAGACATTTTAGTACCGGCACATACCGGCGCATTTTTTGCAAAATGTGCTTTGACCTTTACCCATCATAAAATGTCAGGCGGAATTCTCGACCCGCCTGCAATAATTATTCATTTCGCACTGTGAGATTGACTTTGTTAATCGCCGATGCAAGGTCATTTTGCAGTGCTGTCTCAAGGTCGGTAGCTGTCAAACCCTTATTGTCTTTTGCTTGCAATGATATTTTTAAAGTACCGGGTTTTCTGGCAAATGCTCCGAAAGCGGTTGAAATTTTTTGCGCTTCATCATGGTCTTTTAACAACATTTGCGGGCTTTTTGTCATGACAACATAAAAATCGTCATAAAGTTCTTGTTTGAGATCGTGTTTGTTGTCATTTAAATTTTGTGCCAGATAGGTAAACAGCTTATCAATAAAGCCAAAATCCGAATACTGCATATCGGCTTTGATAATTCCTATCCGGTTTGCCGCGTCGAGCATTGCATCCTTATCTCCGGAAAAGAGCGATTTATCAACATCAATAATTTTTGCCGACATTTCGCCTGAGCCAATGCCATTGGCAATAAAAGACATATCGTTAAGCGAAAGCGTCTGGCGGCCAGCATCATAAGAAAAGTCGATTTTCCCCGAAAGATCGAGCGTTTTATACCCCATATTTGTCAATATATCGAAATTTTTCTTTGCCATTTCTGCAGTGTTGAGAGACAGTCCGTCGAGTGAAATCAACATACTTCCGGGCACTGGCTGTTTCCATTCTCTTGGCAACATTTGGAAAGAATGCAGACTAGCCTTCATGTTTGGCAGATCGATATCGGCGTTTTCAACCTGAGCGTCAATTGCGGTTATTGCCGAAATGATTGTGACGATCAAATCATTGCGTGCCGTCTTTTCATCTTTTTCATTGCCCGTTTTTTTTGCATCCAGATATGCTTTTACCAGATTTTCTGGCACCTCGCGCATCGGATGCATCTTCAGACCATTTGTTTTGAATTTATTCAACGAGAAATGCGCATTACGATTTGTGCCCTCGAAGACATCGATAGCAATGTCACCAAGTTCCACCGGCCCAAAAACCGTGCGCCCGATTTTATCGGGTTTGACTTTACCCGCCAATATTGAATAGGCATAACCAACGTCGATATCTTCTGCTTGCATGGCATTGCTCTTGCCAATAAGGCGAAGACTATTGTTGTCGGATGTGCCAGAATTGTTGAAACCGACATTCGTATTCATACCCTCAATGCCGACCGATCCGATATTGCCAGCTTTTAATTTGGAAAGCCAAAAGCCTTTAATATTGAGTTTTTCGGTTTCACCATTGTTCCCGGTAAGCGACAGCTGTATGTTCGGGGCACTGACAGAAGAAAGACCAATCCGCATCAATGCCTGTAAAACATGAGACTCTATTGTTGTGTCTTTGTCTTTGAGTGTAACGCCGTTCAACGTCACTTCCGGTATCTGCACATGAATATTGTCACGCTTTAAATCGACATCATAGATGGTAAAGGAACCGGGTACAAAACCGACGGGCGGTCGTCCGGAAATTGCCCCAATTTTGAGAAAAACACCTTCAGGAACAGGCAATGTGACATTTTTCAAATTGATATTGCCGGCAACAGTTAGCTCTGACTGGTCAGCTTTGACACCATGCTTGGTCATTTCATTTTTAACAAAGCTGTCAATATAAGGAGCGGCCATGTAAAAGCCGCCGATGGCCAAAATGGCCAAAATGACCACCCCTCCAATAATGAATATTAACCAGCGTTTGAGTGTTGTTACGAACCATCCGCCAAGATTGGCCATTGTTTTTCTTCCAGTTCTAATGTTGTGCCTAATGTTGTATTTGTGCGCTCAGGTCTATCTTGCCTAAAAGGGAAAACGGCGCTGTTTGTGCTTCAAACAAGTCAAAAAGCCCGATGCCTTGTTTTGATTTTGCCCTGGCGTGAATAACAAGTGTTCCACCATCTTGTATGAAACTTTGAAGTGCCTCACCCATATTTTGTGAATTTTCGGCACCGAGAGTAAGTGCAATCGCCAGTCGTGCTTTGATTGCGGCTTGTTTGCGCTCATCGGAAAATTTTTGCTCTGTGGTTGAATCATAAAGTTTTTCATAACGTGTTAAAAAGTCGTCGGCATTCATTGATAAATCAATATTTTGTGCAGAAATAGCCAAAGCTGCTGCTGTGATCATGACCGGGTTGTTGGAAAATAATGCCTTATCAACATTGCTGAGCGTGCCTTTGATTGAAATATTTGCCATATCGCGATAATTTAATGATATTTCTTTGACATCAATCATTTCTTTTTCACTGTTCCATGCCGCGTCAAACATTATATCCGCTTTTATAGTGTCATAGCCGAGCGCCTCTAGAATCCCACCGTTTTGTTGTATTTCCACGGCGTCAGACAGCGTATTTTGGGAAAAATTTTGATCCCAGTCGGCGGCAGAAACTTCAATATCTTTTACCGATATCTTTAAAGAAGTCGGGATTACTCCCGAAGTAAAATCGGCATCGGCATCGAACGAGGAGATTTTTACCGGAAGATTTTCCTGATCGGTATTGACATTTGTCGGTGGAACGACGAGTCCCGAAAAATGAATGTTTTTAAACCTCGGTACAAGGGAAAAGGTAGCTTTGCTGACAGAAGCCATATATGTCTCGCCCATTTTTTTGTCTGGATCAGAAGACAAGTCATTGAGGTTTTTCATTGCATTTATGGCATCAGGAAAATTCAGGTCAGAAATTGAAAAATCCTCAAGCGTAAAGTTTTTATCACTATCAGATAGTTTGATACCGTTTACGGCAAGGTCGAAGTGTTCATTTTGACACGATATAGCTAAATTTTTTATCTCGGTTGCCTTTTGACCAGTGTTCGCTGATAGTCCGTCAATATTCATATTGGCGGCACCAAAAGAGGCGAGAATATCGAACTCTTTAGCCTTCAGTTGACTTAAAAGTGCGGGGTTAGACGCATTGTCCAAATCCGAATTGTCAATTTCATCTATGAAGTCAGTTAATAAAAAAGGTAAAAGACGCGCTGAAAGTTTTGAACCTGAAAGCTTGTCTATTGTCATATGGCCACTATTTTTTGTGCCGTTTGCCGTGTCAAAGACTATGTCTTGAACCGACCATGCACTCATAAAATCTATGAATGGATTACTTTCATCTGTTGTCGATGATTGTTCGGTGTAATAGCTGAGCAAATGTCTGACATTGAATTTATCGACGATAATTTTTCCGGTTGTGGCGGTTGTCAACTGGTCTTTTGCGGAAACTCCATTTTTACCGAAGTTTTCGTGGTTTAACAAAAGACCATCAATCGTTATTTTTTTAACGATCCCTTTTTGCAAATCATCATAAGCTACGTTCGTATAGGTAACATTTCGTTCTTCGCGGGATGTTTTTCTTTTGATCAAAACAGTCGGCATTACGGCTTTTTTGAACGCTATATCTTTAAAATCAATGCGATCATCATCATTTTCACGGGCAGTTTTTTTAGCAATCGTATAATCGTGCAAAACAAGCAGCGGCACCGAAATGTCATTTTTACCAATATGATAGGTAATATTCTCGAGATCGAGCTTTTTACTTGTTTTACCGGAAAAACTGACTTCACCCTTGATAGTAGCAATTGTAACGGGATTGTCTTTAGAAAATTTTACTATCGCATCATGCACGGTAAAGTGACGCCGCCAGTTCACCTCAAGCGAGCTGTAACTTACGCCATTTGCTTTCAGGAAATTCTCGACGTGCTGTTGTGCCGAATGGGCGAGATAAAAAATGAAACCACCACAAATAATGGCGATCAAGATGAGGCCGGCGACTATTTTTTTCCAAAGCGGATTTGTTTTTGCTTTCTGGGCGGAATCTTCACTCATTATCTTCCCCTATGGTGGTTAAGGTTTTCACAAAAATTGCAATGCGTTGTTTCATTCAATGTAAAATAATAACGACTTTTTTCTGGCAAATTCACTCATAATATAACCGCATTATGAAGTCTTGCTTTTTTTAGCGGCAATTCTGTTATTTTGCCAATGCGTTAAATGAACGCTGGATGCGGTGACTGACTTTGATATTCGTGGAACCGGCAATTTTTCCACTACAGGCATCAGTTGCAACAAAAACACAGCCACCTGAGGCCATAAAAATTGACGATATCGGCAAAGCAACGAACGTATTGGATGTCTCTTTTATGTTTTCGTGTGAATTATAAAAGTATCAGGGTTAAATAATTTTAGAAAAAATATTAGATGTGTAACGCGCCGATAGACACAAGCTATTGTGGCTATTGTTTTGATCAATCAGCTCAGGCACCATCTTGATGATTACGAATGTATTTATTGACGGCCTTTTGAAGAGTTTTTTCAAGATGAATAGAAGGCGGTTTGATGCCATGGGACAACAAATCTTTGAGTACTTGTTCTGAAGCACCGCAAATGACAAGCTTTATATCTCGCTTCTTTGCTTTGTCGGCAAGGCTTTCAATAGTATTGGCACCGGTTGAATCGAGAAATGGTACCTGCGTGAAATCCAGTATCATCGTGCGGTAATCGTCACCAATCCGGTCGAGAACCGAACCGATTGAAGCGGCAGCGCCAAAAAAGAATGCCCCCGAGATATGGTAGATCACAACATGGCTATTCTTCTGTATATCACCTTCATAGCTGGCAATCGGCATTCGTGCGCTATCGGCTTTATCTTCCGCGACCAATGGCAAATCTGTTGTGACACTGGCAACCTTTGACATGCGATGGATAAAAAGCAGAGCACCTAACGCAAAACCGACGACAATAGCTTCGGTGACATTGCGGAAAATTGTCAGCGACAGTGAAACGAGCAAAACAACTGCATCGCCTGCCGATGCTTTGAGGAGAAGCATAATGGCGCGTTTGTCGATCATATTCCAGGAAATGATGGCAAGAATTCCGGCAAGGCAGGCCAAGGGAATAAAATTGGCAAGCGGGGCGGCTGCAACAAGGAATAAAAGCAGAAAAGCGGAATGAAACATGCCAGCAAAGGGGCTCCTTGCACCGGCGCGGATATTGGTTGCCGTACGTGCTATTGCGCCCGTAACACATATACCATTAAAAAATGCCGATGCTATATTGCCGACGCCTTGTGCGACAAGTTCGCAATTTGAGCGGTGACGGCGACCGGTCATACCATCGGCAACAACCGCCGACAAAAGCGATTCAATGGCACCGAGCAAAGTAAATGTGATTGCATCAGGAAAAACAGCGCGGATTTTTTCAAAGCTCAAACTTGGAATGTGTGGCGAGGGAAGCGTGGAGGGCATTGTTCCGAATTTGGAACCAATGGTTACAATATCAATGTTGAAAAAAGCCGTTAGCCCGCCACCAATAATAATAGAAAGCACCATGCCGGGCCAATTGGGGCGAATTTTTTTCAACAATGTAATAAAAATTATCGTCGCAATACAAAATGCCATGGCAAGCGGGTTGAGCGTTTCAATATGCTGCCAGATGACCGGAATTTTTTCCAAGATAGGCCCGGGTTCTTTTTCGCTAAGCTTCAGACCAAACATGTTGATGAGCTGGCTTGAAAAAATAATCACGGCAATACCGGCGGTAAAGCCGACTGTCACAGGATAGGGAATGAATTTTATGTAGGTACCAAGCCGCATATAGCCGAGAATCATCAGCATGATACCGGACATAAACGTCGCCAGCAGTAATCCATCCATGCCATGCTGGGCAACCGTTGTCGAAACCACTATGATAAAAGCACCTGCAGGGCCACCGATCTGGAACCGGCTGCCCCCCAGAAAAGCAATGAAAAAACCGCCGACAATAGACGTATAAAGCCCCTGTACCGGGGCGGCCCCCGAAGCAATGGCGATCGCAATAGAGAGCGGCAAGGCGACGATCGCCACCGTAAGGCCAGCAATTGCATCGGCGCGAAGGTCGGCCAGATGATAACCTTCCCGCCAGACTGTCAGAAGTTTGGGCTGAAAAAGTTCGCTAAAGGATATAGTATCGTCAGGCCGTTGCTGCTGTGCCATATTTTATCCAAAATATCGTAGGGAAAATAGTAAGACACCACATTAACACGGTTGGTGCCGATATTCTATACGAATTCAAAGAGTAAATGATGGTTCGGCCTATTTATTTTGTTGCACATTTTCGTGATAAATAAATATCCAGCCGCTATTATTTATTTTGCCATAAAACGACCGGGTAACTGCCAAATGCTGCGACGGAAACAAAACAAACCGATTGTCGACCATTCTTCCCGCTGGATTGCGGTTTTGGTAGCATGTGCATTTTTTATGGAAAATCTTGATGCAACGGTTATTGCCACTGCTTTACCTCAAATGGCAGCAACTTTTAAGACGGATCCGGTGAGTATCAATACCGGTATGAGTGCTTATATGTTGACGCTTGGCGTGTTTATCCCGGCAAGTGGCTGGCTTACTGATCGTTTCGGCCCGCAGTTGATGTTTTCACTCGCCGTATTGATATTCACTTTTGCTTCATTATTGTGCGGGCTTTCGACAAATCTGGCATTTTTTATTGGCACTCGTATTTTACAAGGAATAGGAGGTGCCATGATGGTTCCTGTCGGGCGGCTTGTTGTCTTGCGCCAGACGCCAAAAAACAAACTTGTAGATGCGATTGCGCTTCTTACATGGCCGGGATTGACCGCACCGGTATTAGGGCCACCACTTGGCGGTTTTATTGCCCAGTATCTTCATTGGAGCCTTATTTTTTATCTCAATATACCGCTAGGGCTAATGATTTTCGTCTTTAGTCTCAAATTGTTCCCGACTGCACGGGGCATGAATCCGCAGTCGTTTGATCTTTCGGGGTTTTTATTGACCGGCATCGGACTTGCGACACTTTTGTTTGCAGCAGAAGAGTTAGGTAGAAAGAATGGTTTGTCCTTTGCCGTGATCGGATGTTTTTCGATCGGTTCGATTGCCCTTTTATGGAGTGTGTTCCATCTGCATCGTACGAAAGCACCATTGGTTTCACTAGCTGCACTTTCCTATCCGACATTTGCCGTGTCAGTTTGTGGTGGAACAGCCTTTCGTATGACAGCCAATGCTGTAGTATTTATTTTGCCGTTGATGGCACAACTGGCAATGGGCTTTACACCAACAAAAGCCGGACTTTTGTTGATGCCGATTTTTATTGGTAATCTCGCAATCAAACCATTTACGACACCCCTTATGCGTTATCTCGGTTTCAAACGCACACTGGTGTTGAATTGTCTTTTTAACGCAGCTTTTCTTGCCCTTTGCGCGTCATTTTCGCGCGATATGCCAATCTGGTTTATGGTCGTTGTGCTTTTCATGAGTGGTGTGTTTCGCTCTGTTCAGTTTACCGCGCTCAATACTATTGCCTTTGCTGATGTAAAAAACGACGAGATGAACGGTGCGAACACTTTATTTTCGACAGTTTTTCAATTAGGCATCGGTCTTGGTATAGCAGTGGGCGCTATTTGCCTTCGTATCGGTACGGCGTTAAGCGGAGTTGAACTTGAAATATCAATAATACCATTCAGAATTGCTTTATATATCGTTGCTTTTATTAGCCTGTTACCGCTATGGGGGCTTTTGCGGCTTCACCATAATGCAGGAGATCTTGTCGCCGGTCGTATAAACAGGTAGAAATAGGAAGAAGCCAGCTACTGCTTTCACGAACAAAGCGGTAATTGCAATAATAAAAGAGGTGGATGTCGTTTCATCATGACAGCAAATCAGATTATGGCGTTTTCCATCATCGGTTTGATGATGGCCATCTTTATATGGGATCGTTTTCGCTACGACGTTGTTGCGGTTTGTACCCTTTTGTTGAGCTGTGCGGTTGGTATTGTGAGCCCCAAAGAAGCGTTTTTGGGGTTTAGTGATGAC
Organism: uncultured Bartonella sp.; assembly: GCF_945285465.1. Lineage (GTDB taxonomy): Bacteria > Pseudomonadota > Alphaproteobacteria > Rhizobiales > Rhizobiaceae > Bartonella. The sequence goes on along the minus strand of NZ_CALYQK010000036.1, from coordinate 9,800 downwards.
ATTGTTATCATTGTTGCGAGTGCCTTGTTGGTAAGTGCTGGTGTTGCCCGATCCGGCATTATGGAACTGATTATCCAGCGGGTTTGGCCCGATATTAAGTCGGTGCGCCTGCAACTGTGTTTCCTGGTCATTACCGTAACGATACTTTCGGCTTTTGTTAAGAATATCGGTGCTTTGGCAATCATGTTGCCGATTGCTTTTCAGTTTGCAAGACGTTCCAATGTTTCACCTTCTGTTTTTCTCATGCCAATGTCTTATGGTGCACTATTGGGTGGCCTGATGACACAGATTGGCACCTCACCCAATGTTGTTGTTTCGGCAATGCGCGAACGTCTTGTCGGTACATCTTTTACCATGTTCGATTTTACGCCGGTCGGAGCAACTGTTGCTGCTGTCGGTGTTATTTATCTGGTATTTTTCTCGTGGCTCGTACCGGTGCGTACAAAGAAATCCCGCCTTACTGACACTCAATCGGCCGCCCGCGACTATATATCGGAAGCACGTATTGCTTCGGGCACACCGGCTATCGGCAAACAGATTTCCGATCTTATAAAACCGGCGGCAGGCGATGCAATGGTTTTGCAAGTCATAAGAAACAAGAACCTTATTTCCCCGCTACCTGACTTTGTGCTGGCGGAAGGCGATACGGTTGTTTTGGAAGGTAACCACACGGCACTTGATGCGGTTATTAATTCGGCAAAACTTGATATTGCCAAAGGGCGCGACGTACAAACGGGCGATAAATCGCGCCAGACTGAGGTCGTTGAAGCTGTTGTGACCGACAATTCACCACTCATCGGTATTAGTGCAAAACGGCTCAACCTTTTTGACCGGTATGATGTCAATCTTCTTGCGTTGAGCCGCCCGCAGGAGCGTGTGCGGCAACGTCTTGCCGATATCGTATTCAGGCTTGGCGATGTAATTGTCTTGCAGGCGCGCGACGATGTTATTCCCGGTCTGTTGCAGGAATTGAAATGTCTACCGCTTGCCAAGAGCAATATTATGCTTGGCAATTTACGTCATGGCCTTATACCGCTGGTGATTCTTTTTATTGCCATTGTTACAACCGCATTACAGATTGTGCCGGTTGCTTTGGCTTTTTTTTCGGCTGCCGTTGCTATGGTTGTTTTCAGGGTTATTCCGGCGCGCGATGCTTATCAGGCCCTTGACGGCCAGATACTTGTCATGCTTGCCGCACTTATTCCCGTTAGCGAAGCATTGGAAAAAACGGGTTGCACCGATATTATCGGTCATTGGCTCAGCATTTTTGCCTCTTCTTTGCCGCCTTCGGGGGCTTTGGCTGTTATTCTCGTTGCCGCCATGCTTGTCACACCGTTTCTTAACAATGCCGCCACTGTTATGGTAATGGCACCAATAGCATCAAGTTTTGCCGCCTCGCTCGATTTTAAACCGGAAGCGTTTTTAATGGCGGTTGCTATTGGTGCAGGGTGTGATTTTCTTACCCCCATCGGCCATCAATGCAACATGTTGGTTATGGGGCCGGGAGGATATCATTTTAGCGACTATCCACGGCTCGGCGCACCATTAAGTCTGCTCATTGCGGTGGTATCTGTGCCCATGTTGATGTGGGTTTGGCCGCTGCGATGACAAATTTTGCTTTCATAATAAAAATCAGGCTGAAACAAGCTATAACGCAGGTTCAGGCAAGTTGGAAAGATGCGTTATGTGCGGGTCTTGCTTCGGGACTTGCCTGGTTGGTTTCTGTCCATTTTCTTGACCACGAACATCCGATTTACGCGGCGATGACAGCGCTTATCTGTCTTGCACCAGGTATTCCCAGTCATGGGCGACAGGCCATGTACGTGCTGGCAGGCGTGTTGACGGGTGTTGCCGTTGGTGAATTGACATTGCTGTTGCCGCCAATGCCGACAGAAGTGCGTATTGCTATTGTGGGGTTTGCCGGAATGACAATAGCTTCTGCCTATTCGATTATACCGGCAATTATCATTCAAGCAGGCGTTTCGGCCGTTATGGTTTTTGCACTTGGTGCAGATGTTGCCGGTTGGACCAGAGCAATTGATGTTGCTGTGGGAACATCGATCGGTCTTATTTTTAGCCAGATTTTGTTTACTCCCGACCAGTTGAAAACACTTCATCTGGCTGTCGAACGTTTTTTTAAGGAGCTTGCGCTCAATTTTACTTTGGCCGCCGACGCACTTGAACGCCATGACACAACGGCTGCCATCAAAGCCATGAAAAGCTGCGGAAGAACCCATGCGGCACTTATCGGCCTCATGGGTGCAATTGACGTTGCCCGTTCAAACGCACGTTGGACGTTACGCGGGCGCATAGCATCAAGGGAAGTTGCCTCGCTTTCGGCACGCTATGACCAGTCCGGTATCAGGCTTTATGCCTCATCTTTGCTCTTTTGCGAAGCAATGGTTAATGCCATGCGCAAACACCGTGAAGAGCCACCGGAGTGGCTGGTGGATGCCTTGAAACTTATCGTTAATAATTGTCGGTTTATTGCCGGCGAGGAAAAAGAAAATGGCGAATTTGTTTTTCCTGACCGTTCGGCCCGTGCCGAGGTATCTTTCACTTGGCACGAATGCGTTATCGATATTGAAATGGTTGAAAATACGTTGGCGCGATTTTATAAAAGCAGAACCCGCAAGAGCCGTCTTGCCGCCTATCGAAAAAAACAGATTCTCGATGCTGTACGTGAACAGATAGCCGAACGTAAACGCGCAGAAGCATTGCTTCAACAGGAGCAGGACGACAGAAATCTGTAAATTGGTTGTAATTTGTCTTATTCTGCCCTTTTTTCATGATAAGGGTTACCATCTTTACTAATTTATGATTAAAAGCAAAAAATCGCATTTGTGACAGGACAACATAATGTCGGATGAAAGTTTTATTCGTGAAGTCAATGAAGAGATCCGTCAGGAAAAAGCAAAAGCCTTATGGGGTAGCTACGGCCCATATCTCATCCTTGCCGCTGTTTTTCTCGTTCTCGCAACGGGAGCTTATCAAATCTACGATCACTGGCAGGCTTCCAAAGCGGGTCATGTCGGCGATAGTTTTCTTCTCGGTCTTGATCTTGCCAGCACCGATAAATTCGATGAATCGATGAAAAAACTTGACGACGTTGAAAAGTCGGGTTTTGGCGATTATCCTTTTCTAGCACAATTGCGAAAAGCGTCGCTGTCGATGGAAGAGGGTGATCCAGAAAAGGCTGTTGCCGGTTTTGACGCGGTCGCTAACAATAAAAGTGCTCCAGAAATTCTGCAAAAGGTCGCCAAAATTCGTGCTGCTTATATTTTGGTCGATACCGGGCAGTTTGAAGATGTCGAAAAGCGAGTCAAGGATCTTGCAACCGATGTTGATCCGGTGCGCATCATGGCCCGAGAAGCATTAGGGCTATCGGCCTATAAAGCGGGAAAAATGGATGAAGCGCTTTATTATTTTAAAAAAATTGTTGATGAAGGTCTAGACGGGATCAAAGCTACAGAGCGATCACGTTTAATGCTCGAACTGATGCAGGGTGATGGCATCGCCGCTAAAGGATAAAAAATGGCTTTGACCATTGCTATTGTCGGCCGACCTAATGTCGGCAAATCTACACTGTTCAACCGCCTTGTCGGGCAGCGTTTGGCGCTTGTCGACGATACGCCCGGTGTTACTCGCGATCGCCGCCGCCATGCTGCGCGGCTGATGGATTTACGATTTGATGTTATTGATACCGCCGGTCTTGAAGAAGCGGCAAATGATACATTGGAAGGGCGCATGCGTGCTCAGACCAAAGCGGCAATTGACGAAGCCGATCTTATCCTTTTTGTGCTGGATGCAAAAACCGGCATGACTGCCAGCGACCAAAATTTTGCTTCGCTTGTTCGCAAATCGGGCAAACCAATTATACTTGTCGCCAATAAGTCGGAATCGAAACAATCGACATCGGGTTTTTACGAAGCTTGGTCATTAGGACTTGGTGAACCATGTCCAATTTCGGCTGAACATGGATTGGGGCTTGGCGATTTGCGCGATGCGATAGTTGAAGCCGTAGGCAAAGACAAAGCCTTTGAAAAGCAAATTGAAGATGAAAGACAAGAAGTAAAGTCTGCGGCAATAGGCGAGGATATTGACAACCCTGACGCAGAAGAACCAGTCTATGATGCCAGCAAGCCTATTCGGATTGCGATTGTCGGTCGGCCCAATGCCGGCAAATCGACGTTAATCAATACAATGCTTGGTCAAGAACGTTTGTTGACCGGCCCTGAAGCGGGAATAACCCGTGATTCGATTTCGGTTGACTGGCAATGGTGCGGCCGCGAAATCAAACTTTTCGATACAGCGGGATTGCGTCGGAAAGCAAAAGTACAAGGCAAGCTCGAGAAGCTTTCGGTAGCGGAAACATTACGCGCGATTCGTTTTGCCGAAGTGGTAATTATTGTTCTTGATGCAACCATTCCTTTTGAAAAACAGGATCTACAAATTGCCGATCTGGTCATTCGTGAAGGGCGCGCACCAGTGATTGCATTTAATAAATGGGATCTTATTGAAGATCGCCAGGAAACACTAACCGCTCTTCATGAACAATGTGCACGGCTTTTGCCGCAGGTTCGCGGGGTTCGTGCTGTACCGGTTTCGGGCGAACGGGGGCAGGGCATAGATCGCCTTATGGAAAATGTCGAAATGGTGCATCGTGTCTGGAACCGGCGTATTTCAACGGGAAAGCTTAACCGTTGGCTCGCCGAGGTGACAGCTTATCATCCGGCACCGGCTGTCTCGGGACGGCGATTAAAGGTCAAATATATTACCCAGATTAAAACACGTCCACCGGGCTTTGTTATTTCCTGTTCGCGTCCCGAAGCCATGCCGCAATCTTATCTACGCTACTTGGTCAATGCGTTGCGTGATTCGTTCGATATGCCCGGCGTGCCCATTCGTCTTTCGGTGCGCGCTTCTGAAAATCCGTTTGCCGGACGTGCCAAAAAACGTTGATTCGGGTTTTTAAAAAAATTGTTTATGCTTTGTTTATGAAGGTTAACAAATGGGCCTTTATCTGGCACCAAATTGCGATAATCCGGCTATTTGCGCATTAACCATATTTTTAAATTAATGGAAAATTAATCAATAAAATCAATGAATAAGCGTGTTTTTGTTAACCATAAATAAAGGTTGATGCGCCATTCTCCGACAACAGGAAACAAACTTTCCTTTTTGTTTTGCGTAAGCGTATTTGCGTTGGAGTGATGTGGTGCCGGAAATATCTTTCATATCGTCTTTGCGCCGTCATGGTAACAAAGAAGAACAGAGAGAAATACTGCGCACCGCATCCTCCTATTATATGCCTGAAGGACGCTTTTATGAAGCACCAGTTATTTTAAAGCGAAAAAAACGCAACCGGCATGTTCTGCCGATTTTTCTCGGTGCCGGCCTGTCCGTTTTAACGGCGACATCTATTTATAAAGCAGATATGTCGCTTGTTGTTTCTTCCCACAAGACTATTTTTCAACGCCAATCTGCAATGGATAACGCCGCCGTGGGGCATATTGATTCGATTCATACGGCAAGTACTGTTTCTTCCGACAATATCCACCCTGTTCCTTTTGACGACGAAAATTTGGCAATTGATGAAGAAAATTTGGGTAATAAAATCGGCATTGCCGATCCAAACCCAGATGAAAACCGGATTAACAGGACAGAAAAAACAACGGGTCTTACAACGCATGAAAGCAACAGCTTGCCGGACTTGAAAAAGGTGGAAGTGCTGCGTGTAAGTTCACAATCGATGCCACTGCCGGTTGATAGCAAACAAACTCCTTTTTTACAAATGGCCGAGGAAACAAAGCTTGTAGCTAAAAATGAACCCGTGAAGACCGTGGCGGTCATTCCCCAAAAGAAGCCAGTTGTAAAACTTCCGGTACCCAAAATTCTCAAATCTCTGGTTACCAATGACAAACCGGATATTCTGGCATTGGGATATGCTCCGGCAAATGCGAAGATTGATACAAGCCCGTTTGACAGTGTGCTGAACCAGCCTAATACACCAATTGACAGGAATGGCCGTTTTATTCCACCAATTGGCCGCAACGATCACGCTTGGGCGGCAACGCCTCTGCCAGCAGAAGCTTTTTCGGCAAAAGAACAAAAGTGCCTGGCCGAGGCGGTTTATTTTGAATCTCGTGGAGAATCAATCAAAGGACAAGCGGCGGTTGCTCAGGTCGTTTTAAACAGGGTGAGAAACCCAGCCTATCCGGATACGATCTGTGGCGTGGTGTACCAGAACACCAATTGGCTTAACCACTGCCAGTTTTCATTTGCTTGCGACGGACGCAAACATCGGGTTACTGAAATGGCGCAATGGACGGTGGCACAACAAGTCGCACATGCTGTTTCAGCCGGCCAAATATGGTTCCCCGAGGTTGGATCGGCAACGCACTACCATGCGGTTTATGTGCGTCCGCGCTGGGCACGTACGATGATAAAGGTCGACAAGATCGGTCTTCATATTTTTTATCGTACCCGTTATGGCGGCTGGATCTGATAAATTCTATTATCTTCAGTGAAAAAATATTATAAAACAACGAGATAGCTTTTTTTATCAGTTTGTTTTCAAAAAAAACACAAGTTCAATTTTCTCTTTACTTTCATTTTAAAGAAGATTCCTTTTGATCTTGGCCCTTTGGCCGCTTGACGAAAGCTTTCAGTAACAATATGTTGCGCGCAACTCTAAAGGTCAGACTTTGACTTTGCGTTTGGGAATAAGGGGCCAATAATGGCAAAAGGTGGTAAACCTGTTCAGCCTGAGAGGGGCACTCAAATACCGGAGCAGGGGAGCAGTCCTGAAACTTTGGATCTGGAAGAACGCAGACGCCATCTGCAGGAAAAGTTGGCCCATTATAAAGTCGCCGACCAGCCGGATCCGATGGAGAGGGAGAGCGGGCCACCGAAAGGTATGGCGCAAGCGATAAAGTTATCCAGTGAATTTTTAGCTGGTGTTATCGTTGGTGTTATATTAGGACTAGGGTGTGATCAATTGGCAGGAACATCTCCATGGGGATTGATTGTTTTTATTCTCCTTGGTTTTTTTGCCGGAGTTTTGAATATATTACGATCAGTGGGGGCTGTTTCCCCCAGTGTAATTGGCAAACGAGGCGCATCGCGCCAAGATAACGGGGCAAATGAGCCCAAGTAAAAGAGGTTAAGGTGTCAGCGAGCGGTCCAGATCCTATTCATCAGTTCCAGATGTCTAAGCTGATTAATATTTCCGTCGGAAATATGGATTTATCATTCACGAATGTTTCGCTCTTCATGGCAATAACGGTGGTTTTTTCTTCGATGTTTCTATTTGCATCGTCGTCGAGTCGGGGAATAATTCCGACCAGGATGCAATCAATCTCGGAAATTACCTACGAGTTTGTCGCCAATATGTTGCGCGGTTCGGCAGGGGCACAAGGTATGCGGTTTTTTCCGCTGGTGTTTTCAATATTTGTATTTGTGCTCGTAGCGAACTTTTTAGGATTATTCCCTTATTTTTATACGGTTACCTCCCAGATCGCCATAACTTTCGCCCTCGCCATGCTGGTTATTTTTACAGTGGTTATTTATGGCTTTATCAAAAACGGGTTCGGTTTTCTAAGGCTGTTTGTTCCTTCGGGCGTGCCGGTTGTCATTCTGCCGCTGGTGACAATCATCGAAGTTATTTCCTTTCTTTCACGTCCGATCAGCCTGTCGGTTCGTCTTTTTGCCAACATGTTGGCAGGGCACATTACGCTAAAAGTATTTGCGGGCTTTGTTGTCTCTATGATAGGCCTTGGTGCAGCAGGCATTGGTGGTTCTGTTTTGCCTCTCATTATGACAGTGGCGGTTACGGCTCTTGAAGTTCTTGTGGCATTCCTGCAAGCTTATGTCTTTACTATTCTAACCTGTATGTACCTTGCTGATGCGGTGCATCCCGGACATTGATGAAACTGGTGGGGTTCCACCGCTTTTAAATGCGATTTTGCTTCAAAGGAGAATGATATGGAATTAGCACTCGCAGCAAAATATATAGGCGCCGGTCTCGCGTGCTTTGGTATGGCCGGTACGGCTCTTGGCCTTGGCAATATCTTTGGTAGCTATCTTTCGGGTGCTCTTCGTAACCCGTCAGCAGCTGATGGACAGTTCGCAAGGCTGGTTTTCGGCTTTGCTGTTACGGAAGCTTTGGGCATTTTTTCATTGCTCGTAGCAATTTTGCTTCTGTTTGCCGTTTAAGTTACTTAAACACCTTTGGCTATTGCATTCGGTGCTGGCAGGCTTTGATAGCCTGCCGCAAACCGCTGTGTCAAAAGTCAACAGCAGCAAATAAAATTCTTGAGTTGCCGATGTCGTGTTATAAAATATATGATATATTGGTGCTTATGAGAGGGTAAAACGGGATGTTCATATCTAGCGCATTTGCAGAAACTGTCGAAACGCCAGTAAAGCATGCGAGCGAGGCTGCGCAACACGCCGGGCGTGTGTTTCCGCCTTTTGATTTTTCACTTTTTGAGTCGCACCTGTTTTGGCTTATTATTTGTTTCGGCCTTTTTTATGTATTTATATCTCGGATTATCGTGCCGCGTATTGGTGGCACAATTGAAATTCGCCGTGACAGGATTGCTTCCGACCATGACAAAGCTGTCCGGATGAATATGGAGCGTGAAAGTGCCATAGCTTCCTATGAGCGTGAACTTTCAGAGGCGCGTTCGCGTGCTGTTGCAATTGCGCAAAGTTCGGCCAACGAAATACGTAGCCGGATTGAGCAAGAGCGGAAAAAATCCGAAGAAGAACTTGATAAGAAGCTGGCGCAGTCGGATGAGCGGATTAAAAAAATTCGAGATGATGCCATGCGCAATGTCAATGATATTGCAGAAGTTACGGCGGCGGAAATTATCGAAAAACTGGTGGGTACCAAAGTGAGTGCTTCTGAAGCAACGGCTGCGGTCAAAGCCGTGAGCGGTTTGGAGTAATGGCGATGATGACAGATACGTTTTGGGCGCTTATCGGTTTACTCCTTTTTATCGCTGTTCTGGTTTACTATAATATACCGCGGCTGTTAAACGGCTACCTTGATAAGCGGGCCGAGTTCATTCGTAACGAGCTTGATGAAGCTCGTCGTATGCGTGAAGAAGCTCAGGAGCTTCTTGCCGTATATCAGGCGAAACGCGAGCAAGCTGAAAAAGAGGCGCAGGATATAATTGCCGCAGCCAAACGCGAAGCTGAAGTGCTTGCCAAAGACGCTCATCAAAAGATGCAGGATTATGTCGCACGTCGAAATAAAATGGCTGAGCAAAAAATTGCACATGCAGAAGCGGAAGCGATTGATACGGTGAAATCGACTGTTGTTGATCTTGCTGTGGCAGCGGCGCGAAAAATAGCTGCGGAAGAAATCGATGTTAAAAAATCAGCTGAACTGATTAAAGAATCATTAGAAGACGTTAGAAATCATCTTAATTGAGTTTGATAAATTGATAAAAACCACGCTTTAAGCGTGGTTTTTTATGCGTCAATTCTGGTTAAAAATTGCATTTGAAATAATCAATTTCAGACTCACGGCTTTTAGTTTTTTATGATAATATCGATATGAATATTGAGGGTAGGATAATAATCTTAACTTACCTAACTCATGGACGGTTACGAAAATGAATAAATCTGCTTTGTAGCCGTTAAACGGGTTTATAGTTTTTAAAGGATCTAACATGTTTAAAGGTGGTAATATTGTACGGCTGAAATCGGGTGGTCCTACAATGACCGTCGATAAGGTCAATAATAGCAAGATCTCTTGTGTATGGTTCAAGGATGAACACTTGAAAACT
>NZ_CALYQK010000035.1 GCF_945285465.1 uncultured Bartonella sp. | reverse complement strand
GCGCGCCGTGCCAAACTGGTTGAACCATTGATTGATCGCATTATTGGCTTTGCCGGAAAAATATCCCTTGGCCATTGACTGGATTTCACGGCTGTCAACGCCGTTGGTCAAAAAACTTTCCGCCCGTGTGGCAAGCGAGGCTATGGCACCATTTTTCGACTCTTGCCCCTCGAGATAGCGCGCCATATCTTCAGAAACCGGAGCCAGCGGAACATAAATTGTGTCACCCTCTTTCACCCCGTCAAAGCCGTTCTTGAAAAAGCGATCCTGATTGAGCCGGCGCAACCCCTCGACACTCAGATTATAGCGTTTGGCAACACTATCAAGCGTGTCACCAGAAACCAGAACATAGCCCCGGGTCATGACCGGAGCCGAATAGCCTTCCGTCGCTGCTTTACGGTTATTATCGTTCTGCCCTTTTGCCGAATCGGGATTATAGCCGAATAAACTGGAATTCGTGACGTTATCGTTATAATAATCTTCTTCCTGATTGCCCCGATCGTTTCTGTAAGCGGCCTCGGCCGGTAGAACCACTGCCAGAAACGTTGAAAACACATAGAAAACTATCATTATCCAAGAAATGATCTTCGATCCGAAGTTACTCAAAAAATCACTCTTTATCGTCATCATCGTTCCAACTAGTTCCGCAGTTATTGTTTAAGAAAAATATTAAATGCCGAACGCAGAGCATCAAAAAACCGCTCCCGGCAAACTTGAATACTATAATGTAAAGGTTTACCGACCGGCATAGCTCTGATCGTTATTGCAATAAGAGGAAAAAGAAGGCCGAAACTTCCGGCCGCCAGCCAGAATACATGGTCAACAACAAACATCGCGTCAGGAAATGCTTGACCGTTAAATGTCGCAACTGAATGACTACATTTATGCAACGAATTTATCCCCGCGTTAGTGCTTAACGCTATCTATCGAAACCTCTTTATATTCTGTTTAACATACATGTCCTATATTGCAACACTATAGCGCGGATTTGTTACTTATTTTCAGCAAAAGAATAACGTTTTCAATTTGCTATTATACTTATTAACTATATGATTCATAACATTTATTTTTATTTTTTTTGTATTGCATAGTTTCAGTTATTTTTTATAAAAACTCTATAAAGTTTAAGTGGATTTTTTATAAATATTGACCGCAATATGATTGATATTGATTAATATCAATGCTGTTTTCTTGATGAATCAACGGTAAAAAATCGTCAATCACGATGTTTTTCTTGTACTGGCGTCAGCTATCAATGCATCAATAGGCGACATTTCATAGAGATATGGTCTTAATGATATGTCGGAATTTTTTTATCACCTATTTTTCTCTCCACCATAGCACAATGGACACTATGAAAGATGATGACACGCCAACCATCATGGCCTTCATAAACAGAACAAGGAAAAAATATCCGAAAACTTCAATATAGCACCGTGGCCTTTATGAAAGCGCTTGGAAGCGGCACAAAATTGTGCTTCAAATGATGGCTGTTGCGCTTCGTGCCGGAATTCACCGGGTCGAACGGAACAGGTAAAAAAGGGCCACTAAATTGCAGATTACCGGCATCCTAATGCTAAAAGACAAAACCCCGATGTTTGATAACGGGCGTCATCGCGTTATCTTTCAACATCCGCAAAACGCCGGTCTTATTATTAAAATTGTGCGGCCGCAATGGGCAGAAAGACAAGCCCGTTACAGTGCTTTGAAAAAGCATTTTAAACCATCGCGCGAAAATGTTTTTAATATTTGCGAATTTCTCGAAACGATGCGCGTGAACAGCGACACGAACTTTAGAACACCACATATTCTGACGACTTTAGGGATAGTCAGAACCGATCTTGGTTGGGGTATGGTTTGCGAAATCGAGAAGGATAAAGACGGTACACCGGCAAAAACACTCAAAAACCTTGGCAATGATATTAAAAATTATATCGACGAGTTGAAAGACCTAAGTGTCTGGGCGCAACAGTCGCCAGTTGTCCTGACCAGTTTTCACATGGCAATATCGTCCTTTCCTGGCGCGACGACCATTATGAATTTGTTATGATTGATGGCCTTGGCGAAAGAAATATCCTTCGTTTGCGAATCTATATCCGTTTTCTTAATCGAAAAGAAAATATGAAACGGCTTCATAAAACGTTGCATGAACTTGGCCTATATGAAGAAGTTTTAGGAGCCTGATAACGGCGATAAATTTTCCTGCTGTTCAACTAAAAACGGCTATTTTTTAAATCGCGTCGCCAACTTTATTAAACCCGATCTAAACTGCCGACGATGCCGTCAGGCCATCCACAATTAGACCGTTAGAAAAACCGGCCTATGCTCACCATTAAAACAGTAATTTTTAATAAATAAAAAGGGCGCCTGCCCGATATGTTTTGCACTGCGCCCTTTACCCCCCCGAAATGTGATCAGGAATTGCGGTTAAACCAGAAACACTCACCGCAATTTAAAAGGGGGTAAATACAATAGACTCATTTTACCGGAATTTTCGGTTTCCAGCCGCGTCCATAACCGAACGACATGGCGCATGCTGCAACTTCGACCTGATGGATAAGCATTTGCCGATCGTCGAGCAACCTTTTGATCAAGGCTTTAACGTCGCCATTATAATTGGCAATAAGAAGATCGATTTCGTCTTGTTGAAAGTTTTTCTGTCTTGTTTCACTCACTTTCCTGACTCCTTTATGCTTGTGTGATGTTCCCACCACAAACGAGAGTCAAGATTTTGGTTTTCAAATATCAAGAAAGTCACCGGCTTTTAGATTCGCAATTGTTGTTTGACATTAATTATTACAGTAAACGGGATTAGACGGGATTAAGTGGAAATTGGCGGGAATAGATTGAAAATAAATGACTTTTTTAAATTTTGGCGGGAAATCGTGCAAAAAGATTTTGACACGTGAATTTCGCTAAAATGCAAGAAAATAAAGAAAAGCTCCTTTTTAAGCGTCGGCTTTGAGGAAATTCTAAAAAACTTTGAAGCCCCTTTGAGAAATGTTTAAAAGCCCTGTGAACCGGCTTTGAAGAAAATTAGGTCTTTTAAAAGAGTGCCGTTGTTGCCCCCTTAAAAGAGCGCAAAAACCAAAAAAGATTATTACATCTTGTAAGAAACTCCTTTAAATACAATAAAAATTAATAAAATCAACATGATAGATAGAAAATAGCATTCAAAAAGATTATTACATGTCGTACTGCCAAATGCTATTCATTTCTTGCCGCCTCTAATAACCATCAAGCTGTAGCCTTGCCGGGAGCAACTTCACCATTGATTATTCTCTTTTTAAGGCGGACCATATGGGCAGCAATATCAGCTTGAAGCATTTCAGAATCAGACAAATCTGTTGGTTCATCTGCAGTTAACATTGCATTATAAATGTCGGCAGAAACGCTGGTAATCAATTTCTTTGAAGGATGTTGACCAAGGCTGCGATAAACATCGTCAACAGCGCCTGAAATTTCTGCCAAAACATTTGTATCAATCGTGCGAAGGCTGGTTGGCGCAGTTGCCGCATTCGTAAACATCTCGCCTTTACCCGTCACAAGCCATTGCAAAGACACTCCAAAAACCGACATATAAGCAGCGATTACCATTACAGGTGGTTCTCTTAGACCTCGTTCATAATTTCCCAGCGTATTTTTTGGTAACCCTAGTTTCGATGAAAACTGAGCACGATCCTCATCACCTAATGCCTTTCGAACGGCTCTTAAGCGTTTTGCAAGTTCGGTTTCAGGTTCTTTTTCAGGACGCGACAAAAAAAACCTTTAAATTACTATTTGGGGTTTACAAAAACACTATTGATAAGCGTTTAATTTACCATCAGATCAATCTGAAAAATTGAGATCAATCCAAAAAAGAATTCGACATGTTGTCAAAATCTTATTACATGTCGAATAAAATAAGAAAAAACAATATCTTAAATTGATTTTTATTTATAAATGATTTCGACTGGTGCCTATAAATAGTTAAGCACACCAAGAAGAAACCCGCCATATGGTGAGAATCTCTCAATAAGATCGAATACGCCCATGAAAACAGTCTTATAGGCTAACATGCTGACAGACAAAGATTTCCGCCTTTGCATACCGTGATTAAATCAATTTATGTAATGCAAGATTTACACCCACTTCATCAACTGTCGGCATTTTGACATTTCGGCGCAAACGTTCCTTTAGGCGCAAATAAGCTCCAGCGTAATCCATATCAGGATGTTCATTGACCAAACGCCGATAGATCAGTAACCAGACGGGTGTGACACTTGTTGCGCTGTATTTTTCTTTCAATCGTAAAATATGCGGTGACATTTTTTTCTCCTTTTATGGAGAATATAGTCAGAGGCCTTATGCACTGTAAATTTCCAAACGACACACCAAAACTGGCACAAAAAAATGGCGCAAAGTGATTGAGCCATTTTGTATTGATAATAAAAACAGGAATGAAGGCACTCAACAATCTACGTCTTTGTTTTCTGCCTTTTTCCCATCACGTAGAATGGTCTGGATTGTTTCAATTTCTTTAGCAAACTCTTCTTCGAAGGACTTTTTGTTTATTGCAGCTTGTTCGTTGACGTTTTCAGTGCGCTTTTTGAATGCCTTTTTTATGTCGTCAGTTTGACAATCAAAATTCCCGATCAGGCAATCTAAAATATAGCTTATACCGTCAGAAATTTGGCCTACTCCACTATTCGTATCAAGTAGAGCGCATAACATTATTCTATACGCTTGTAGACCACTGGATAGATCATAAAGCCTGTCAAGGTTATACGCTTGAGCGGTCTCAACGCTATTGTACTGGATTTTAGGCGCAGTTGTGCTAATGCTGTTTACAGCTTTTGGCATGGGGGAACCCCTTTGCCTGTTGTTAGGCCTGCGGTTAGTGTTATCGGCACAGCCGCAGGTCGATTGACATTTGAATGTATTTGAATGTATATTACAATAGAAATTGCAAGTCAACTACATTCATTGAAATACATAAAATGGCAAAAACATCAGCAATATCGGTTCGTATATCAGATGAAATTAAAATAGCTATAGATAAAGCGGCTAAAGATGATGACCGTTCAACCGCATCATATGTTGAACGATTGCTGGCTGCACATCTTCGTGAAAAAGGCTATCTTCCTGATAAGGACGCTAAGAAATGACGAGCGCAAAGCTACAGACAATAGCAATTAATGATATTTCAATTATTAATCGTGTGCGCCCTATAGATGAGGAACAAGCAAAAGCAATTGCTGTATCAATAAAAGTTAATGGACTTTTAAACCCTATTACAGTGCGGCATACGCCAAACGCAACGGGTGGAAAATATACTTTGGTAGCTGGCGCACACCGATTAAAAGCTGTTGAAATGTGCGGGCAATCCGAAATAGAAGCAATAATAATCAAAGATGATAAAATAGAGGCACAAATATTAGAAATTAACGAAAATCTTATCCGCAATGATTTATCGGTTATTGATCGCGCTTTACATGTTCAAGCTTTGCGCAATATTTACGAAGAGGAAAATGGTAAAATCCAACGTGGTGGGGATCAACGTTCTGTATCAGTAACAGATCAAAGGTGCAAGGTTGCACCTTTGATCAAGCAAACAAGTTTTTCAAAATATGTAGCAGATAGAATTGGTATTTCAAACCATGCTTTAAAGCGTCTCAACTGTATAGCACAAAATCTTAATCCAGCTTTGCGAGAAACTATAAGAGCAACGCCTCTAGCGGATAATCAATCGCGGCTTTTAAAACTTGCAAAAATGGAACAGACCAAGCAACAGCAATTCGTGATTGCTTTAAAGGAATGTGACGGTGATTTTAAAAAGAGTATGGCCATCGTTCAAGGCAAGATACTCAACCCAAAACATAAAACACAAGGGGAAATTTGCTCTAAAATTATTATGTTATTAGAAAAAGCCGATGAGGCGACTTTGACTATAGTGGGAAACTATATAAATGACATACGAAATGATTGCCTTCGTAAAATGAATTCGAGAAAGAAAGCATAAAGTCAATTTCAAAGGGGGTTCAAAGGCCATAGAGACCGTTTTGGCAAGTGAACGATAATTCCTCATTTACAAACAAAATGCGCGTCAGTAGGGAAATTTAGGGCATTTTCAAAAGTGGGATGATTGTCTTATATAGACCCCAGCGTATTGAGCCAAACGGATAACCTTCCTTGTTAGGATGTGAGGATGCTCCGACCCTCCAATACGTGCTTTTCAACATTGTAGAGTTGAGTTAAAGTATATACGTGCATCGAGTAAGAAACGCCATGGCTTTATAGCGGTGCGGGGATTGCATGTTCGGCCGGCCCCCCGATGCACATTTTTTCCCTGCCAATCTTTTTCCCGTGTAAAAAAACGTAAATGTCCCGCAACGGCGGGCATGAACAAACTGCTGTGACGGGCATAAACTCCATTCATTAGACCAATGGATTTTATTATGCCGTCGCCAACAATTTTCCAAGTCAAACCGCTTCTGTTTGAGACAAGCCCCGATAATACACGCAAGCAATGGATACAACTCGTTCCTGCTGGGCGTGTTGAAACTGTTGATAATCGCGGGCCTTTTATGGCGCAAAATCTCAATGGAATTATTGAAACCTCTTTTGCAGAAGCTAAAGCGACATCAGGTTCATTGCCGATTGATTACAATCACAGCATCGACATCGCCGCCCCCAAAGGCAAGCCTTCACCGGCCGCTGGCTGGATAACCAAGCTTGAAGCCCGCAATGACGGCATATGGGGATTGGCTGAATGGACACCCACAGCATTCAACCAGATCAAAGATCGTGAATACCGCTTTATCTCTCCTGTTTTGGTCTCCACCTCCAGCAATGTCATTCGCGCGATTTTACGCGCTTCTCTTACCAACAACCCCGCGCTGACACTTGTCTCGCTGAACAGCGCCAACAAGGGACTATTAAAATTCATGAAAGATTTTTTATCTACCCTGCGTAAAACGCCGGGACTGGATGATACTGCCGATGAAACGGCTATACCCGAAAAGGTTTCATCTTTGACCAAGGTTAACCAGAATAGCGTTGACCCTGCCAAATATGTTCCCATAGAACTGTTCCAAAACACTGTTAATGAACTCAAGCGTGTTCATGCGGGCGTTACCAAGGAATCTGCAGAACGGGAAGTCAGTGCGGCAATTCGTGATTTCAAGATTTTTCCGTTCATGCGGGAATGGGCTGTGGAACTTTGCACCGTAAACAAGCCAGCTTTCGATGCATTTTTGAACAAAGTCGCTGGCAATTTAACAGTTCTCGAACGACTTAGCCGCCCATCGCCGTTCAAAGATATTAACGGGCAGAATTACAACAAGAAACCAGCCGTCAACAAAGTGATTGCCTCCAATCTCGGCTTATCAGAAGCCGACATAGAAACTTTCGGCACAAAGGATTATTGATTATGAACGTCGATCAAAGCTCACTTGAAAACCTTTTTAAAGGCTTTAAAACCAATTCTAATAAAAGCTTCGAAGGCGCAAAAAGCTGCCATAAAACCGTTTCGATGGTTATTCCCTCAACAACCGCGGAAGAAAACTACGGTTGGCTCGGTTCTCTTCCCTCCATTCGTGAATGGATTGGTAATCGTATAGTCCATGATTTGTCAATCACCAGCTATCAGATCAAGAACCGCAAATTCGAATTAACGGTTTGTGTCCCTCGCGAGGAAATTGAAGATGATCAATATGGCATCTTCGGTCCTATCATGGAAAAGATGGGGCGTGATGCTGCATTGCACCCCGATGAATTGGTATTCAGTCTTTTAGGCAAAGGATTTGAAACCGGTTGCTTTGATGGACAATACTTTTTCGATAGTGATCATTCAATTCTTGTCGATAACAAACCTGTGAGCGTTTCCAACAAACAAGAAGGTACAGGAGCCGCATGGTATCTGGTTGATTGCAGCCAACCATTAAAACCGCTCATATTCCAGAACCGGATGCCGTTCAGCTTCACGACACCGGATAATGAACGCGATCACATTGTATTTTTCCGAGACGAATATGTGTATGGCGGGCGGGGGCGTTCTAATGCCGGACTGGGGCTTTGGCAACTGTCATTTGCTTCTAAAGCTGACTTGAACAGGGAAAATTATGAAGCTGCTCGTAAAGCCATGATGAACCTGAAAAGCGATAGCGGCAAGCCGTTAGGCATCATACCTACACATCTCGTTGTTCCGGCCTCTCATGAAGGCAATGGTCGCCGTTTGCTCAATGCGCTTTTATCTGATGGAGGCACCAATGAATGGGCTGGTTCTGCGGAGTTAATTGTTACTCCCTTCCTTTAAACCGGTAGGAAAAGCAATGAGCAATCTAACAGAAGAATTGACCAGGCTTTTGGGCGAAGACAAGTTTTTTGTACTTGTCGAGCATTATGGTGGTTGCCGTCTCTATATCCCAAATATCAAACCAAACGGCAGCCGGGTACAAGCTGCGATTGGTGATGATGCAGCTGAAAAACTGGTGCGGTATTTCGGGAACACAACAATTCGTGTTCTGCTGGCACGAAACCAACGTATCAAGCGGTATCGTCATCAAGGTTACACCATCGCAGCTATCGCGCAAAAGCTGGTGATGACTGAAAGCGGAGTTGAACGGGCACTTAGCCGTGCCAAAAAAGATAAGTGTTTGTTGTTTTGATCATAACAAAACACCACGACGGCGGGAACAAGGGCGACTGTTCCCGCCATTTATTTTACAAAGTAAAATCTATAAATGATGAATAAATATTAGGGTACATGGCACACTATTATGAAATAGCTTTCAAGACACGTTTGAAGGGTATTTGAAAAAGTGTTTGAAAGAGACTTGAGAGAAAGTTTAAAAATCGCGCTACAGCACTTTTTAAAAAATCGAGTTACTGCAAAACTGTGCGTCAAATACTGCAAAACCGCGCGTCCGGCTACAGCTGCTCTATTGACTGTTTTGAAAAACCGAATTTACGGTGATAAACAATAGGTAATTGATGGTGGGCCCGGAGGGACTCGAACCCCCAACCAAGCGGTTATGAGCCGCCGGCTCTAACCAATTGAGCTACAGGCCCCACGGAAGCCCTCGCAATAACCTAAAAAACTCGTTCACACAAGTGCCGGAAAGAAAACTTATTCATCTTTTTTAAAAAACATCTGTCGTTGCGCTTTTAACTTAACCGCTAAGCCCTAATTTGCTACTATAACAACGTGAATAAGGAGTGCGCCGCCATGAAAAAATTTTCTTCGAGCCGATTGAAAAACATTGTTACTCTGGGTGGCCTTTTCTGTTGCACTTTATCGATCCCGGCCTTTGCCGAAGGCGGTGCCAGCAAACAACCGACGATCATCGTTCAGGCGACGGGACATGAACAAGCAAGCCCTGATATCGCTATTATCAACCTTGCCGTACAAAATGAAGGAAATTCTGCCGATTCTGTACTTTCTGCCAACAACGCGACGATGAACAGAATTATACAATCTTTAAAGCAGGATGGCGTCGAGCCGCGTGACCTGATGACGTCTGACCTTTCCATCTACCCGGTTGACAAGGCTGAAAACAACAAAAAGTCCGTCGGTCCACGCTATCGCGTATCCAATGGGCTAACAGTGCGTGTGCGCGATATCAATAAAGCTGGCAAGATTTTTGATGAGGCAATGAAGCTCGGTGTCAATTCGGTTAATGGTATTTCCTTTGTTAATGCCGACGCGAAACCCTATCTTGCCAATGCAAGAAAGAAAGCCGTAAGCGATGCAATTGAAAAAGCCAAAACACTGGCTGAAGCGGCCAATGTCAAACTTGGATCCGTTATCACGATTTCCGAAGAAAATTCGACAAATTCAATAATGCCGCGTCTGATGAGCGCGGCTGCTCCTGCAGCGCAAACAGATAGCAATTTTGCTGCTGGCGAACTTGATTACAAAGTTAATGTGACAATTACCTTTGAAATTGGGCAATAGGCGCATTTGCAATTAAACAACAAAGCGCCAGCCAGTGCCCCTTTGGCAAACAAATTCTATGTTGTTTTTCTAAAACAGGTTTTGCATTATAAAAGCCAAATATCACATGTTTTGACGAAAAGACCAGTGTTCTGCCAACACTGACAATTCTTAAGCAAAACAGAAAGACAGCGGGAATGAAAGCGGCTTTCGTCAAGCGTCGACAGGCCCGATAATATAATTCAAATAATCGTCTTGCAAACGAATTTCATCTTCGTGAATCATGATTTTGTCTCGCGCAGAAATATGGGCTTGATGAACGCTGTTGCGACTATGAGAGATAAGGTAATGCCAATTCGGTAATTCTTCGCCCCCATCGACAAGCTTATAGGCGCAGGTTTTGGGAAGCCAGCGCACGGAACGCACCATGGCAATATCAAGTTGCAGGCAATCGGGCACAATCGACTTGCGGTGAAGATAGTCGCTACACTGACAGGTTTCGGCGTCCAACAGGCGACAGGCAACGGCGGTAACAAAAATGTCGCCGGTGTCTTCATCTTCAAGCTTTTGTAGGCAGCAAAGCCCGCACCCGTCACAGAGGCTTTCCCATTCCGCGGTCGTCATCTGTTCGAGTGTTTTTGTTTTATAGAAAGCAGCTGTTTTCATTAAAACCTTGTTGCGCGAACGTTTGACATTTTTATAAACCCTGTCACAAGCCACTGGCGACAGCCCAAAACATGACTGCCGTTGTTGAAAAACATATTTGACCGAAATTATTGAAAAAGCTTTTCGCCCTGTTCGTCAATGATCTGGCGAGCCTTGATATGAATCATGGCAATTGCATCATCTTTATTGGTAAAGCGGTCAGCACGAATAAATTGCTGTTCTTTTTTTTCGCCATCAATGACTTTGGATATAACGCCGCAACTTTGCAACTGCCCCTCATTTTCATAAGGGGTCGCCAAAATTGTAAAGCCCTTATATTCGGTCTCCGCTCCTTTTATCGGTGCGACTTTTTTGCTCGTGCCACCGTTTTTTCCAAACAGCTTTGCCAAAAATGACATGCAACATTCCTTCAAAAGCAAAAAGAGCGCACGCTTTCAGGCAACGCTCTTTTCAAATCTTCATGAATCAAGGAAGCTTCTCAATTTACGTGAACGGCTTGGATGTTTAAGCTTGCGCAATGCCTTTGCTTCAATCTGGCGAATACGTTCACGCGTTACAGAAAACTGTTGGCCGACCTCTTCCAGAGTGTGATCGGTATTCATGCCAATGCCGAAGCGCATACGCAAAACACGTTCCTCGCGCGGTGTCAAAGAGGCAAGAACGCGCGTCGTCGTATCACGCAAATTGGCCTGAATGGCGGCATCAATCGGCAAAAGTGCATTTTTGTCTTCAATAAAATCACCCAAATGGGAATCTTCTTCGTCCCCGACAGGTGTTTCCAGAGATATAGGTTCTTTGGCGATTTTTAGAACCTTACGCACTTTTTCAAGTGGCATGGCAAGTTTTTCCGACAGCTCTTCGGGTGTCGGTTCACGCCCGATTTCGTGCAACATCTGGCGCGAGGTCCGAACAATCTTGTTGATCGTTTCAATCATATGAACCGGAATACGGATAGTGCGTGCCTGATCGGCAATAGAGCGGGTAATGGCCTGACGTATCCACCATGTGGCATAAGTCGAGAATTTATAACCACGGCGATATTCAAATTTATCGACAGCTTTCATCAAGCCGATATTGCCTTCCTGAATAAGATCAAGAAATTGCAAACCACGATTGGTATATTTCTTGGCAATCGAAATAACGAGACGCAAATTGGCTTCAACCATTTCCTTTTTGGCAATGGCAGCTTCGCGCTCGCCCTTCTGGACCTGATTGACAATACGGCGAAATTCGCCGATCGAAATTGCTGTTTCTTGCGCCAACATCTGAATTTCGCTGCGCAATTCCTGAATGTTTTTGGCTTCCCTTGTGGCAAATTCCTTCCAGCCATGACCGGGCAATGTGGAAATATAATTAACCCAATCGGCATCCATTTCACGCCCCTGATATTGTTTCAGGAATTCTTCATGGCGCACACCGTAAGAATCGGCAAGGCGTTTCAACTTGCCTTCGCTCTTTACCAAACGTTTGTTGATGTCATAGAGCTGTTCAACCAGTGCTTCGATACGGTTCTGGTTAAGCGACAATGATTTGACCGCTTTGACCAGATCATCCTTGAGCTGTTTGTATTTTTTCTTTTGAGCAGGAGATAGCGCGCCTTCATCATGGTCGGCGAGACTGCTTTCAACATGCTGATCCTGCAATTTACGCAATTTTACATAAGTATCGGCGATGAAGTCCAAAGTTTCCATAACTTGGGGACGAAGTTCGTTTTCCATCGCTGCAAGCGACAGATTGTTTTCATCGTCATCCTCGTCATCTTCATCCGGCTCGATGGTTTCCCCGCCGACATCGGTTATATCATCGTCATCGTGAGCCACACGCTTGGGAGCTTCTTCCTTGGGCTTCAAATCCTCGATATGTTCGATAACCGGCGCCTGTCTTGCTTCAGGTCCTGCATAAGTGGTTTCAAGGTCGATAATCTCGCGTAAGAGAATGCGTTGTTCATTGAGTTCTTCGCGCCAGATAATAAGCGCCTGAAAAGTAAGCGGGCTTTCGCACAAACCTGCGATCATCGTCTCGCGACCGGCCTCGATACGTTTGGCTATCGCTATTTCGCCTTCGCGAGAAAGAAGTTCGACAGCACCCATTTCACGCAAATACATGCGAACCGGATCATCTGTCCGGTCGTTCTGGTCACGTTTTGATGTTGTTGCAAGCGCCCGACCGCCAGCTTCCACCAGTTCGCCGCCTTCGGATGTTTCTTCCTCTTCGGAACCGGATTCGGCTTCGGCCTCTTCGTCGTCTTCCACAACATTGATACCCATGTCGGACAACATGGCCATTGTGTCTTCGATCTGCTCGGAAGTTACCTCTTCTGAAGGAAGAACAGCGTTCAATTCGTCCATTGTTACAAAACCGCGTTTTTTCGCAGCCTTGATCATTTTCTTTACGACATCATCGGACAGATCCAAAAGAGGACCATCGCCGCTAACCTCGCGCTCGGTCTCTGCATTTTCTGTCTGTTTTACCTTTGTTGCCATTCCGTGTTAACTCCGCTCAGCCACATCGCACCGCCTGTGTGCTTGTGTTTTGTGGCTTGTCAATCAACTGCCAGTAAATTTGGCCCATCCAATCCTAGAAAATCTTCTAAAGCTGCCAACTTTTAAAAATGATTAATCTTGAAGATTTTCTTTACCCAATAAATCTTAAACCCGCTTGGCCTTACCTCAACATCGCTATTTAAAAAATGTTCCATCATGCCATCTATAGTGCATCACCATTATTGACTCGTTAAAAACGCTTTTCACGCCGAGCAAATCTTTTTCTTTGCCATGAACATGAATTTTCAGCCCCGATCTTTTACACGTTTTGGGCTTTCGTGGCTGATTCGCAAAAAAAAAGCGAATCATTTATTGTCTCAAGACTCATTCTGGTTCGCTTCATTTTCTTTCCAGTGACCAAAACCATCTATCAAAGCCTCGACAGCTTCCGTTCTTTTTAGCTCTGCTTTTACATCGCTTAACAAGGCAAAAATCTGGCTGTCAGATTTTTCCAGAAGCTGCATTTCGATATCACGCAGTCTCTTATGTAGGTTGTGAGCACGAAGATGCAAGTAGACGGCCTGTTTTAAAGCTTCTCTTGCGTCTTCGACCGGGGCTTCGGCAAAGGCGCAACGAAACCCCAGTTTTCTTAGCATATCATGGATTTGTCCAAGAATTTTTTCTTGCCCTTTTTCTTTCAACAGCTTGAACATAGCTTCGGCATCATCAGGCTGCCATTCACCCATAATTTCGAGCATGGCGCGGTGAAGTCCAGCCAAGGCATCGTTTTGCAATTCCAATTTTGCCAAAGTTTCAAAATCTTCATACCAGAGTTCGGGGTGGGATGCCAAAGTCATCAATATTGCCGCCTCCCGCAATGGAATGAAGCCGGCAGAATTGCGCACAAGGTTGGAATTGGCAAGACCCGGGCTCGGGCCGCGGCCGATATCTTTTGCATGAGTCCGGTTTGCGTAATTGCCGTCCACCTTGTTTTTCCTGAAAACCGGACGAAAAAAATTGCGTAAACGTTCGCGCAAATCCTGCAAATAATAATGGCGCAGACTTTCATCCTTGATGGTAAAGATAATCTGTTTGAGCTGAGCCTCCAAACCGGCACGCGCTTCCGGTGTTGAAAATGATTGACCTTGTGTATAGCGCAACCACAAAAGTTCGGCCATTGGAATAGATTTTGAAAGTTCCGCTTTCAGCCCCTCGGCACCGCTGGTTTTGACGATATCATCGGGGTCTTTGCCATCGGGAAGCAGAATGAAACGGGCTGAAACACCCGTGCGCAACAGCGGCAGAATACGCTCGGCAGCACGAAAAGCGCCATGCACACCCGCCTCGTCACCATCAAAACAGAAAATCGGATCTGGACTTAAGCGCCATAAAAGGGCAATCTGGTCTTCACCGAGTGCTGTCCCAAGTGGCGCCACAGCGCTTTCAATGCCAGCCTGCGTCAGAGCAATAACATCCATATAACCTTCGACAACATAAACTGGTGTACCGGGTTTGCCGGCCAAAGATTGTGCTGCCTTGCGCGCTGCCAGCGCATTATAAAGCATTCTGCCTTTATGGAAAAGCTCGGTTTCGGGGCTGTTTAAATATTTTGCCCGCGCGTTTTTATCCAATGCCCGCCCACCAAAAGCAACAACGCGCCCGCGTAAGTCGCTAATCGGAAACATGATACGGTTTCTGAACCTGTCATAAGGCGTTGCTATATCTTCGCCCGCAACGACAAGCCCGCAGGCTTCCATCTGCGTGAGCGAAATATTGCGGGCAATGAGCGCATCTTTCAGGCTGTTGCGCGTATCGGGTGCAAAACCGATGCCAAAACGCTTGATCATGGCGTCGGTTACCTGTCGTCCGTCAAGATAGTTGCGCGCCAAATTACCTTCGCCACTCTGCAGTCCGGATTGAAAAAATTGGGCCGCCATTGCCATAATATCATAAAGACCGGCCGTGACTTTTTCGCGTTTGTCAGTTGCCTCATCACGGCGCGGCATCGCAACACCTGCCTGATTGGCCAAACGTTCGACCGCTTCAGGAAAAGAAATGCCGTCAAGTTCGCTGACGAAAGTAAAAATATCGCCACTCACACCACAACCGAAACAATGGTAACGGCCTTTGCGGTCTTCACAATGAAAACTTGGTGTTTTTTCACCATGGAACGGGCAGCAGCCCCAAAAATCGCCGCGGGAAACGTTGCTTTTTTTCGGGTCGAATGTCACCCTTTGGCCGACAATCGTTGAAATTGGCAGCCGTGCACGAATCTCGTCAAGAAAATCTGGGGAAAATCGCATTCGTTCTCGCAGTCATTTATCAAATCATGCTTAATCTAACCATTCTTCATAGTGAATCCAACACCTGCGCGAAAAACACGGTTAAACATTTATGTTGAATAGCCGCAATGGAACAAATGGCTACACAAAGTGCAGCCGCTTGACATGCTGTTTTTGGCAAAGTGACACAAAACGTGTCAAAGCCTGTTATTGGCAGCCCTTTTTAGCACGACCGATATTTAAAACACATTAAATTTAAAACACATAAAAAAATGAGTGAATCGGACTTTTGCTAACGGCCTATGGAAGAATAGAACAAAAAAGCACAATCGTTTTGACAAGGCTTGATCTTGAAGCGCGCCGCGCTATTTTTTCACAAAACCGTTCGGCTGAAGGAGGCTTTCATGGAAGACGCAAGTGTTGGTTGGATCACTGCCATTATCGTAGGTGGTTTAGCCGGTTGGGCGGCCAAAACATTTATGAAAAGTAATACAGGGCTTATCCTGAACATTATTTTGGGTATTGTCGGCGCCTCTCTGGCAAGTTTTCTGCTTGGATTTTTCGGGGTGA
Source organism: uncultured Bartonella sp. (assembly GCF_945285465.1). Classification (GTDB taxonomy): domain Bacteria; phylum Pseudomonadota; class Alphaproteobacteria; order Rhizobiales; family Rhizobiaceae; genus Bartonella. Next base: position 5,037 of record NZ_CALYQK010000035.1, on the reverse strand, counting down.
CCTTCGCCGGTGCTTTTGGCTATTTGATATCGGGCTTTATCGGTGCCTGTATATTGATATGGATCGGCCGGCTTATACGTTCATAATATTTTCAATAAAGCCTTTTTTTTTGGCCTAAATATCGATGTCATTGAGTTGCCGATAATTTCTAAATGCCGATAATTTCAAAAAATCGGGCAAATGGTGAAAAATAAGGCACCCTAGTGAGGTGCCTTTTCTATTCAACGAACAAACAGATGCTAGCAAAGAACAAGCCGATAAAGAACAGGCAGCGTTTGCCCGAACGAAAACCTATTTCAGCTTCTCGCGGATGGTAGCACCGACTTTGGCAAAGTCCATCTGGCCGTTGAAACGTTCTTTGAGCCAGGCCATTACTTTTCCCATGTCGCGCAGACTTTCGGCACCCGTTTTCCCGATTGCGTCGGCAATGGCTTTTTCGACTTCTTCCTTTTCGAGCTGACGGGGTAAAAACTCGCGGATAACGTCAATTTCAGCCCGTTCGGCCTGTGCCAGTTCGGGCCGGCCGCCTTCTTCATAAAGCTTGACCGATTCCTCGCGCTGCTTGATCATCCGTGCCAGAATTGACTGCAATTCGGCGTCATCAACAGCAGGCTTTCCTTCGCCACGATTGGCAATATCACGGTCTTTGACGGCTGCATTGATAAGACGAAGGGTCGAAAGCCGCACTTTATCGTGTTCCTTCATGGCAGTTTTCAATGCATTATTGATGTCATCACGCAACATAGTTTTCTTTTTCTCCTGTTGAAATTCGTCTTGGTGTACAAAATCGTCGTCATTCATGCAATGGAGACTAACAAAAATAAATGAAAAAGCATGTCGTTGCTCTTTACCTTATAACTTAAAACTCCTATATCACAAAACTTAGCCGAAGATTGGAATGATAATGACAAAAGCAGACGGACATTTGCCTGCCGCTTTTGTGTGCGGTCGCTAAATGTGCCATACGAAACCGATGTTTTAGAAACGAGAGTGTGCGATGACTGATACAGCAAAAACGACTTCACCTTGGGGAACAACAAAACCCGCTGCGCTGCTGGTATTGGCAGACGGCACTGTGATTGAAGGTAAAGGGCTCGGGCGCACAGGTGCGATTGAAGCCGAGGTCTGTTTTAACACGTCTATGACGGGGTATGAAGAAATTCTTACCGACCCCTCTTATACAGGACAAATTGTAACTTTCACATTTCCCCATATCGGTAATGTCGGTGTGAATGCCGAAGATATTGAAGACCTCACCCCTGCCCGGCGCCATGGCGCAGTCGGGGCTGTTTTTAAAGCCGATGTGACACACCCGTCAAATTATCGTGCTGCCGAAGGGCTTGACCAGTGGTTGAAAAATCGCGGCATTATTGCACTTTGCGGCATTGACACACGTGCTCTTACCGCACTTATCCGCGAAAAAGGGCTGACCAATGCAGTCATTGCCCATGACAAAAACGGCGTTTTTGATGTTGAAGCTTTAAAAGAGCGCGCCCGCCGGTGGAGCGGCCTTGTCGGTCTTGACTTGGCCAAAGATGTTAGCGAAGGCCAATCGCTCGAATGGACACAAACCCCATGGGTATGGAATGAAGGTTATGGTCAGGAAAAGGCGCAAAATTTCCACATCGTCGCTGTCGACTACGGGGTAAAGCGCAATATCCTGCGTCTATTGGCCGGACTTGGAGCGCGTGTCACCGTGGTGCCGGCAAAAACCACAGCTGAAGAAATTCTCGCCCTGAATCCTGACGGAATATTTCTTTCCAATGGTCCGGGAGATCCGGCGGCAACGGCGGAATATGCTGTCCCGATGATCGGAAAACTCATTTCCACCGGCATACCGATGTTCGGTATTTGTCTGGGCCACCAATTGCTCGCTTTGGCAATGGGCGCAAAAACGATGAAAATGCATCAGGGCCATCATGGTGCCAACCACCCCGTTCAGGACAAAGACACAGGCAAGGTTGAAATTGTTTCCATGAATCACGGCTTTGCTGTTGACGCAACAACCCTTCCTGAAGATGTCGAGGAAACGCAGATTTCGTTGTTTGACGGTTCCAATTGTGGCATACGACTTGTCGGCAAGCCGGTCTTTTCGGTGCAACAACACCCCGAGGCTTCGCCCGGCCCGCAAGATAGCTTTTATTTGTTCCAGCGTTTTGCCGAGCTTATTCGTGAACATAAAAGGGCAGCGTAATTTTAGACAGGCAGCGCGTTTTGCCACTCAATATCAATTAATGACGGTAAAGCCGCGTGTTGCTGTTTTTTACCTGATAGAGCATTGTTTTCGAGCGACGCTATTTGGCCGCTTTCTTAAGAAATTTTGCGACAGGTGCCGATGGTTTGATGCTGGCGGAACATTTTGATGGGCATCGAACCTATTCATGTATTTTTGTCACGGGATTGATTTCGATTGTCGTTGTTTTTGACTTTTTGTCTTCCTGTACATAAAAGGCAAAAACCAGTGTTGCCGCCAAAAGAACAAAAAATGAAGTGGCAAAAGGAGCGCCAACAAATTTGAACGGGGCGTCCTCACTGTCGAAATAGCTGAAAACAGAAGTATAAAACAGCGGGCCGACAATAGATGTTAGCGAGGTAATTGATGTTAGTGCCCCCTGCAAGGCTCCTTGGGCATTTGCCGGCACCTGTGCCGAAGCGATCGAGCGCATTGGCACATGGGCAATATATTCGGGCATAGTGAGAAGAAAAACGACATAAAGCATCCACCCTTCGATGGCAAAAGTGTAACCGACCATACCGACAAGAGCAAAGATCAAACCTGTCATGGAAATTTGCCAATTGCTAAAACGTCTGGTCATATAAGGCAAAAGAAGCCCCATAACGAGACCTTGTCCGATGCCAAAGACACCATAGGCAAGACCGATCGAAAATTCGCCCCAACCATAGCGTTCTTTGGCAACAAATGCCAATGTTGACGGCCAGACCGCCTCGGCCAGCCAATAGAGAAAAAAGGCTGCAGCTACCCATAATACCGTATGGTAGCGTCGTAGTTCGAGAAGTGCCCCCAACGGGTTTGCCCTTTTTATATCAAACGGACGACGTAGGGAAAGTGGCAATGTTTCGGGAAGAATGAACATTGCAAAGATGAAGTTTATCAACGACAGGCAAGCTGAAAAATAAAATGGGATGCGCGGGCCTATTTCACCGAGAATGCCGCCGATCAGTGGCCCGAGAAAAAAACCGACACCAAAAGCGATACCAATGAGTCCGAAGTTGCGTGTGCGTGTTCTGTCATCGGAAATATCGGCAAGGTAGGCCGAACAGGTGGAAAAACTGGCGCCGCTAATGCCTGCCAGAATGCGCCCGATAAACAGCATCGAATAGCTCCAGGCAATGGCGCAAATAAAATTGTCAATGGCAAAGGTTATAATCGACATGAGCAAAATCGGGCGGCGGCCGAAACGGTCGGACAGGTTGCCGATAAGGGGAGCAAAAAGAAATTGCATGGTCGAATAGACCATAAACAGAATGCCGCCATCAACAGATGCTTTACTGATACTGTCGCCGGTCAGCTGGCTAAGATATTCCGGCATGACAGGAACAATAATAGCAACACCGATAATATCCAATAAAAGTGTAATGAAGACCAGTAAAAGTCCCTTATGGACAAATTTTTCGTCGAGACTTTGTGACATGACAAGCTTCCATGCATCTTCAAAAAACGCCTATACGACAAATGTTGTCAACAGAAAAGCCAAAACACGTGAATTGTTTTTAAAAAAAATATCACGATCTTTTTTGCCCCGTATCACGCCAGGTGCGATATTTTTCATAGACGGTTTGCCACATTGAAAAACTGTGACAAGCAATAAAATTTGGCAAGTGATAAAAAATGACGGGCGTCAAAATGCCGGCGGCAAGCCACCTTATAAAGCCGCACATGCTTCCATCTTTCCCGATTGATAGCCTTGTTTAAACGCATTGACGCGCTGTGTTGATGTGCCATGGGTAAAACTGTCAGGCACGACGTAGCCCTGTGTTTGTTTTTGCAACGCATCATCGCCAATTTTGGCCGCCGCATTGAGAGCCGAATCGATATCGCCCTGTTCAAGCAAGCCTGCTTCCTCGGTAGAGTGGGCCCAGACACCTGCATAACAATCGGCCTGCAATTCGATTTTGACAGAAATGGCATTGGCGGCAATGGTGTCTGAATTTTCCCGGGCACCGTTCATCTTATCAAGAACGCCGGTCAGATTTTGCACATGGTGACCGACTTCATGGGCAATGACATAAGCCCCGGCAAATTCGCCCGGCGCACCGAACCGGTTGGCCAGTTCATCGAAAAAGGCATCGTCGAGATATAGTTTTTGGTCGGCCGGACAATAAAATGGCCCGACAGCGGCACTTGCCAGCCCGCAGGGCGAACTGATTGTGCCGGAAAAACGCACAAGGATGGGCGGTTTATATGTTGCATGGTGCATTTGAAATATTTGCTGCCACATATCCTCTGTTTCGCCAAGAATAGTGGCAATGAAACGGCTGCGACGATCATTGTTTAAAACGGGACGGCCGGCCTTTGGCGCAGGCGAATTTTCGCTGACCAGTGCCCCGTCGCCGAACAGAAACCGCGTCGGACTATAGCCAAAAAACTCAAGCCCCAAAAAGATAATGCCGACAATAATCACGCCACGCAAACCGCCGCGCGACAACAATGCAAAACCAAGTCCGCCTATGCCGGAGCGAAAAACGGGCCGCCCGCCGTCGCCTTCCTCGCCACGGCGGTCCTCGATATTGTCGCTTTGTCTGCCACCTTCCCAACGCATCGGTTTCTCCGTTAAATCCAGACCCTTTTCAACCATATAAAAGCCGAACCACCGAAGAGAAGCCTTACCAATGCCATAAAAATAAAAAAAAAGATGAAAAGAGTATTTTTAGGGGTTACTTTCCCGTCAACTTTACCTATAAGGCAGGCTTAGCCTTAAAAAAAGAAACGTTGAACCTGCCCGCTTTTTGCCGGTGTGGGTGTTTGCGATAGGATGTTGCCATGCCAAAACGCACAGATATAAAATCCATTCTCAT
>NZ_CALYQK010000034.1 GCF_945285465.1 uncultured Bartonella sp. | reverse complement strand
TCCGCCATCTGGGCATTGCGTTTCATCTAATCTGGCAATTTCCAACTGTCAACCAGATTTATCATTTACCCCCAAATGCCAGCATGATTATTGTCATTTCTTGAGTTTGATCACATGCTTTTTAAAAAAACAACCGTCAATAATGGCCGTCGAGGCATTTTGTGGTGCGATTTTTCTTGTCCTTGTCATGTACAGCGAAAACTGTTCATGACGTGCTTACAGTGCAGTCGGAGAAACTTTTAAAAATAAACATGCCGGTTGGCTGGCCGCGACGGCATGTTTTCTGATAAAGAACTTTTAGTCAAGAATTTGGTTGGAGGCGATGGTTGAATCGGCGTTCAATTCGTAAATCATCGGCACGCCGGTGGCGAGCTCGCGTTTGACAATTTCATCGCCGCTCAGGCCTTCCAAAGCCATGATGAGGGCGCGGAGCGAATTGCCGTGAGCGGCAACAAGCACCGTTTCACCACGCAAAACATGCGGCTGGATGTTATACATATAATATGGCCAGACGCGCGCCCCCGTATCACGCAGGCTTTCGCCACCGGGCGGGGGAACGTCATAGGAACGGCGCCAGATGTGAACCTGTTCCTCGCCCCATTTTTTGCGCGCATCATCTTTGTTGAGGCCGGAAAGATCGCCATAATCGCGTTCGTTCAAGGCCTGATTTTTGATCGTTTCAAGATCCGGCTGCCCCATTTCGTCAAGAATATACTGGCAGGTATCCTGCGCGCGTTTGAGTGCCGATGTGAAGGCAATGTCGAATCTGAGACCGGTGGCTTTCAGCTTTTTTCCGGCGGCAATAGCTTCTTCGACACCTTTTTCGGACAGGCCGGGATTTTTCCATCCGGTAAACAGATTTTTCAGGTTCCATTCGCTTTGGCCATGGCGTACCAGAACTAATATTCGCGACATTTTTTCCTCCTTATCGGGGTTTTCCATCAGTTAATCGGTAAGACCTAAAACATCAGCCATGGAATAAAGCCCATGTTTCCGGTTTTGCGCCCAAAGTGCCGCTTTCACTGCACCATCGGCGAAGATAGACCGTTCTTGTGCAAAATGCGAAAGCACAATGCGCTCGTTCTCGCCGGCAAAGATGACCGAATGGTCGCCCACAACCGTGCCGCCACGAAGCGAAGAAAAGCCGATTGTACCGGTTTTTCTGGGGCCGGTATGGCCATCGCGCCCGCGCACACTGACTTCGGCCAGATTTTCACGACGCGCCTGGGCGGCAGCTTGCCCCAAAAGAAGAGCGGTGCCCGACGGGGCGTCGACTTTTCTGCGGTGATGCATTTCCGCAATTTCGATATCATATTCCTCGTTCAAGGCTTTGGCGGCTTTTCTAACCAGGCTTGCCAGAACATTGACTCCGAGGCTCATATTGCCGGATTTGACAATTGTCGCATGCGCTGCGGCGGCCTTGATCTTGTCTTCATCATCGTTTGAAAAACCGGTTGTGCCAATGACATGGACAATGCGCGCCTGAGCAGCGTAAGCAGCATAAGCCACACTCGCCTCGGGACTGGTAAAATCGAGCACACCTTCAACCTTGGCAAAAACCGGCAGCGGGTCGTCGGAAAGGATAATGCCGCACGGTGCCTGACCAATCAGCAGACCGGCATCTTTGCCCACATATGGAGAATCCGATTTGACGACGGCACCGGCAAGCTCGGCCCCGTCAATCCGCTTGATAGCGGCAAGAAGCTCCCGCCCCATTTTGCCATCGGCACCGACTACTGCTAAACGCATTATTTTCTCCTGAATATTTTATCTAAAGCACTGCCATCAAGACTGGCTGTCCTGTTATTTTATCCGATAATGGTGGCAAATGCCAAGGGTGGGCAAACAATTCGCGGCCAATAAATTGCCTTACTCCAACGATTTTTTAGCAATTGTCGGCAAATTTTTTTTGCCCCCGACAAAGATCGATTTGCCGCTTTTTGCTTAAAAAAAGCCCGTTATAGCGGCAATTGTCGGTTTAAGAAGCAAATCAGCAGCCGGTTTGCGCCCCGCCAAAAATATCAGAGCTAAAAAACCTAACTGGAACGCACCGGCAAGGCCCACGCTTTTTTCGTGAAGAAACGAAACACGTTCGGGGCAGGGATGGTTTTCACCTTCAAGTGTTTTCGACCGTTCTGGTCTTTAATGCTGCTATGACGCGATGTTTGGAATGCCGTTTATAAAAGATCGCAACTATAAAAGGTGGTCGCTTAAAAGCGTGCAGCTATAAAAGGGTGCAGTGCTTGAACCGTGGCAGCGGTTTGGCTCAACCGCCGTGTTGTAGCAGTGACGGGTTTTAATATTACAGAAAATCTGTTCTTTGCCAAATCGGCTTTTTTCAATTGCATTTGTCTTTTACTTTGCAATACGTTTGTCTTTGAAAAGTCGAAACAAACCACGGCAAAATTGATGGCAATTTATCGGCTATCACAGCCAATTTTTTGGCGATAAAGCTGGCCATTCACAGACCTTTATCGCCAAAAAATTCTATATTTAAAAAACCGGTATACGATTAAAACTCATATTTCAATTTGACACCGCCGCCGCCTTGCCTTGTGCCGACATAGCCCTGACCGTCAGCATTGACGCTCAAAGCCTGATTGGTTTTTATCGGGTTCAATTTGACACCGGCTTCAAAAATACCGGTTGAACCTTCCAGAGAAGGTTTGTCGAGATGAAACTCGTAAGCCTCGGCGGCGACTTCGCCGTCAAATTCATAATCATAGGCAGCACCGACATAAGGCTTTATCCAATCATTATAACCATAATGATACCGGCCGCCCAACTGGATCCGCGAACTGGTGCTGCTGTCAATTTGCAACCGTTCATTGCCAACCTTGACGGTATCGCTATCCATATGTGTCCAAAGATAGCGCCCATAAACATCCAATGTGTTTTTCTCGTCAAAGTTGAACACATAGCCACCGCCGATATGGCCACCATAATAGGTGACATCGCTGTCATAAGAACCGCGATAGTCGCCGCTATGCCCCAACACATCGAGATTACGCCCGACATCGAACGTGCTGCTTGATTGGCCGACACGCAATGACGCATCGGCATAAAGCCCGTCGGTCGCGTCGTTTTTCAAATCCTTGACGCGCCCCAAGCCGGGGCCGGCAGAGTCGATACGAGCGAAAACGCCGCCGCCCTTATAATCGCTGTCGCCATCACCATGAACAGAGGAAAAATTGGTGAAGCTGTTATAGGTATCATAAGTACCACGGCCATATTCAAAAAAGGCGCCTGCCGTTACAATATGGCCAGCTGAAAGATCAAAGCCGGTAGCCAGACCGGCAATCATGTTGAAACCGTCAACATCGACATGGCTTCCGGTTTTATAGCGTTGCGAGGCACCACCGGTAATGATGAACGGCGTGAAAGCCGGTGAAGTAACGCTATTACGCGATGTAACTTCGCTGCGAATATCGCCCAGATTTGCACTGATAAGATCGGAACCCCGGGTTACAAAACCGAGAGCGGCAGCCCGCCCTTCGGCATAGGATTTCGATTGCGGGTTGAGGCTTGCGCCACTATCGACTTCCGACAGGCCATCATCGGCAGCCGAGCGGACGGTTAGCACAAGGGCTGTGTTGAGGCCTGCCGCCTGTTGAACGAGATTTGCCTGATAAACGACAAATTGGCCTTGTCTGACAGTATAGGAGCCCGGTGCTTTCCACGTTCCTTGTGTCTTGTTGATCAAGGTTATTTTGGTACCCGTTTTAAGCCGTGCGCCCGATGGATCCATATCGGCGATCGTGTGTTTGGTATTGGTAAGATCGACAGCTTTGCCACCTTCGGCGATTGTGATCAAAGTATCGCCATTTTTAATATCTTTCGGCAAAATCCAATTGTAGTTTTCAATATTATAAATGCCGGAAACTGCGCCGCGATAGCCATCAAGGTTCAAAGTGTTGCCGGTAAAAACATCGACTGCTGCATTGACTGTTCCGTCCCCTTTAAGGCTGTAGCCGCCATAAGTGGCACCATAGGCCGTTACCTGACCGTTCTCATCACGTTTGCCGATAGTAATTTCACTTCCTCTAAGAGTGATGGTGTTTCCTGTTACATTGCCGGATAGGCCGGTTTCTGCGTATTTACCGGCACCACCGCCTTGCCAGAAACCGCCATAGACATTGCCGGAAATGGATGTCTTTCCTGAAAGTTCGACAGTGTTTTCTGTTACATCGCCACCTTTGCCGGCTTTGCTGGGGCTGCCATCACCATCACCACTGGCACCGGCAAGGCTTGCCACACCATAGACAGAGCCGCCGTCAAGACCGTCAACACCGGCACCACCATTTTTTTCTTTGGGCCCGGCTTTGCCACCCTCCTTACCGTTCAATGTCGTATTGAAAAGGAAGACACTATTTTTGGAAACTTTGCCGCCTTCACCACTTTCGTCGGTACCAAAACCATTGGCACTTGAAATTGAAAGGCCGCCGAAAGCGGAACCGCCGCCAATGCCACCATTGCCGGTGCCATCAGTAAATCGGGTAGACGCACCGTTGCCGCCTTTCCCACCATTCAATATGACATCACGAAGGTCGACACTGTTATTATGAACGGCACCACCATCGCCCGACGAAATGACAGTCCCTGTTCCGCCGATGCTGACACCACTAAAGACAGAGCCGCCACCAAAGCCACCAAGACCGCCACCATCAGTAGCATCGTTGTAATTGCTGCCAACGCCACCATTGCCACCATCACCGCCATTGAGGGTGACCTTCGCAAGTTTCACAGAATTATTGAAGACTTCTCCGCCAATGCCGCCTCTATCGTAATCAGATATGTCAAGCGAGTCTACACCGATACTCAAACCGCCAAAAACCGGGGCGCCCCCCAATGCCACCGATGGCGCTGCCGGAGCGAGTGTTGTCAGAAACACTGGAATTAATTCCATAGCCACCATCACTGCCGGTTATTGTAACGTTGTTCAGTAAAATAGTGTTACCCGAAATAATTCTACCAACGAGTCCGTCAACATAGTCATCTGATGTTGTCAGGTTTTTCCCGTTGCCCAGGCTCAATCCGCCAAACACAGAACCGCCGCCAAAACCGCCCAAACCGATGGCGACAACGCCTTCATCGGCGTTTTTCCCCGACCAGTTATAGGAAACATTTTTCATAACAATGTGGTTGTTTTCAATATTATCGGTCAAAGCATGTGCCGAGGTTTTACCGCGCTCATAGATATCGACACCGCCATAAATAATAAATGGTGCACTGCCCCCATTTTCGGTTGTCCATGTTGCCTGCTCGCCTTTATCCGTTTCACCACCAACATTGATTGCGTTGTTGGCAAGGCTTGTCGTTGAAAAAAAGGCTTCTATATACCGGATAATTCCCTATTGGATCAGTTTCAAGAGCAGCGTTATCACCTTCGTAGTTAATAACGTTTTCGGCTTTTGCCGCTCCCGCCATAACGTTTGTTGTGCCGGGCCCGATTGCTGCCGAAAAGGCAATGAAAGAGACGGATCAAAAATATCCTGATTTAAATAACATGAAAAAAGTCCCCACCGCTGAATCAGAAAAACAATGCCTCGTGACGAGGCAAATCTGTTACTTACTACTTTAAATGGAATCAGATAAACAATCAAGCAGCTGACAAATAATAGCGCGACCGTGCGCTAAACCAGTAACAGTTTAACAGGTTGGATGGTTAAAGATTTGCTCACAAAAAACGATAAAAAGAATTAAAAGAACTGGGCTAACTTTGGAGATGACAAAAATACGAAAAGTAGAAAGGCTCTTTTCCATTTTGCCAAACCGGCGGCCGCAAAACAAAACGAGTGAAGGCGAAAGGCACCAACGTAAAAGTGGACACCCTCAAAGCAACCAATGTAAACAGCTTATTTTTTGTTATTAACCCAAAAGCGGTTTTCCTGATCGAGTAAAAAACGGCGGGGCTGATAGATATAGGATTCCATACCGACAAGGGCGGCACGCGGATGGGTCATAATGAGGGTCGGAATTTTTTCCAGTATGGTTTCATGGGGTGGTTTTTTGGTAAAGTTTTTGCGGAATTCATCAGGTTGAATGAGCGAAGCCATTTCCGGTAAAATACCACCACCAATATAAACGCCGCCTTCAGCCTTGAAAATCAGCGCAAAATCGCCGGCAAGACGCGCCAGATAATTGATAAAAAACTGCACGGCATCAAAAGCTTGCCGATCATGGGCAATCAGTGCCTCGGAGGAGATTTCTTCCGGCGCTTCGACACGGGGTGTGGTGGCGCGCAAAAGGCAAAAAGCGCAGTAAATATTGACCAAGCCACGCCCGCTAAGCAGCTCTTCGGCACTTACCCGCCCGACAATTTTTTGCAAATAAGGAAAAAGAGCAAGATCTTCTTCACTTTGCGGGGCATAGTCAATATGGCCGCCTTCGCCCTCGATGGGAATATAAAGCTCGTTAATTCTGACCAGTCCGGCAATACCCAGACCCGAACCGGCACCGATAATCACTTTGGTTTTTTCATGTTGGCAGGTGCTGGTAGCAATATTTTGCCCGCCGATCGGCTGAAGGTATTTTTCCGGCAGGACGATTGTTGCCAGTGCCTGTGCTTCAAAATCATTGATGATAAAAACTTCGTTGAAATGAAATTCACGCATCAGTTTTTCAGGCCTTATGACCCAATTACAATTGGTCAGTTTGATGGTATCACCGGCAACGGGGCCGGCAATGGCCAGAAAAAGCGATTTGGGGGCATATTTTGCCAATGGCAGAATGGCCTCGTTAATAGCGTTTTCTATCGTGGCAAAATCGCTGACCTGACGTGTGGCGATTGCCTGTTGCTCGCCTTTTTCTGACAAAATCAGCGAAAAACGCATATTGGTGCCGCCAATATCGCCGATAAGAACCGGAAATTCCAGATGAAGATTGGGCATGGATTTAAGTCCTTGTGTTTAAGCGTTTGTCGGCATTTACGGTTTATCGGGTGCGGCGAGAACGGCACTGCATTCTTTCGGCAGATCGGAAACCATCATAACTTTCGGTTTTGGTGGCGGTGTTGCGGTTTTTTTTCCTTTTTTCCCGGCCCATGGCTCGTCCGTAAACCACCAGGCAAGCGACTTGTCACAGCCATCACCGGCATTTACCGCCGGTTGCGATTTGCAGTTTTGCGAATCGGCCTGACATTTGAGCCGGACATGGAAATGCCAGAAATGCCCCCAATAGGGGCGCACTTTGCCAAGCCACGAGCGGTCGCCTTTAACGGTGTCGCAAAGTTGTTTTTTAATGCCCGGGTGGACAAAAATGCGTTCGACCTGCGGATTTTGCGCCGCATCGCGAATAAGGGCGGTGCGCTCCGGCGTCCATTTTTTCGCATCCACATAAAGCGAATCTTTCATGAGCATCGAAATGCCCTGCATATTTTCACGCTCTTCACGGCTTAAACGGTGGTCGGGCATTGGCGTGAGCCAGATATCGGCATCGAGCCCGATCTGGTGGGAAGCATGACCGTTCAACATCGGCCCGCCGCGCGGTTGTGAAATATCGCCGATAAGTAGCCCCGGCCAGCCATCTTTAGCGGCCTCGCGCGACAATTGCTCGATAAAGCGGATGGTTGCCGGATGGCCGAAATTGCGGTTGCGTGACAGCCGCATGACTTGCCAGTTGGGGCCGTCGACCGGCAAGGCCTCACCGCCTTTCAAACACCCCTTGGAGTAAAAGCCGATAGATTGAGCCGGCCCTTGAGAGGGAAGTCTCATTTTTCCGAATGCTTCTTTTGCCGGTTCGTCAGCATGGGATATGGCAGGTAAAATCGCCCAGATTGCCGCTACCATGGTCAAAATCCTGCTGATTGAAATAAACCTTGAAGTCATGTTAGTGCCCTTCCGGCGAACCCCAGACATTTGTCATCCACATAGCATCGAGTGCAGCACGATAATCCGGATATTTCAACCGATATCCTGTTTTTAACAATTTATGGTTCACGATTCTTTTATTGTCATTATAAAAAGAACGGGCCATCGCCGACATTTCGGCTTTATCAAACGGGATTTCTGCTGGCGGTTTTTTCCCCATCAATTTTGCTGCATAACAAATGACATCTTGTGGCGGGCAGGGGTGACTGTCAACAATATTATAAATACCCGATGTTTTTTTCGCGCCGAAAGCATTGATAACTCCGGCAATATCGTCAACATGGATACGGTTGAAAACCTGCCCGTGCTTGATAATTTGCCGCGCCGTTTTATCACTCAACTTGACAAAGACATTGCGCTTTGGCCCATAAATGCCGCCAAGGCGCAATATTGCGAGCGCAAGGCCACGTTGACGGGCAAAATCCTGCCACTGTTTTTCAACCTCGAGGCGCATTTCATTGCGTGCCAATGACGGGCGGCAGGGTGCTTCCTCGTCAATCCACGCACCGTCATGGTTGCCGTAGACACCGATTGTCGAAAGGTAACCGATCCATTGAAGTTTTTCCATTGCCGATAAAAAGTCGGGACGGCACAAAACACTCTCGCCGCTTTCTGTCGGGGCAATGGAAATGACAAGATGGGTGGTGGCACTTAAAGCTTTGCGAAATTCGTCGTCAATCGCCCCTTCGGGAAAAAGAAGCGGCCGAATGCCAGCCCTTTCAAGGGCGCTAAAGTTTTCTTTTTGCCGCGTGGTGCCATAAATCGTGCCGCCGAAGCGGGCGGCGAAGGCTTTGGCGCTATAACCAGCGCCAAAAATCATGAAGCCCATCACATTTACTCCCATTCCAGGCTGACAAGCGGGTTTTTATGGATTGTTATATAGCGTTCGCGCATTTCAGCAAATTCATCGGGCCGGGTTAACTGTTTCAGTGCCCACACGGCCATACCGGCAACAAGCGGGTCATCGTCAAAAAGCAGCTTTTCAACTGTTGCCAGCAGCTTGCGTTGGCCGCTATTGCCAGCAGCAATCAGGCAATTGCGAATAAAACGGTTGCGGCCGATGCGTTTTATCGGCGAGGCGGTAAAAAATGAACGGAATGCCGCCTCGTCCAGTTCAAGCAGATGTTGAAGTTTTGGCGCAATCAGATCGTCACGGGCTTTCAGTTTGATTTCACGGGTTTGCCGGGCAAATTTGTTCCACGGGCAGGCAGAAAGACAATCATCGCAACCATAAATGCGGTTGGCAATGTTTTTGCGGAATTCGACCGGTATTTGCTCTTTAAGCTCTATGGTGAGGTAGGAAATGCAGCGGCGCGCATCAAGTTGGTAAGGAGCGGGAAAAGCCCTGGTCGGACAAGCCGCAAGGCAGGCCCGGCACGAACCGCAATGGTCATGTTCGGCTTCGTCATAATCAAGTTCGACATTGGTAAAAATCGACCCGAGAAAAAGCCATGAACCGAACTGGCGGCTGACGAGATTGGTGTGCTTGCCCTGCCAGCCCAGACCCGCCGATTGGGCAAGCGGCTTTTCCATGACCGGTGCGGTATCGACAAACACCTTGACATCGCCGCCAAAACGGGCGGCAAAGCGCGAAGCAATCTGCTTCAAGCGCCCTTTGATCAATTCATGATAGTCACGATGGCGGGCATAATAGGAAATATTGCCACAGTCTTTTTCGACCTTGACGGCGAATTCATTTTTATCGGGCCCGTAATTCATGGCCAGCATAATAACGGATTTGACCTGCGGCCATAAATTGACCGGCGCCATACGCCGCTCGGCCGTCTCGTTCATCCATTCCATGGTGCCGTGATAGCCGCTTTTGAGCGCGTCAACAAGATGGAGGGCGGCCTGATTATTGTTGCGTCCGGTAATGGCAATTGCGTCAAAGCCTTGCGCGGCTGCTTCTTCCAGCAAAAAACTTTTAAGTTTTCTTTTCCGTTCAGAAGTCGAGGTCGGCATAGTGTGTGCTCGGAGCAATGCCTCTGATGCGATCATTCAACAGCGGCCGGAATGCCGGCCTCGATTTGAGACGCATATACCAATCGCGCGAGGCAGGAAAAGAAGTCCAGTCAATTTCGCCCATAAAATCGAGAACCGAAAGCGCCGCCGCAGCGGCAAGATCGGCATAGGAAATGGATGTAGCACCAAGCCAGTCGCGCGAGGCGGCCAGCCATTCCAGATATTTCATATGCGGGCGAATATTGGCGCGGGCATTGCGCAGCGTTTGGGAATCGGGTGCGCCGCCACCTTGAGCCAATGGTATTTCGCGTTTATAAATACGCTCGCGCACAATATGGCGCGTCACTTCACTTTCCAGTTTGCCGAGAAACCATTCGACAAGCCGGCGCACTTCTGCCCGCTCGAGCGGATTTTCGGGAAAAAACCTCTGGTCACGGCGTAGTCCTCCACGTGTTTCATCAAGATATTCGTAAATCACATAGGCTCCGCAAAGCGGCACTTCACGCTCGGCAAGCAGAACAGGCACAGTTGCCGCCGGGTTGAGCACCAGAAACTCGCGCCGGCGCGCCCATTCATGCTCTTCGATAAGATTCGTCGCAACGTCATATTCATTCAATATAAGACGCACAAAACGGGAAGCCGATGACATCGGATGATGAAAAAGCGTTAGCATGACTACTCGATATTACTTTTCAATTGATGAATTGTTATAAAACCCATTCATGTTTTGGACAAGCAAAGGAGATATAGGTAAGCGAAGTAGTAACAACCATGCTTAACCATGTGTTAAGAGACAATAAAACCGACAAATGCCAGCGATAAAAAGTGTCGCGGCCCGACAAGGGTTGCTTGCCACACCATTATTACTGTCGCCGTCAAGTTGTTAAAAACACTTTGTTGAGGCAATTAGAATTCGACATTGGCAACATGCAGAATGGTTTCACGCAACGCATTCAAACCGGTATTCTTTTCCGAAGAAGTGGAAAGCACATCGGGAAAAGCGGCAGGGCGCTTGACGATTGCTTTTGTTGTTGCCGTAACCAGTTTTTCCAGTTGCGCCGGTTTGATCTTGTCGGCTTTGGTCAAAACAATCTGGTAGGATACGGCAGCTTTATCAAGCAATGTCAGCACTTCGGCATCGTTCTTTTTAATGCCGTGGCGTGAATCAATGAGCACATAGACACGTTTTAGTGTGGTGCGCCCGCGCAGATAATCGAAGACCAGTTTTGTCCATTGGTCAACCTGCGCTTTCGGGGCTTCGGCAAAACCGTAGCCGGGCATGTCGACAAGGGCAAGCGGCGGCAGGTCGTCAAGTGTTCCGCTATAACCTTCGGGCACAAAATAATTGAGCTCTTGCGTGCGTCCGGGCGTGTTGGACGTACGTGCCAACCCCTTGTGGCCGACCAGCGCATTGATGAGCGAAGATTTGCCGACATTGGAACGACCGGCAAAGGCGATTTCGGCCGGCCCTTCGGGCGGCAAAAATTTCATTGCCGGAACGCCGCGGATAAAAGCCCAATTACGGGCAAAAAGCCCGGCAAAAGCGGGTTTATCCCCTGTTGCTGGCTTTTTATCCACGCTATTTTTTCTCTTTCTTCGGTTTCTTTTTGAACAAAGCTTTCAAATTGTCCCAAAGCTCGATTTTTGCTCCCTGACTTTTCATGATGAGAGCCTGCTGGGCAATCGACAATGTGTTGTTCCATGCCCAATAGATCACCAGACCGGCAGGGAAAGAGGCAAGCATGAATGTGAAAACAATTGGCATCCATGTAAAAATCATCGCTTGTGTCGGATCGGGAGGGGTCGGGTTCATGCGCATTTGCAAGAACATGGTAATGCCCATGATAACCGGCCACGCGCCAATCATCAAAAATGCCGGAACATTATAGGGAAGCCAGCCGAAAAGGTTGAAAAGCGAGGTCGGGTCGGGTGCCGCCAGATCCTGAATCCAGCCAAAAAACGGCGCATGGCGCATTTCAATAGTGATATAAAGCACTTTATATAAGGCAAAGAAAATCGGAAATTGCACCAGCAGCGGCCAACAACCGGCAAGCGGGTTGATTTTTTCGGTTTTGTAAAGCTCCATAATAGCCTGTTGCTGCTTGACTTTGTCATCGGCATATTTCGAGCGGATTTCCATCATTGCCGGCTGGACAACTTTCATGCGCGCCATTGATTTATACGACTTGTTGGCAAGCGGGAACAAGACCGCCTTAAGGATAACGGTGACAAGCAGAATGGCTACACCGAAATTGTTGGTCAGCTTGAAGAGAATGTCGATCAGGGCAAACATCGGCTTGGTAATGATCGAGAACCAGCCCCAGTCAATCAACAATTCAAATTTCAGAATTTTGAGATCGTCCTGATAGGCATTGATGGCTTCAACGCGCTTGGCACCGGCAAACAGGCGGTTGGTAATGGTTTGTGTCGTCCCTGCCTCAATGGTGAGCGGTTTACCGGTCAAATCCGACTGGTAATGCGTTGACAAACGGTCGAAATAGATGAAACGGCTGGTATATTCTTCATCCTGCGGCGGAATGGCGGCAACGGCCCAATATTTGTCGGTAATGCCGACAAAGCCACCCTTGACATTGGAAAAGACCATTTTCTTTTCATTGGCCGCATCAGGCTTCAAGTCCTTCAACGCCGAATATTTTTCTTCCTTCAAACCATCTTCGCCGGCCACACCAATCATTCCTTCATGGAGAAGATAGGTGGCACTGGCGTGTTCGGGCGGGGCGGCGCGGGCAACGCGGGCATAAGACAACAGGCTGATGGGCGTGGAGGCATTATTGGTCACGCTGTCGGCAATGGTAAACATGTAATGGCTGTCTACAGAAATGACACGGTGGAAGATCTGCCCCTGTCCATTGTCATAAACAAGGCGAACAGGAGTTGTCGGTGTCAAAGTCGTATTGTCGCCATCAACTTTCCATTCGGTATTGAATTGTGGCAGGCTGCCGGCTGGCAATCCTTTGCCGGTAAAACCGAATTCGGCAATATAGGTTGTGTCGAAGCCATTGGGGTTGAGAAGGGCAATTTCAGGCGAATTCTTGTCAACTGTCAAACGGTAGTTTTTCAAAAACAGATCGTCAAACTGGGCGCCGACAAGATTGATCGACCCCTGAAGCTCGGGTGTTTCAATGGTCACCCGCCTGGTCTTTTCCAACTCGCTATTGCGCGCTTGCGGGGTCATTTCCAAATGGGCAGCGTTTTCTGCCTCTTTTTCCTGTGGCGGCGTTTGCTCGCTGTTTTGCGCATTGGGAACGGCCGCATTTTGTTGGCCTTCATCATGTTCGATCTGGCGGGCAATTTCCTGTGCCTTTTGCAAATCGGCATTTTTGGGCGCGACATAAAAGAACTGCCACGCCAGAATAATCAACAAAGACAATCCAATAGCGATGAAAAAATTACGGTTATATTCCATGAGCGATTGTCCTTGTTGCCGTTTCAAGTTTTACAATTTTAATCGAACCTGCGGTTTATTTCGCGGGTCAAGCTGTCAAAAGATGCCGCAAGTGCATCGGGACGGGCAATAATGACATAATCTGTCCCGTTGATGATATCACGTGTCAATCCGACACGCAAAGCTTCACGTAAACGCCGTTTGATACGGTTGCGCCTGACAGCATTTCCATTTTTGCGTGTTACTGTAAAACCAACACGCGGCGGCGTTTTTGCCCTGATATCTTCCGGCAAATTGCGACTTTTCACTTCCAGTAAAAAAAACGGACCGCGCCGTTTCTGCCCTGTGTGCAATGCTAAAAACTCCGCTCTTTTGCGAAGACGGCAAAAACGTTTCTCACCCATTGGAAAAGCACAAACCGTAAAGAGCGGGGTTGGCAATTGCCGGCAAACGCCGATAAAGTGCCCCTTGTCCAAGCATGGCAGCCCGGTAGAAAAACACTTTTATCGCCCGTTTGGATTGCATTTTTTATTATGCCGAAAGACGTTTGCGACCACGTGTGCGGCGGGCAGCAATAACTTTGCGTCCACCAAGGGTTGCCATACGGGCACGAAAACCGTGACGGCGTTTACGGACGAGTTTGGACGGTTGATATGTACGTTTCATTTATTTAACATACCGCGGCGTGCGGCCCTTCTTGGTTCTATGTGCGGTTTTCCGCTGTGAACAGTTTTCCAGCCTGTACTTTTTAAACAGCACAGGGCAATTTTGCGCTTATACGGTTAAGTTTTCCTCGAGTCAATTACCGTTAAAGCGTGTCGGGCGTCTTATTTCGACAGAATATCGGCTTCTTATCCCGTTATTTTGGGGCGCAATATGGGCTTCGTCAACAATCGTGGCCAGACTTTTTTGTGTTTCGATCAATTTGAGCTTGTAAAGATAGGATGGCAATTGACCGGAAAAGATAATGCGCCAGTCAGGTGGCAGCCCGGGATAAAGAATGCGTGCCATATTGAACACAACAGTCGTGCAGTTGGTCGTCAGAGTATTATAAAAGCGCGCTTTATGGGCAAGCTCGTTTGCGTTTTCCAGATAATCGACAAACAGAGCACGCATTTTATCTTGTCCCACGCGGATCGAATAGCGGTAGACATTTTCACGGCGGATATCGGTGCGCAATTTTATGATATCTTCTTCCGGCGCGGCAATGATAATCAACTCAAATTCTTTAAAAAAACCGCCGATAGCGGAAAAATTCTGTTCTTTGGTGCGTCTTATCTCGGCCGAAAAGACCAGATGTCGCCCGTCTTTGAAGGTAAAGCCGACAAGCGTGTGGGCAATATAAGGGCCCATCCAATAAGAAAGATAGACATCAAGGGCACAAATATCATCAATATTATAGGTCTCGTCTTTCCATGCCGGTTTTGCCCGGTCGGGTGTTATCCAGTCAAAATCGCGAATATTTCTTATTCTGACAATGTTGCGATCATGGCGGTCAAACTCTGCCGTTACCATGCGCGCCAATTCGGGGGCCCAGTCACGGTCAAGTGTCGGTTTGATGCTGCTCCACCAAATGCCGACACCGATAAACATAACAGGCAAAATTGCCCGTCCGCGCCACGGTTTTTTCCGGTCATAAAAAAGACCGATAATGGTCAAGATAACCCATAAGACAGCCACAACAAAAAAACCGGCTTTGCCGAACGGTAACTGGAACCAGAATGCCAACAGTGCCCACAACGAAAACAGGCAGGCAATAACAAACCAGATTGCCGCAAGAATGCGGCCGATGAACCGGAAAAAGCGGCTTTGCCAATATGTTTTTGTGACCATGCTATTATAGTTATTTCTATTGTTGATTGTTTTTTAACCGAATTCAACTTATGATTGAAAAATGAATGGAATACTACTGGACGGATTTCCAATATGACGAAAGAATATGACGAAATGCAACGACTGATCATGATGATTCGTCAATATCTTTCATCGAAGAATAGTCTGTCAGAAAGGCCAATAACTAGTCTTTTTGATGTCGAGTCATCATTAAACGAGTTTTTAGCGCTGAACGACACTATTGACGGGGATGCGAGCGTGGACGAGTTACGCAACCTGATGTGCCGCGAAGCCCTGCGTTCCGGCATGGTATTGCATTTTGGGCAACCACTGTTTTTGAGCTAGAGATTGCGGGGTACGCCTGACGAGCAAATTTGACAAGACAAGGTGCCGATAAGCGGGGGGGAAAAGCTTTGTCATTTGCCACATTGTTAAATAGCACCGTTACATAGCACCTTGTTAAATAGCACTTTGACACCTTGTGAAATAGCATTGTTTTACCGTTCAAAGGTGCATGTTTTATACAAAAGCACTTGGCAGAAATATTGATATATAAAACAGTTGTCGGAAAAAATTGTCGCAATTGCCGCAAGCGGCCATTCCGGCTGAAAGGATCCCGCCATCAGAACGCCGCGCTTTAAGCGGAATAAAAAAGGGTTGACTGCGGGGCGGCCTGTTAACAATGATATGGTTATTTTGAACAATGGTTAGCCGGAACAATTTCCGGTTTTTCATCGGTAATTGTTTTGTATGGCGGCAAATCTTGTTATAATGTGAATGTTACAATAATGATAATCCAGCATAAATGGCTTATGACAAGACTCCGGCTTATGACAAAACAGGTGCGGCTTGAGCCAAGGCAACGGCTTATCGAACGGCTTGTAAAAAGGTGGTTTTTCACCTTTTCTGCCTGTTGTTTGTTGGAATTGGCCATTTTTTTGCAGCCTGGTGCGGCACAATCCTTCATTGCCGAAAATCGGCGTTTACCGGCCGATGGACATTATGGGGGTGCTGAAGTCTCCCAACAAGCCAAAATGCCGATTTCGACAAATGTGTCGGCGGCTTCACGCCGTGGTTCGTCTTTTGAAACGCCGCCCAATGGGCTCTTGAAGAAAGAATTTTTGATGGACAAAGAAAATGAACCGCTCGCCGGTCTGATATGGTCGCAGAATTTCCGCTATCGCGTCGAGCGTTGCGACAATCCTTCGGGCGAAATTATTGTTTTGCTCCATGGTTCGGGCGGTGATGAAACAACGCTGTTTTCCTTTGCCCGCCCGATATGGCCGCGGGCAACGCTTGTTGGCATTCGCGGGCGTCTGGTGCAAAAGGGCGAAACGCGCTGGTTCAGAAAAATCACGCCGACAAAGTTCGACCAGAATGATGTGATCAAGGAAGCCGATGCTTTTGTAAAATTTCTGACACGTCTTGGCCATGACGACAATTATGATTTGTCACGGGTGACTTTTGTCGGCTATTCCAACGGTGCCAATCTGCTTACTGTCATTATGATGAAATATCCCGATCTGGTAAGACGTGCCATTTTGTTGCGTTCGATGCCCGTGCTTGACAATATGCCGGAAGCAAATTTGAACAAGACAAAAGTTTTGACCATCTCCGGTAAAAAAGACGCTCTTTATTCGCCTTTCCAGCCTGCTTTATCGGCATTGCTGAAAAAAAACGGGGCAAAGGTCGAAAGTTATATGATTGACGCCGACCATATGATTGGTCAAGCTGATAGCGATATTGTCGGCAAATGGGTTATGCAGCAGAATACAAATTACGTTTCAACAAATATCAAAACAGATAAAGCCGATCATTAGCCGGTTGACCGCTGCCACCCGATAGCGGTAGGAAAAGAAAAAATCCGGCAAATTTGCAGGAAGGAATAAGGCGTGTCCAATATCACAAACGATGATGTTGTCGAACAATTGAAAAACGTCAAGGGCCCCGATTTTGACAGCAATATTGTTGCACTCGGGCTGGTATCGGAAATTTTTATTGATGAGGGAAAGGTGTTTTTTTCCATTACCGTTCCAAGCGAGCGTGCCCGCGAACTGGAGCCGATGCGCCTTGCCGCTGAAAAAGTGGTAAGCGCACTTGACGGGGTGAAAGCGGCCATTGTCACTTTAACAGCCGAGAAAAAAGGCGATCTGGCAAAAACGGCGCAAACCACGGATGTCCGGCAAGGAGCTATGAAAAATCAGCAAGCCAAAAAGGTGGTTGCCCAGTCGGGGCATGCCCATTTGGGGGCTAAAGTTGGCGAGAAAGTGCCGATTGAAGGGGTCAGACACATTCTTGCTGTTGCTTCGGGAAAGGGTGGTGTCGGCAAATCGACCACCGCCATCAACCTTGCTTTGGCACTGGCCGAGCAGGGGTTTAAAGTCGGCCTGCTTGATGCCGATATTTACGGGCCCTCTCTGCCGCGTTTGACCGGCCTTATCAACCAGCGCCCGCGCGCGGTTGAGGGCAACAAGCTCGAGACACTGCAAAAATTCGGGCTGAAGTTGATGTCGATGGGATTTCTTGTCGATGAAGACCGGCCGATGGTGTGGCGCGGGCCGATGGTCATGTCGGCGGTTACACAATTTTTACGTGATGTCTTGTGGGGGCCGCTTGATGTTTTGGTGGTCGATATGCCCCCCGGTACTGGCGACGCCCAATTGACACTTGCCCAGCAAGTGCCGTTGACCGGAGCTGTCATTGTTTCGACACCGCAGGATCTGGCACTGGTTGATGCACGAAAGGGCATTGAAATGTTTACCAAAGTCGGGGTGCCGATTTTGGGGGTTATCGAAAATATGAGTTATTTTATTGCACCCGATACCGGCAAACGTTACGACATTTTTGGCCATGGTGGAGCGCACAATGAAGCGCGCCACCGCCAGGTGCCGTTTCTGGGCGAACTTCCGCTTGATCCGGATGTGCGCGTTTTATCGGATGCCGGAACCCCGATTTTTATTGCAGACCCGCAAAGTCAGTCGGCAAAAATTTACCGCGACATTGCTGGTGCGATAAAAATCAATCTTTTGTAAACCATGTTTTGCCAATTTGAATAAGTTATGTTAGGTTGACTTTGCAATGGATGGGCCTAAATGCCATTTCAACAGAAAATTGCGGTCATGGACTGCACGTTTCTGAAAATGACAATTCGGTCACAGGATTGCCATGATGTTGGCTGATGGAGCCGGCGTGCCCGATGGCAGACGGACATGCGGTTTCAATCGACCGATTTTATGGTGTGTCCTGGAAGTTTGCATAAGATTGTTTTTAAACGGGTGGTTTATGACGAAACAACGTTTGATTGTCAGTGGAAGCATTGTCGCGATAACCGGGTGTTTGGCGGCTTGTACACAACAAAACAAACCGAAGGTCGAGCTTACGGATGCGTCTTCAGCAATAGCCCGTGTTGGTACCATGACAACGCCATTGTCTTATGGTTATCTGATCGACAAAAAAATTCCTGTTCCTGTCTTCAAAGAACTTGCTTTTGAAGGAAAGACCGCCAATCCGGCGGTGCTGGCAAATCAGGCTGGCCGCACATCAAATGGTGTCGACACGTCGACAGGGCCGGTGGAACTTGCCCATGCCAGTCCGGAAGTCGAACAGCTCATTTCCAAATATTCGCTGGCCTATAATGTGCCGGAGCGGCTGGTGCGTCGCGTTGTCAAACGGGAAAGTAACGGCAATCCCGGCAGCCGCAACGGGCCGTATCTGGGCTTGATGCAAATCAGCCATCCGACCGCCAAGGGGCTGGGCTATCAGGGCGATCCGAAAGGATTGCTCGATGCCGAAACAAATTTGCGGTTTGCCGTAAAATATCTGGCCGGTGCCTATAAGGTTGCCGAGGGCGATGAAGCGCAGGCTGTGCGCCTTTATGCCCGCGGCTATTATTATGATGCCAAGGCCAAAGGGCTTCTGGGCGACACCGGTCCGGGTGACAATTCGGGTATTTCCGATGATGCAAAAATGGCGGTGGAAAAGGTAACCGCACCCAAAACCAATGCCAGCACCGGTAACGGCACCGTCAATATTCCTATTCCTGTCATGAAAAACAGCGGAACGTAATTTTCAAACTATCGGGGGGATGTCTATTTGCACAAGGGCGGTGAAATATTGGGCAGAAGTAGTCTGCGGGTGTAAAGGCGGCAGGTTGCAACCTGCCGGCGTATCTGTTAACAGGCAATATCGACAGGTATAACCAACGGCACGGATTTTGGTGCGGCAATATCTGCATTGGTTTTGGTGCGGCAATATCGGCACGGTTTTTGGTGCCGCAATCGAAGAAACATAATGGCAATGGAGTTTGTTGATGGTAAGTTTGATGCGAGATCGGTTGATCGTCGGATTGGACGTGGCCGATATTCGTCAGGCGGAAGAACTGGTTGAAGAACTGGGTGATACAATCAATTTTTATAAAATAGGTTATCAATTGTTGTTTGCCGGCGGTCTCGATTTTGCCCGCGCCCTCAAGAGTGCCAACAAAAAAGTTTTCCTTGATATGAAATTGCTGGATATTGACAACACCATCAAAAGTGCGGTGGAAAATATTGTCAAACTGGGTGTCGATATGTTGACAATCCATGCCTACCCCAAGGCGATGCACGCGGCGGTTGAAGCCGCACGGGGAAGCAATTTGTGTCTGCTCGGCGTTACCGTTTTAACGTCGATGGACGGCGCGGATTTGAAAGAGGCCGGCTATAGCGACGACCCTGAAACACTGGTTTTGAAACGCGCCCGTCAGGCGCGGGAAGCAAAAATGGGCGGCATTGTTGCCTCGGCCGCCGAAGCTGCCTTGTTAAGAAATGTAATCGGCCCCGATATGGCGCTGGTTACACCGGGCATTCGCCCGCACGGGGCAGAGCAGGGCGACCAGAAGCGGGTTATGAGCCCGAAACAGGCAATTGCGGCTGGTGCCAGCCATCTTGTTGTTGCCCGTCCGATTGTCAAAGCCGATGATCCGTTGGCGGCAGCTTGCAAGATTCTTTCAGAAATGGACGAAGCGTTATAAGGTCATGTGCAACCACTGTCTCATATCTTTGACCGGTTGAGCAATGGTGGGCATTTTATTGGCGAGAATGGGAGAATTGAATGTTTGAAAACCGGATTTTTTGTGCCGATTTAAGAAAAAAAATCGTTTCAGCCGATGAGGCGGCAGGTTTTATTGAAGATGGCATGGTTGTCGGGATGAGCGGGTTCACCCGCGCCGGTGATGCCAAGCTTGTTCCCCATGCCATGGCCAAGCGGGCAAAATCCCACCCCTTTAAAGTGACCGTGATAACCGGGGCTTCGCTCGGCCATGATACCGACAAGGTTATGTGTGAGGCTGGCGTGCTTTCCCGCCGCCTGCCGTTTCAGGTTGACAAGACATTGCGTAATGCCATTAATCGTGGCGAGGTCATGTTTATTGATGAGCATTTGTCCGAAACGGTAGAAAAATTGCGCGCCCACCAGATCGGGCCGGTCGATGTCGCCATTATTGAAGCGGTGGCCATCCATGAAGACGGCTCGATTGTTCCCACAGCATCGGTTGGCAATTCGGCAAGTTTTGCCATGGCCGCCGACAAGATCATTGTCGAGCTTAATGTCAGTGTTAATCCGGCTCTTGAAGGCATTCATGACATTTATATTCCGCAAGCACGACCAAACCGCACACCGGTCGACGTTTTAAAGCCTGATAGCCGCATCGGCACACCGGCAATCATGGTTGACAAGAACAAAATTGCGGCAATTGTCATTTCCGATGTTCCCGATAGTCCGTCGTTGATTTTGCCAACCGATGATGCGACCGATGAGATTGCCCGTCATCTGACCACATTTTTTGAAAGCGAAGTCAAAAAGGGTCGTCTTGACAGGACATTAAAGCCGCTGCAGGCGGGGATCGGCACCATTGCCAATTCGGTTTTGACCGGTTTTGTCGATAGCCCCTTCCATAATCTTCAAATGTATAGCGAAGTGTTGCAGGATTCGACCTTCGAGCTGTTTGATGCCGGTAAACTCGATTTTGCGTCCGCTTCTTCAATCACTCTGAGTGAAGCTTGTGCGGCGCGTGTCTTTTCCAATATCGAACGCTATAAAGACCGGCTCGTTTTGCGCCCGCAAGAAATATCGAATTTGCCCGAAATTATCCGGCGGCTTGGCATCATTGCTATCAATACAGCACTCGAATTCGATATATATGGCAATGTCAATTCCACCCATGTCGGTGGCACCCATATGATGAACGGCATTGGCGGTTCGGGCGATTTTGCCCGCAATGCCTTTATTTCGGTTTTTGTCACCAAATCGGTGGCCAAAGATGGCAAGATTTCTTCTGTCGTTCCGATGGTTGCCCATGTCGACCACACCGAACATGATGTCGATGTTCTGGTAACCGAATTGGGCTATGCCGATTTGCGCGGG
>NZ_CALYQK010000033.1 GCF_945285465.1 uncultured Bartonella sp. | reverse complement strand
TGCCACAATATCGACATTGCCGGTGCGTTCGCCATTGCCGAAAAGCGTGCCTTCAACACGATCGGCACCCGCCAGCAAACCCAACTCCGTTGCGGCAATGCCGCAACCACGGTCATTATGCGGGTGCAGCGAAATCAGAACACTATCGCGCCGGTCAATGTTGCGGCACATCCACTCGATCTCGTCGGCATAAATATTGGGTGTCGACATCTCGACCGTCGAAGGCAGGTTCAAAATCATTTTATGATCAGGTGTGGGATTGACAATCTCGATTACCGCATTCGATATTTCCAATGCGACTTCAAGTTCGGTGCCGGTAAAACTTTCCGGTGAATATTCAAAACGGTAATGTTTGCCAGCTTTGGCCGCCATATCCATGACCATTTTTGCCGCGTCGGTGGCAATTTTCTTAATTCCTGCAACATCCTTGCCAAAAACAACGCGCCGTTGCAATTCGCTTGTCGAATTATAAAAATGGACAATCGGATGGTTTGCCCCATCAAGTGCTTCAAAGGTGCGGGTAATGAGTTCCGGCCGACATTGCACCAGAACTTGTAAACTTACATTTTCCGGAACATTGCCGTGCTCGATGCACCAGCGGGCAAAGTCAAAATCTGTTTGCGAGGCGGAAGGAAAACCGATTTCAATTTCCGGAAAACCCATTTCTAAAAGCAGACGGAACATGCGTTCCTTACGATCCTGTCCCATCGGATCAATCAGCGCCTGATTGCCATCGCGCAGATCGACCGAACACCATATAGGGGCTTTTTCAATGCGTTTGTCCGGCCATTGCCGATTTTCCAGATGAATTTTAGGATATGGCTGATATTTGGCTGATGCTGTCGGCATACCTTTGTTAAAGGCTGGTTGCGAAATACTCATGTCTTGCACTCGTTTAAAAACTACCGAATAACGGCGATATTGTTGGAGATAATTTGAAAAGAGGAGCATTTACACCGGCGATTACGACCGCCGGGTGCTCCTCACCGGACCCGGCAGTCGCTCATAAGGCCAAGAAGAAGCAAGCTTGCAGACAAAACACAAAAATCGGTATCGCCGATGCGGCTATTATTCACCAATTTTTGTGTGTCAAACTTTTCCATAAGCGAAAATATGACACAGCTTTTTTGTCGAGGCAATCTTTTTATAAGACTATCACCATTTCTTGTTCAGGCCATTAAGCGCAACCGTAAGGCATTGATCAGCAACGCGGTTTTCATATCGTTGATCTGTTTTTTGTCCAAAAGTGAAACCGCTTCATCAAAATCCATCTCGATAATTTCAAGGTTTTCGCCCTCTTCTACCAGCCCGCCACCTGATGAAAGATGATCTTGTTGGCAATATTGCGCCAAAAACAGCCAAAGCTGCTCGGTAGAAAATCCCGGACTGGTAAATCCGTTAAAAACAAGTTCGAGATGACGGATTTGGTAGCCGAGCTCTTCTCCCGCCTCGCGCAAAATGGATTGCTCGGCTGTTTCGCCTTTTTCGATGTGACCGGCACAGGCTTCCAGAACACTTTCAGTACCATTGACAAGATAAGGAGGCACGCGAAACTGTCTGACGAAAAGCACTGTCTTGCGTTGACAATCATAAGGCAGAACACCAACACCGTCGGGATTATGGTAGGTTTCGCGTTTCTGGTTGCTCCAATGACCGTCTTTTTCCTGTTGTTGATAAGAAACAGCGGTCAACTTTGTCCAATGGTCGGACAACAGTTTTTGCTGGAGATTTCTGATTTTTAACATATCATCCCTCATGCTATCGGCACGGCCGTCGTGCCGGGTGGCAATTTTGCTTCTTCTTCCGGCTCGATATGAATGACAATCCTTGCGTTTTCGATAGCTTTCTTCAATGCGTCTTCGATTCTGTTGCAAATATCGTGTGCCTCGCCCACTGTCATTGCCGAAGGCACAACCAGATGGAATTCGATAAAAGTTACCTGCCCGGCAACGCGAGTGCGGACATCATGAGCTTCAATAGCACCGGCAGCATGGCTTGAAATAATATCCTTTATACGCACAGTTTCTTCCAGTTCGACACCGACATCCATCAGCCCCTGAACGGAATTGTTGATGACTTTCCAGCCTTGCCAGAGAATATTCAATGCGACAATAATTGCCAGCAACGGATCAAGAATGGCCCAACCGCTAACAATTGCCGCAAGAAGGCCGGCAAGCACACCGAAAGAAGTAAAAACATCAGTCATCAGATGAAGGCCATCGGCCTTCAATGCCGGTGAATGCGAATTTTTGCCCTCTTTTATCAGCACCAATGCCCATAGCGCATTGATAATACCGGCAAAAAGATTGATTCCCAGACCATAGCCGGGCTGTTGGGGCAAATGTGCCGAGGTAAGAGAGGGCCATGATTCGCGCAATATCATGATTGCCGCGACAAAAATCATTGCCCCTTCCAGAACTGCCGAAAAATATTCCGCTTTATGATGACCAAAGGGATGATCCCGATCGGCCGGCTTCATACTGATGGTGATGGCAACATAAGCAGCAACAGCCGCAATGACATTGACAATTGATTCCAGCGCATCCGAATAAAGTGCGACCGAACCCGTTACATAATAAGCGAAATATTTAAGTGCAAAAACAATGATCGCAACCGGAATAGACCATATTGCCAATCGTTTGAGCCTTGAATTCGCGTCGATCATTGCCAAGCCTTCCTGACCAATCTGGAGACTACATTTTCGATAATGCGCATTCCGACATCCCCCCCCAGACTCATGATTGATTCGGGGTGAAATTGCACGGCACCCAACGGTTTGCTTTTATGCTCGATCGCCATAATAACGCCATCTTCGGTTTCGGCACTCACCTTGAATTCTTGTGGCAGAAAGCTCGGATCGGCAAAAATGGAATGGTAGCGCCCGACCGTGATGTTTTCAGGCAAGCCGTGAAACAGCACGCTATTGTCCAATACACGGATTTGCGACGGTTTGCCATGCATGGGCAGTGCAAGCTGGCGCAATTTGCCACCCAATGCTTCGGTTAGCGCTTGAAGCCCCAGACAAACACCGAAAATCGGAATTTTCCGTGTCAGCGCCTTGTTGATTGTATCGGCACAATTGAAATCTTTTGGTGTGCCCGGCCCTGGCGACAGCACAACAAGATCGGGATTTACCGCATCGAAAACCTCCGCGCCGACCGGACTTCTCACGGTCGTGACTTTTGCCCCCGTCTCGCGAAAATAATTGGCCAAAGTGTGAACAAAGGAATCTTCATGGTCAACGAGCAAGATATTGACACCCTCGCCCTGTTTTTTGCTTTCGTTACAACTTTTTTCGGACAATGGTTTGGCACTGTCACGGATAGCGGCAATCAATGCGGAAGCTTTCAACTCTGTTTCGGCTTCTTCTTCCTGTGGATCAGAATCATAAAGAAGTGTGGCACCGGCGCGCACCGAAGCAACACCATTTTTAATGCGCACCGTGCGCAGTGTCAGCCCGGTATTCATGTCACCGTTGAAAAAAATCATACCGATTGCACCGGCGTACCAGGCACGCGCACTTTTTTCATGGTTCTCGATAAAGCGCATTGCCCATAATTTTGGCGCTCCCGTTACCGTTACCGCCCATGCATGTGACAAAAATGCATCAAAGGCATCAAGTCCCTTGCGCAACCGCCCTTCTATATGGTCAACCGTATGGATAAGGCGCGAATACATTTCGATTTGCCGGCGGCCAATAACGCGCACCGACCCCGGTTCACAAACCCGGCTTTTGTCGTTGCGGTCAACATCGGAACACATTGTCAATTCGGATTCGTCTTTTTTTGAATTGAGCAAAGCCAAAATCTGTTCTGAATCGGAAATAGCATCGGTGCCGCGTTTTATAGTTCCCGAAATCGGGCAAGTTTCGACGCGCCGTCCGGTAACGCGCACATACATTTCCGGCGATGCGCCGACAAGATACTCTTTTTCGCCCAAATTGATGAAAAATGAATAGGGCGAAGGATTGGTAAGTTTCAATCTTTTGCTAATGGCTGAAGGCTTGGCCGGACATTGTTCATAAAATGTCTGTCCGGGAACAACCTCGAACAGATCACCCCGTTTGAAACTTTCTTTGGCTTGTTTGACAAGAAGTGCATATTCGCCTTTTTCATGGTCGCTTTTTTGCAAAACATCCGCCGCCGCCTTGAATGGCTCGGCCTTTGTCTGGCGTTGATGCCCCCTGGTTGTTTTGCCATCAAACGAAAAATCATAAATGTCGACCCATGCACGTGCCGAATAATGGTCAACCAGCAAAATAGAATCAGGAAGATAAAGCACCAGATCACGTTGGTCGTCAGGGCGTTTTATCTTGAATTCGACAGGCTCGAATTGAAAAGCCAGATCGTAGCCGAAGGCACCATAAAGGCCGAGACTTTCATCTTCGGTCGAGAAGAAAAGTGCCACCAGCGCGCGCAAAACACTAAAAACCGATGGCATACGCGAGCGTTCCTCTTCGCGAAAAACACGACCCGGTTTTTTAACTTCGACCAGTATTTTTGTGGCCTGACGCGCGACATGGCCTATTTCCGGCAAAGGCCGAAGAACCGGTTCGATTGCATCAAGCAAAATCTCGCCACGCTTGTTCAAGGCTTCAATTTTGATATCGCGCCCGCGCGAGGTAATCACCAGTGGCGGATCGACAATGCCGCTATCCCAGCGTGTATAACGCCCCGGATATTCGTAATTTGAAGAAAAAATGGCTCCGCGATGGCTGTCGAGGGCGTCGACAAGCGCGTCCGTTGCCCCGTCATAGGCAATTTCGTGACGCTCGCGGTGAATGGCAATGCCGCCTTTGGTGCAATAATCAAACCCGTTATTGTCGACCCCGTTGCTACCTGCCCCGTCGTTATCAGCCCTGTTCTTGTCAACCATGTTGTTTTCCATTTTCTAAGCTCCGTTCCACATTGGCGAGGAAACCGGAACTGCTTATTAAAAAAAGGCCGCCCGGCTTACCGTCGCGACCTTGTCTTTAATGTTACGCGCAAAATGGCGCATGGTCGCTTAAAAGCGATCCCGCCACCAAACCAGAAATGTGCGTTTTTTATTCATAAGGCTTTGTAACCTGTCCATTTGTGCTTAGCAACAAAAAAGCACATGCGCTATTGCCGGTCAAGCTGTTGCCGGTTTCTGATTTTTGCAAATGACGGACGCGGTGGCAAAAACACCGCGACATCTTGTTACCAATGCATCGTTGCTTTTTAACCCCAGTTTGCGTCCGTTTCTATCCGAATCACAAATAATCATTTTAAGTTTAAGTAATTCCCAATTTTATACTTAGAAAAAACCATTTTTTTTCGGCAGGTTGTATATCGGGTGCTCTACACCCTTTTACATGCATAAAAAAACGAACTTCTTTTTAGGTTGCACCCCTAAAAGTTGCGGCCAGACCCTTTATTGTGCTGTAGATTGCTAAAAAAAGAAAAGTCCGGGCATTGGGGACCCGGACTTTTCTCCCCTAGGTAAGCTAGGGAATACAGGTGTAGGAAATAGCGGGGGACCTAAACACCTGTTATCAACACTGTTTGAACTTTGTTCTTGTGTTGATAATTTCAATATAGTGAATTTCAACTAGAAGTCAACTAATTTTTACAACCTAAGGTTTTGCTTTTTTCAAAATTTGGCCCCATTCTGCTCTACGGAGCAAGCGATAACATTCTTTGCTTTTTCTCGTTATATTTTCAGAATTTTTTTCTCCATTTGGGCAGCAAATAGAAAAACTAATCTTCCCACTGGAACGCTGTGGACGACCAATAATGCGATAATATTGCTCTGGTTTTATTCTTTTGGCCAAAGCGAGATAGCTGTATTTTTCATCTTCATAGGGAACAGAGGCCTGTTTTGTCAGTCTGTGAGTGCGCGAACGCTCCACCCTGACGCTAAAATGGCACCAATCCGGCAACACAAGCGGGCATTGTTTCTGATGGGGACACGGGGCAACAATGTCGGCATTCTGGGCAATCAGACGGGCACGTTGACGCAGCAACCGGCGCCATCCGGCCGGTGTGCCCGGTTCGACGAGCAACAACACCTGACCGGTTTTTTGCCAGAGACTGTCAACGAGCCGGTCTTGTGTTTGGTCAGCCAGTTCATCAAGTACATAGCTTAGTGTGACAAGGTCGCCATTTGCCATATTATCACAACCACACGCCGCAAGATCGCCTTTTTGCCAATGGATGTCTATTGCTTTCAGTGACGCTGCAAGAGCTTTGCCTATTTCGATAATGGCGTCACTTTGTTCAACCAATGTTGCCGCTTGCAGCGAAGAAAATACTTCATGGGCAGCCAAAACTGCCGTGGCAGGCCCGGCACCGACATCAAGTTGGCTTGTCGGGCAAAAGTCGGGCAAAACCTCTTTTACGCGGCAAAGTGCATCGTGAACTGCGGCAAATGTTGCCGGAAAACGCGCCGCAACATAGCCAAGGGCAGCATTTTTATTGTCAAGGTGCATTGTTCCATCGCGCAATTCCTGGCGATAGCGGCTTGATAGACGCCCGGCTGCCTGTTCGAGCACTGTCATACTGGTTTGTTCAAAGAGGCCATCAAGCACATTTCTCAAATCGGCCGGAAGTTGCATGTTTATGTCCTGTATTGCGGGCTTTTCTTGTGAACCTTATTTCATTCTTTATTGAAATAGTCTAACCCCGTCCTTAAACTCGGTTAAATGTAATACGGGAGTTGTCAAAAATTTTGCCGGAACTAATAAAAAAAATCGTGTTTTTTTTAACGGTGTTTCTGGCAGGTATGGCCACTTGTCTGTCAACCAGCGCCCAAGAGCCGGCATCGTGTCGAATTGTCCGTTTTGCCGATACCGGCTGGACCGATATTTCGGCAACAACCGGCGTTGCCACAACGCTTCTCAAAGCCTTGGGATATGAAACCGAAACCCGCATTCTTTCTGTTCCTGTTACCTATGTTTCGCTGGCCAATGGCGACCTTGATGTGTTTTTGGGTTATTGGAACCCGTCTATGACCCCGGATTTCAAACCCTATCGCGATCAGAAAAGTGTCGAACTTCTTACCTATAATCTGACCGGAGCCAAATATACCCTTGCCGTACCACAATTTGTCTATGATGCCGGTTTGAAAAGTTTTGATGACATCAAGCGGTTTGCGCCCGAACTCGGCTACGCAATTTACGGCGTGGAACCGGGCAATGACGGCAACAGACTTATCCTTTCCATGCTTAAAGATTCGGCTTACGGTTTGACAGATTTTCATATTGTCGAGACATCCGAACAGGCCATGCTTGCCGAGGTGGAAGCGCGCATTCGCGAAAGGCGACCAATTGTTTTTCTCGGTTGGGAACCACACCCGATGAATAAGAATTTTAAAATGGCTTATCTGAAAGGTGGCGAAAAATATTTCGGCGCCAATTTTGGCGATGCCAAAGTCGGCACCAATATCCGCAAAGGCTACGCCCAACAATGCCCCAATGTCGGTTTGTTTTTAAAAAATCTGGTATTCAGCCTGTCGATGGAAAATGACATTATGGGTGCCATCCTCGATGACAGACAAACCCCTGAATATGCTGCCCGCCAATGGCTCGGGCATAATTTTGAAACAGTCAAACCATGGCTTGCCGGCGTGACGACATTTGATGGCGGCGATGCAGTGAGCGCCGTGCAAAGTGCTTTGGCCGATCAAAGTGTCGAGCCGGAAGCTTCCTATAAAATTCCTGTCGGCAAAACCGCCAATATTATCGTCGAATGGCTGAAAAACCATGGCGGCCTATTTTTCACAGCGCTGCGGGTTGGTCTGGACAGCCTGTTAAAAGCCACGCTAGCACTGCTTTTATGGCCGAACCCGTTACTATTGATTGCAATTCTAAGTGCACTTGCATGGTTCATCCAGCGCAACTGGCGCGTGGTGGTTTTAACCGCACTGGGCTTTTTGTTCGTTATCAATCAGGGATATTGGGTCGATACGATGGAAACTCTGACTTTGCTGTTCTGGTCATGTATTTTGTGTATGGGCATTGGTGTGCC
Source organism: uncultured Bartonella sp. (assembly GCF_945285465.1). Taxonomy (GTDB): domain Bacteria; phylum Pseudomonadota; class Alphaproteobacteria; order Rhizobiales; family Rhizobiaceae; genus Bartonella. The sequence continues at coordinate 13,969 of NZ_CALYQK010000033.1, read as the reverse complement.
GGTTGGCATTGCCTGTGCCCACCGGCCGAAAATCTACCGCGCCATACAGCCCATTCTCGACCTGATGCAAACATTGCCGACTTTTGTCTATCTGATACCGGCTATCATTTTTTTCCGCATTGGCATGGTGCCCGGCCTTATTGCCACAATCGTCTTTGTATTGCCTGCCCCGATAAGGCTTACCCAACAGGGAATCGCGTCGACACCAAAAGCACTGATCGAGGCGGGAAAAGCGTTTGGCAGCAACAGGCGGCAAATTTTGTGGAAAGTCGAGTTTCCCCATGCCATGCCCGAAATTCGTGCCGGTATGACGCAAACGATTATGCTGTCGCTTTCTATGGTCGTTATTGCGGCGACAGTTGGTGGCAACGGGCTTGGTGTCAAGGTCTACCGCGCCTTGCAACAACATGATGCGGCAATGGGTTTTGAAGCAGGCTGTGTCATTGTGGTTGTTGCCATTGTTCTTGACCGCTTGTTCCGTCCGGGAAAGGCGCGCTAAATGGCCAGAGTTATTATCGACCGTGTCAGTGTTGTTTTCGGCAATCGTGCCGAGGAAGCCTTGGTGCTTGCCGATCGCGGCGCATCACGCGCCGAAATAAAAAATGCGACCAACACTGTTTTGGGTGTGCATCAATGCAGCCTCGACATTGCCGAAGGCGAAACACTGGTTTTGATGGGCTTGTCAGGATCGGGAAAATCGACGTTGCTGCGCACAATCAACCGGCTGATAAAGCCGATAAGCGGCAATATTTTTGTCGGCAATATCGGGCGTGAAATAGATGTGACAAACGCCTCGTCAGAACAATTGCGTTATCTTAGAACGCGGGTTGTTTCCATGGTTTTTCAACAATTCGGTCTTTTGCCATGGCGCACGGTTGCCGACAATGTCGGTTTCGGACTTGAAATTGCCGGTGTGCCAAAAAAACAACGCCAAGCCATTATTGCCGAGCAGCTTGAGCTTGTCGGCTTGCGCGAATGGGCCAACCGCATGGTTTCCGAGCTTTCCGGCGGTATGCAACAACGCATCGGTCTGGCGCGCGCTTTTGCCACCGGCGCTCCGGTCTTGTTGATGGACGAGCCATTTTCCGCCCTTGACCCGCTCATTCGCAATCACTTGCAAGATGAGCTTTTGCAATTGCAACAAAGGCTTAATAAAACGCTAATTTTTGTCAGCCATGATCTTGATGAGGCAATCAAAATGGGCACGCGCATTGCCATTATGGAAGACGGGCGCATTTTGCAATGTGGCAGCCCGCAAGATATTGTTCTTTCCCCCGCCAATGACCATGTGGCAAAATTTGTCCGCCATATCAATCCGCTAAGTTTTCTCACCGCACGCCAGATTATGCGCCCATATAATTTTCACACAGGTGATATTTCGGTTGCAGCTATGGCAAAACCTGATACTAGCTTACCTGATCTCATCAGTGCATGTGATCGTAAAAGCGGGGCAATCGGTGTGGCAGAAAACGGGCGGGTCATCGGTGTCATTACACAAGAAGACATTATCCATCATCTGGCTGAACACCAGAAAAGATGAAAGCAAAAGTTATGACATTGAATATTGTGACGATCGGTGATGCTGAAGATCCACGTTTGGCACCCTACCGCAATATCCGTGAACGCGATATTGTCGGGCGCGAGAATCATTTTATTGCCGAAGGCAAAGTTGTTTTATCGATTTTATTGGGCTCTTCGCGCTTTCGTCCGCAATCACTACTTGTCACCGCCGCACGCCTGATCGGCATGATGCCACTCTTGGAACAAACTAGTCCAGAATGTCCGGTCTTTTGTGTTGCGCAAAAAATAATGGATGATATTGCCGGATTTAATGTCCATCGCGGCATTTTAGGTATTGGCGAACGTAAGCAAATCCCCACGCTTGCCGAATTTTTGCAAAATTTGCCGGAAAAATCGTTGATTCCGGTTTTATGTGGCATAGCCAATCACGACAATATGGGAGCAATTTTCCGTAACGCCGCCGCTTTTGCCGCCGACGGCATTATTATCGACAATACAAGTTGCGATCCGCTCTACCGCAAAGCTATTCGTGTATCTGTCGGTGCCGCCTTGAAAGTACCCTATACGCAAGGCGCAGATATTAGCGACATTCTTTCTGCGCTCGAACAGGCAAAATTTCGCATCTATGCGCTTTCGCCTGCGGCTGCCAACTATCTGAAGGACGCAAAAAAAGCCGATAGGGTTGCCCTGCTTTTTGGCACCGAAGGACAAGGCTTGCCGGAGTTTGTTTTGAATGATGTCGAAACGTTGCGCATTCCCATTGCCTATGATTTCGACAGTTTGAATGTTGCCACGGCAACCGGCCTTGCGCTGGAACATTTTGCCGATTTTGACAAGCTCAACTAGAAAATAACGGGGTGCGTTTTCTTTTGTCGCAACAGCCTGTTCTTGCCAAAAGCAAACCGGCCAAAGAGCCGGCAAACAAACGATGCGCCGACAAATCGGCCGGCTCTGGCATAAAGCAAACACTATTTGCGGCAATACTCTTTCAAGTCAGGCGGCCGTTTCGGTTTTCAATTTTGCCAGCAATGCACGCAACATTTTTTCGGCGCGCACATCGCGCTCCGAATGGGTGATGAAACCTCCACCCAAAACGCGGGCATCATTGCTTTCATTATCATAAAGAACACAGGCCTGACCGGGGGCAACACCTGTTTCGCCTTCCGCCAGATCCACGGTAAATACCCCCTGTTCGCGGCGTAAAATGGCCGGACGAGGCGGCCTTGTCGAGCGAACCTTGGCGGCAACCTCAACACCATCGCTGGCAAAAGCATCAAGATCTTGATCGCCAAGCCAATTGGCATCACGCAAATAGAGCTTGCGCGTTTCGAGCGCTTCACGCGGGCCGACAATCACGCGCGAATTTTCGGCATCAAGATAGACAACATAAAGTGCTTCGCCGGTGGCCACACCAATGCCCCGCCGTTGACCGATGGTATAATTGACGATTCCGCCATGCCGACCGAGAATCCGTCCATCAATATGAACAATTTCGCCGGGATTGGCTGCCTCTGGCCGCAATTTGGCAATGACATCCGAATAGCGCCCCTGCGGGACAAAACAAATGTCCTGACTGTCATGTTTACCGGCAACAGAAAGCCCCATTTCGGCGGCAATTCCACGCACATGCGGTTTTGAGAGATCGCCCAAAGGAAAACGCAAGTAGTCGATTTGCTCTTGTGTCGTTGCAAAAAGAAAATAACTCTGGTCGCGGTCGGCATCGACAGGACGGTACAAGGCGCGGTGCGCCCCGTTGGGGCGGCTTCTGATATAATGGCCGGTTGCCAGTGCATCGGCACCAAGATCTTGGGCAGTGGCGAGCAAATCGGCAAATTTTACTGTCTGGTTGCAGGCAACACAGGGTATGGGTGTTTCACCATGGGCATAGCTTTCGGCAAAGGGGTTGATGACAGCTTCACGAAAACGCGCCTCATAATCAAGCACATAATGGGGAATTGACAAGATTTCGCAAACACGGCGCGCGTCTTCAATATCCTGCCCGGCACAACACGAACCGACCCGATGGGTCGCTGCGCCATGATCGTAAAGCTGCAAGGTCACGCCAACAACATCATAACCTTCTTTTTTCAACAATCCGGCAACAACCGAAGAATCAACCCCGCCCGACATGGCAACAACCACCCGCGTATCTTCAGGACGCTTAGGAAGATCAAGACTATTGAGAGACATAAATTCACCTCTGTACTTCTTTGACGGCTGTTTGCTATTGCCATCTTATATTGTGCTTTTGTCGCTAAACACAACCATAGCGACCAAAAACCGTGACAGAATCGAGTATGACCCGACCAAATTTCGTAACACACGCAATACCAGTTTATAAAAAAACAAAAAAAAATAAAGCGGTCTTTTTTAATCAAGTTTTCTTGATTGAACGATTCACACACTAACATGTTGTTATTGTTTGATTTTTACAAACAATGTTCGTTTTTTTCCGGGTTATTTATTAACTTTTCGTTGCGACCGGTTTAGCTCTTTTTTAAAGCTCAGCGTATATGTTCGGCTCAGGTCCTTGAATAAGAGTAGAGAGTACAATGACCGAATTGTTAAGAACACGAGTAAAATATGTTATTGGCCCGGATGGAAGTCCGCTTACAATCACCGACCTGCCGCCAAGGAATACGCGGCGCTGGGTCATCCGTCGCAAAGCCGAAGTTGTAGCCGCTGTCAGAGGTGGTCTGTTGAGCCTTGATGAGGCCTGCCAACGTTATACCCTAACGGTGGAAGAATTTCTGTCCTGGCAATGTTCGATTGACGAGCATGGTCTGGCTGGCCTACGGACCACGCGGATACAGCAATATCGGCATTAAGCCCGACGACCTTTTTGCGCCAAAAATGCCATTAAAACAACCGCTTCTTTTATTGAGGAAACGGTTGTTTTATATTGGTGCAAAAGTTCGATGGAATTAGATAGCGTGTTTGCACATAGCACTCGCCTGATTATAATGCTCGCCTGCTCATAGTGCTTGTTGGTAAAAATTGCGGTCATCAGCCTATTGTGCACTGGCCAGTTTCGGAAGGTGGCGAAAAAATTTGGCTGGTTGGCGTCGGCGATTTGCCAATGGCATAAAAAGTTGACGATAAGATTGGCGGTATCGGGCCATTCGACTGTGTTTTTAAACGCCATAGTCGTGAAACCCTATGCTCGCTGAGTTGCACCGTTTTAAACCGTCTAGCCATAAAACTGTCTTGCCGTAAGACCATAGGGCCACCAGATGCTGAGCCGGCTAAATCATAAAACCGTTAAACCATAGGGTCCCTACACTATACGGCAATGAATCAAAAAGGTTGATTTACACAATCGCTGGGCAAAATGGTCAAACAACGCGATAAAGAGACCTAACCGGCTTTTATCATCGGCCTTCATAATAAGCGCGCAGCCTCAAAAAAGCAAAATTTTTTCGCGCTCATCCTGAAACAATCAAAAACGCAGGCAGCTTAAAACGACCAAAGTTAATGAAGGCCAAAGCAAAAACAGCCGGATAATCCGACCAGCTACCAGACAATTGGCGAGGCTGTCTTTTGCTTTTGTCACAAACAAAGGCAAAAGACAGTATCGTTTTTTCACCGGAGCAGGTTGGAGCCGAAACAGGCTTGTCGCGGCCTTATATTAACCGATCATCGAACTGCGATGGATAATATCGAGCTCTTCTTCAAGAAGCACTTTACCATCGCGCTCTTCCAAAGCCCGGGCGCGTTCGAGTTCGGCTTCCAATTCATGAAGATTCATTTCGGCAGACGATTTCTGTATCTGCAAATCACGAATTGAATTCATCAGATTTTCACGACGTTGGCGGGCAGCTTGGGCAAAAGTAGGATAGGCAAAATGCGTCACATCAAAAATGCCCGCTTTACGCTCTTCGCCGGTGATCTGGGCTTCAAGCTCGTTTGTCATTCGCTCGAACTCGCTCATCATCATATCAAGTTGCGATATCTGGCGACGTTTTTCGCGCACCTGAAACATCTTTAATCGAACCACACTGTCACGCGGCTTCATACGCAATACTCCCTACTGTTGTGAACAATACCCGTTCACACCTTGCTACCCTAATAGACGACCGCAAATATGGCTTTATGTTCAAAAAAACTGCTTTGAAGCATTTTTTGGTGGTCTTGAAATCATTCAAGAACAGTAACGCCATGCTTTAAAAAACAGTGTTTTAACCAGTTGTTTACGGTCTTTTCGCACTATAGCCAAACTCCCTTAAAGCTCGGTAAACAAATTGCCATTTCCAAACAGGTAAACAGTGAATCTGTGGAATCGGTTAGCCCCGTTTCTTAAAGTAAAAATTAAAGATAAATTTTTACCAATTATTCCCTCGAATCAAACAAATACGAGGTTTTTTTCACAAAATTTTATTAACAGCTTGCCAACAAGAATCATATTTTGTTAACCATTTTGGTGCAAATTGGTTAACGAGGCAACAAATTGTTCTGAGTGCTGCCGGAATGTAAAATCGTGAGTTTGCATAAATTTATGATTTTATGGTGTTTTTTGGGTCAACCGCGAAAAATGTAACGGCTGATCGGTTTTTTCACATTAACGCCTGATTCGGCTGGTGGAAAGGGGATAGAAAGAATGCGCGTATTATTGATTGAAGACGACAACGCGACTGCAGCAAGCATCGAGCTTATGCTCAAGTCGGAAAGTTTCAATGTCTATACAACCGACCTTGGAGAGGAAGGTGTCGACCTCGGTAAACTTTACGATTACGATATTATTTTATTGGACCTTAACCTGCCGGATATGTCGGGTTACGAAGTTTTGCGCACATTGCGCCTGTCGAAAGTTAAAACGCCGATTCTCATTCTTTCCGGCATGGGCGGCATTGAAGACAAAGTTCGCGGCCTCGGTTTTGGTGCCGATGACTATATGACCAAGCCTTTTCACAAGGACGAACTGGTTGCCCGTATCCATGCGATTGTGCGCCGTTCCAAAGGCCATGCCCAATCAGTCATTACAACAGGCGACCTTGTTGTCAACCTCGATGCCAAAACAGTTGAAATTGCAGGCCATCCCGTTCATCTGACCGGTAAAGAATACCAGATGCTCGAACTTCTTTCTTTGCGCAAGGGCACAACTTTAACCAAAGAAATGTTTTTGAACCATCTTTATGGCGGCATGGACGAACCGGAACTCAAAATTATCGACGTTTTCATCTGCAAATTGCGCAAAAAGCTCGATGCTGTTTCGGGTGGCATCAACTATATTGAAACCGTTTGGGGCCGTGGTTATGTGCTGCGTGAACCAGATAGCGATGAAATACGCGAAACTGCCTGATTTCTTTCACCCGAAAATCCTGCTTTTCTCATTTGAATAACAAGGGTGGTGCAAACAGCAATCGGCCGTTTGCACCTTGTGCACTCAGGATAAAAACACCAACAACCAGGTTGCCGTTTTTTAAAACTTCATGATTTGTCGAAAAGGCTTGATGCCAACCGGTAATCAAGCCTTTTTTGTCGGATATCACAACCGGTTTTAGCCGGAAAAACCGGATTTTCTCCCAATATTGCGGTGTTTGTGGTTTTGTTCGGTCTTTGCCTTGTTTTTTTCATGACGTGCCGGTCACGCAAGAGCGTCAAAGAGCACCAGACATTGAAGGCACCAGTGCTTCAAGCGCCAATCGTTTCAGGCAGTAAAGACTTTTCGCCATTTGCTTGTTGTGGCCGTGTGCTTGTGTGGCCGGCCATAGCGGTTTTGCCGGAAATTGTGCCGGCAAAGCGCGGTTGTGTTACCAAATCAATGCCGGCAAAACCTTGTCTCGAAGCAGCAACAACAAAGTTCTGGCCAAATTTTTTACCGGTTCAGCCGGCTTTAAAGGTGATAATTTCGGGCTGCACCTGTGTTGCAATTGGCATATTGGCGAGCTCTGACAACAAAAGAGTATAATAGAACTGCACACTATGGGCATCAATCGGCTGGTCCGGCGTTTGTCCATTATATAATTCGACAAACAGTGGTGGAACGCGCAGCATTTTGCCACAAACCTTGAGCTGGAAAGTGCGCTTTTGCCCTTCTTTGGTGATGGTAACAACAATATCGCCACCACGCGGAATTGACTGGTTGGCAATCAACACAAGATTGAGCAACAATTTGGCTTCATTTTTTGGCAAAAGCAGACGCGGTCCTTGCCAGTCGAGATTGCCTTTTTCATTTTCCATATAATTTCTAGCCACAGTTTCGGCATCACCACTATCAATTTCGCTGCCCGCCGAACCGGCTGCGCCAAAGGCAATACGGGCAAATTGCAATTTTGCCGATGCATTGGCGGCCGACATGCGCACCAGCTCGATTGCATCATCCTGGGCTTCAGCTTCATCATAAAGTTCAATACCGTTATTAATTGCGCCGACCGGAGAAATCAGATCATGGCAAATACGGCTGCATAGCAAAGCGGCAAGGTCGGCTGCGCTCAAAGTGACGGCAAGTGGCATAATAACAAAAACTCCGGAAAATCCTCTTTGGTTTTGTCATTAATTGGAAACTCTTAACATTCCATGGACATTTTTTAAAAACTTTTTTGAAAATCTATCGCCCTTTCTGCCAAATTTAAGAATTTAAACAACTTTGCCCGCTAGAATCAGCGAAAACCGGTCTGTGCAAGCACGGGCTCAACCATTGAGTGACAAAAAGAGGTGAAACAATATGTCCCGTTCCATCCATATTCAGTGGCGTAAAGTCGTTCTACTCTTTGCGTTGGTGGTATTTTCGGCAATAGGCCTGATATCTTACAAGGCCAAAGCCCAACAAGCCGAGAATCATTATACAGCGCAGGAGATTATTGATTCGGGCCATCGTTTTTTTGGTGGTGCGACGGGAAGCATTGCCACAGCCATTGAAAGTATTTTTTCCAAATATGGTTTGCCGAATGGCTATATTCTTGGTGAAGAAGGCTCCGGGGCTATTATCGGTGGCCTTACCTATGGCGAGGGCACCCTTTACACCAAAAATGTCGGCGACCATAAAGTATACTGGCAAGGCCCCTCTATCGGCTGGGATTTTGGCGGTCAGGGCTCGCGTCTGATGATGCTTGTTTACGAACTCGACAATCTGGACAATTTATGGGGGCGCTATGCGGGTGTTTCGGGTTCTGCTTATTTGGTTGCAGGTGTCGGCTTTCATGTGCTTAAAAAGCAGAATATCCTGTTGGTACCTGTGCGAACCGGTGTCGGTGCGCGTCTGGGTGTAAATATCGGCTATTTGAAACTGACGCCGGCATCAACCTGGAATCCGTTTTGAACGTTTATTGAGTATGGGGAGCATTTTATGCTTATCCAGTCGGTTTTGTTTTTTATCCTCGGCATTGCCGCGACGGCACTTGTGCTTGTTCTTCTTGCCCCGGCACTATGGCGGCGGGCAATTTATCTTGCCCGCAAAGCCATTGCCAGCGACCTACCGCTAACACTCGATGAAATCGAAGCCGACCGCGATTTTCTGCGCGCCCGTCAGGCTGTTGAAATTGTCAAGCGCGATGAAAAATATGACGGGCTTTTGGCAAAATTCGCCCACCAGAAACTCGAACTTGACAGCTTGAAAGAACAAATCTACCAGCTCGCAAATATCGAACAACATGCCCGCCTGCTGGACGAAAAACTGGCTGATACAAGTGATGAACTGGCCAATGAACGACGTCTTGTCAAAACTTTGCATCGCTTTAAAGGCAAAACATTGAACGAAATTCGCGACATTATGAAAGAAGAACGTCAGGCGCAAGTTGACGAAATGAAAAAAGACGAAGAATTGAAAAATTTGCAGCAAGAAATTGTCGATTTGCAACAAAAGCTCGCCGCTTCATTGCGAAAAAATGAGAAAGACTGCATGACAAAACACCAAATTGACGAATTTCGTGAAGAAATTTTGAATATTGCTGCCGCCTTTACCGCAAAAACCGCCATTGAAGAAGGCCCTTCCTCGCCCATTATCGATCTGGTAAAAAAATCGCGTGGCAAAAAAAGTCTTTCGGCACGCATCAAAAATGATCTGAGCGAACAGGCAGAAAAAAACGCGGCGCACCCGCTTAAAAAACAGCCGGCAAAATCGGCCCGGCGCGCAAAAAGGCGAACAAAATAGAAATTCTTCTGCCAAAAATTAAGAAAACTGTGAATGAAGGGCGTTAAGCCTGCTCTGTTTTTGTCTTCATCTGGCACAGTCGGGCAAGAAAGGTATAATACCGAACCGGATTTGTCGCACCATAGAAGATGTTTCACGAAGCAGTTCAGGCGATTAAACTTTACCGCCTTTGTGGCCGGTTTCAACAGGGATCAGTGGCATGCTGGAAAAACTATTCCATTTAAAAGAAAACAATACGCGCGTGCGTGTCGAAATCGGTGCCGGACTGACCACCTTTTTGACCATGTCGTATATTCTGGCTGTCAACCCTAATATTCTGGGAGCTGCCGGTATGGATAAAGGGGCGGTTTTTGTCGCCACCTGCATCGCCGCGGCTGTCGGCTCTGTCATTATGGGGCTGTTGGCCAATTGGCCGATCGGCATGGCACCGGGGATGGGGTTGAATGTGTTCTTTGCCTATACGGTTGTCATTACCATGGGCTATAGCTGGCAACAGGCCTTGGGAGCCGTGTTTCTTTCCGGTATTGTTTTTCTGGTCTTGACGGCCACGGGTGTCCGCCAGTGGTTGATTGCCGGTGTGCCACGCTCGCTCAGAAGTGCAATTGCCGCCGGTATCGGCATGTTTTTGGCTATCGTGGCTTTTCAGAATGCCGGCATTGTCGTCAAAAATGATGCAACATTGGTCGGCTTGGGCGATGTCACCAAAGTCGCACCCGTGCTTGCCGCAATCGGCCTTTTTATCATCGTCACACTTGATGCTTTTAAAATACGTGGCGGCATTTTGGCCGGCATTATTATTGTAACCATCCTTTCTTTCATTTTTACCGAAGAAGGTTACCGGAATTTCCGGGCATTGCTGCAAACCGGCGGTATTTCGCTGCCGCCTTCCGTTGCGCCGACATTTCTTCAACTCGATATTGCCGGCGTACTGCATACCGGTATTTTCCATGTTCTGCTGGTTTTTGTGCTGGTTGAAATTTTCGATGCCACCGGAACGCTGGTCGGCGTCGGCAAACGTGCCGGTTTAATCCCTGAAGACAAGCCGAACAATCTGGGTAAGGCTTTGTTTGCCGATAGCACGGCTATTTTGGCCGGCTCGCTCATCGGCACCAGCTCGACTACCGCCTATGTTGAAAGTGCCTCCGGTGTTACAGCCGGCGGGCGCACCGGTTTGACAGCCATTACAATTGCCGCATTTTTTGTTCTGGCATTGTTTTTTTCGCCCATTGCCTTGGCCATTCCCGCTTATGCCACCGCTCCGGCACTGATTTTTGTTGCCTGTCTGATGATGCGCGAATTTGTCGAAATCAACTGGAATAATATTGTCGAAGCGGTACCGGCGGCGCTGACAGCACTTTTAATGCCATTTACCTATTCCATTGCCAACGGTCTGGCTTTCGGTTTTATCAGCTATGCTGTGCTCAAAACCCTGACCGGCAAATGGCGTGACGTGCACCCGGCAACATGGATTATCGCTCTTCTGTTTATTTTGCGGTTTTTGATTGAAGGCGGCATTTTTTAAAATTCTGGCACAAGCTGTTGCGCTGAAAGTATGGCGGGCTGGCAGCAGGTTTGGTTATTTTTGTCGCTTGTGCCAGATACTGTTTTTTTTGCACCGGATACGTTTCGATGTCCGGAAAAACATTTTCCCGCACTGGTAAAAAGGCCGGGTTGCTTTGCCGGCAGCAATTGGCCCATGGGGGCAGTCGGCAAAAAAAATGCAAATGCCCTTTATTGCCGAACTTGCCAGTCAGAATGGCGGCAATTCTGCGTGTCCGATAATTAAAATTTCCGTTTTTTAAAGCAAAGAAAAACAGCCGGCAAAAATGCCAAAGGCCGGTTTTGCTGCCGGCCTTTTGTCGTGTTGTATTTTTCTCGATAATTTTCTGTGCACTTTTGAGGCGCTATTCGCGCCGCATTGGCGTTTTCTCAAGCACCACAAAAATCTCTGATCGTGCTGATGATCCGGTTCTGGTCGCCTTCCGGCAGATAAGGGTACATCGGCAAGCTCAAGACGTGGTCGGCCGCATATTCTGAAACCGGCAAACCACCTTTGGCCTGCGGAAAATGGCGGTAGGCCGTCTGTAGATGAAGCGGCTTGATATAATAGATCATGGTCGGAATGCCGGCCTTTTTGAGATAGGCCTGCAGCCCGTCACGATCTTCCACTTCGATTGTATATTGGGCATAGGCAGAACGCACGCCTCTGGCCAGTTTCGGTGTCTTGACAACATCTTTCAGACCTTCGGTATAACATTTGCCGATATGAGCCCGTTTTTCCATCTCGTCTTCGAGAATGTCGAGTTTGTGCAACAAAATAGCAGCCTGAATGGTATCAAGGCGCGAATTCAGACCGATACGAACATTGTCATATTGGCTTTTGCCCTTGCCGTGGAAATTGATCGAACGCAAACGCTCGGCCAGATCGTCATTATCGGTAAACATTGCACCGCCATCGCCATAGCAACCAAGCGGCTTTGCCGGATAGAAGCTGGTGGCGCCGACATTTCCGAACGCACCGCACATGGTGTTGGCATGTTTGCCGCCAATGGCTTGCGCGGCATCTTCAATAACAAAGAGGTTTTCTTTGGCAGCAACCGCGGTAATTTTCGTATAATCGGCCGGTAAACCGAAAAGATCGACAGGAATGATGGCGCGCGGTGTCAAACGGCCTTCCCTTTTGATCATGGCCACCGCCTCTTCAAGTTTTTGCGGATCCATATTGTAGCTATCCGGCAAAATATCGACAAAAACCGGTTCGGCACCGGTAAGGGCGACAACTTCCGCAGTTGCGGCAAAAGTAAAGCTCGGGCAAAAAACCGCATCGCCCGGTCCGATATTTTCAGCCATTAGCGGCATCAAAAGCGCGTCGGTGCCGTTGGCGCAGCCAATGACATGTTTGACACCGACATAATCGGCCAGACGTTTTTCAAATTCTTCAACTTCCGGTCCGAGAATATATTTGCCACTTTCAATCACATGGGCAATAGCCGTATTGATTTTGTCTTTAATACGCGCTCTTTGCGCTCCAAGGTCTATAAATTGCATATCAGCTCCGATGCTATCAGTTGTTTGGCTGGCCGAATCAAATGTCTTGGCACAGCTTTTTTTTCATACCGTTTCTGCAAGGATATAGATAATCAAAGTTCTATGTTTCATGTAACAGCTTTTGAAATTATTTTTTTGCCTGGTGGCGAACGCTACCTGCCGTCAGAATGCGCAACACGGCAATAGCTTCATCGCCATTGGTGCGCGGTTCTTCACGCGTTTCGATACAATGCAGGAAATGTTGCAACTCGCGGGTCAGCGGCATCGCCTCTTCGACGGGAATATATTCCGGTTCGTCGGCGGTGAACGCCCATTGGTTATTATCCTGCCAGACTTCAAAACGGTAAATGGCAAGTTTTCTTCCCCACGGCTCGACATCATCAAACACCGCCATGGCTTTGGTGCCAACCACGGTCAAACGGCGCTCACGATACGGATTGAGGCGCGATGAAAAAAGGTGGCTTCTCATGCCATTGGGAAACTTCATGTGGACATGAGCAAAGTCGGACAGATTGTCGATAATGGCGGCTCCTTCGCCATGAATTTCTGTCGGCTCACATTTGGTTATCGCCAAAATCATTGACAGATCATGGGGAGCAAGATCCCACAAAGCATCGCTTTCGGTATGAAATTTGCCAAGCCCCAGACGGTGGGCATGGATATAGCGCACCTCGCCGAGCGCACCCTGATTGACAAGTTCGAGCAATTTTTCAAAAGCGGGGTGATAGCGCAAAACATGCCCGACCATAAAAATGCGCTTGTGCTCTCTGGCGATACGCACCTCGCGTTCGGCATCTTCGACATTAAGCGCAATCGGTTTTTCAACCAGCACATCTTTGCCGCCCTCAACCGCTTTGATTGCGTTTTCTGCGTGGAATTGTGGCGGAAGCGCTAAAACCATGGCATCAATGTCTTGACGGGTAAAAACATCTTCTACCGGTATCGCTTCAACATCATGTTCTGCTGCAAAGCCTTCCGCACGATGCACATTCACATCGCAAACGGCGGCAAGTGCTCCTAAACTTTTCAATGTACGGATGTGGTTACTGCCCCAATAACCGCAACCTAAAACTGCTATGCGTGGCGCCATTGTCTATGCCTTATCCTTATTGCTGACTTGAAAAGCAATATCTTATCTGTTCAATATCGGGCATAAGCGTCATTGACAAGAGAAAAGCACAAAAACGATGCTTGACAGAACGGGATTGAACCTCTTATATCGCCGCCACAGCAAAATGTTTTTTTTAAAAACATTTCTTCCGGCGGAGTAGCTCAGTAGGTCAGAGCAGAGGAATCATAATCCTTGTGTCG
>NZ_CALYQK010000032.1 GCF_945285465.1 uncultured Bartonella sp. | reverse complement strand
AGCAATAAAGCGTATTCTTTGAATCGCCCCCGTTATTACCAATTTTGCTCATTTCTTTTTCCTTTCACCCGAATAGCATGGCATATTTTGCCTTTTCGGTTAGACATTTCAAGACCATTCCACCTGTAAATCAAACAAATAGTCGGTTTATCAAATAATGTGCCGTTATTTTCTTTGGGAGAAGTAAACGACAAGGCTTATTTTTTACTAAATAAGAAAAACGTTTTCTCAGGCAAACCCTATCCTGCCTTAAAACAATCACAATCAAAATCAGGTCAATCCTGCTCTTTTTTCTCTTCCTCTGTTTCGGCGCGATATTGGATGACATCATCAATCAAACCAAATTCTTTTGCTTCGTCAGCGGTCATAAAGTGGTCGCGATCAAGCGTTCGTTCGATAGTTTCATAATCTTGTCCGGTATGATGAACATAGATCTCGTTCAGTCGCCGTTTCATCTTGATGATATCTTGCGCATGCCGTTCAATATCCGACGCCTGCCCCTGAAAACCGCCCGAAGGTTGGTGAACCATGATGCGCGCATTCGGCAAGGCAAAACGATGGCCTTTTGCCCCGGCCGTTAACAGAAGCGACCCCATGGATGCAGCTTGTCCCATACAAAGTGTAGATACAACCGGACGGATAAATTGCATCGTGTCATAGATAGCCATGCCCGCCGTCACAACACCACCAGGAGAATTAATATAAAGACTGATTTCTTTTTTCGGATTTTCCGCTTCGAGAAATAATAGTTGTGCGCAAACAAGCATGGCCATGTTATCTTCGACAGGACCATTGATGAAGACAATTCTTTCCTTCAATAAGCGGGAAAAAATATCATAGGATCGTTCGCCACGATTGGTCTGTTCCACAACTATCGGAACAAGATTGAGGGCTGTCTGGATTGGATCACTCATTTTCACTTCCATATCATACGAATCGTCATTTTAGACCTAAGATAGCCTTATAACCAGAATATCAATCCAATAGAAGATCAATAGCTGATCGATTACAGGCTTCGCCGATATCGGCAATGCTTGTCATCTCTATTTTTCCGGTCAATTCATTTTGCCAGTATCTGCCATCAAATTCTGCCGTTTCATGGCAGTCGCTGATCTTAGCAACAAATATAGTCACCAGTTATAAGGTTATCTAATGCACTTCCGTTTCATGCATTACAACCAGGAAAATTTAAATTGTATTGTACTGTAGTTAACTCGAAGGCTGTTTTTAGGTTTAAGCGGCCAGCTGACTGAAAAAATGAACTTTTTCACAAACGTTTATTCTTGCGCACAAACCAGCCCCATAAAATTCTGAACAAAATTATCGTCGGCGAATTTAGGTATTGCTACACTTTTCGTCAAGGGAAAATTATCGATAAATTGAAGTGCTTTGCCGCGTTTGCGGTTGCGCTTATCTCTTTCTTCTACCAACATGTATTATGAAAGATCAGGATGATTTTTGCAAAATCGACAGCTCAGGAACAGTATAGAGAATTTTCATCATCATTTAAAAGCAGTTTTATAATCAGCTATTCTTTTTAGCGCCCAATCATAAAAACTACCCTCTCTTGGCGAAACGATGGTTTTATCTTTTTTATGGACGTGAAACCCGATAAATCTCGGGTCATTGAGCGGTTCAAGACCAAAAGCGGGGTCAAATATCCGTTCGCTGTTACGTCCTGTCCAGTAATAAAAGGTTTCTTTTTCTTTTGCCTCATTGAAAAAACCATGACGTTTTGCCAGACGCGATATGCCATCATTGCCAAAAACAGTTATGCCCACCCGCCCCGGGACAACGGGTAGTTTATTTCTTCTCAAACGCCATGGCACAAAGAATCGACGATGAAACCCCAACCAGTTCGGCACCATCTCGCCACTTGCAATATAGTCGTCGAACTCCTTGATAATCGGGTTATCGGCAGGCAGATAAAGTGCCGAAACACCCACTCTTGATCTGTTTTCTCGCGCCAGCCAAACTTTTCCTTCTTCTGGGTGAAATTGCTTTACAAGATAGACATCGGTGTCGAGCCAAACGCCCGCTTTGTGCTTCATCAGTTTTATCCGGAACAAATCGGAAAACTGTACGATAGTGCGACTGGGTTTAAAGTCGGGGAAATGTGGGTCCAGACGATAAAGGGTTGCGAGAGGCAATATTGGTTCAGCTTCAAGAAGTTGCACGCCTTCCGGTATATTCTCGACACGACCATGACTATAAAGTTTCACCGTCTGGCCGGTTTGAACCATGGACGAAAGGCATACCCAATCAATTGGTCGTAGCCGTTCCCCATACCAAAACGTGCAAATATCCATTTTCCACCCTTTAAAAATATTCCAGACTAACGCGGAACAATTGTTCAACATCACGCACGGCATCGGCCATCGCAAAAATAACGACCATATCGCCGGACAGAATACGAGTATCGCCTTTCGGGCGTATCATGGTGTTATTGCGATAAATAGCTCCAATACGTAAACCTTGCGGTAAGTCAAGTTCCGACAGAGGCTTTCCTACAAGGGGCGATGTCTGCATGGCTTCTGCTTCGATAATTTCCGCCTCGCCATTCGATACAGAATGTACCGCGCGGATGCGCCCCCGGCGCATCTGTTGCAGAACTTTGGAAATCGTAACACTACGCGGGTTAAGATGCGAATCTATACCGACAGTTCTGGTAAATTCCATAAATGCATTATTGTTGATGAGAACCATATTGGATTTGCAACCCAACATTTTTGCCATAATAGCACTCAAGACATTGACCTGATCTTGATTGGTCAAGGTAACAATAAGATCGGCGTGGTCAACATTGGCTTCTTGCAAAACTGCAGGATCGAGCGCACTCCCGTTCAGCACAATTGTCCGATCAAGTTGGTCGGCTATTGCAAGAGCGCGCTCCTTGTCGGTTTCAATAATGCGCAACCGCGCCTTATGGTGACGTTTTTCCATCGCACGGGCAACATAAAAGCCGATGTGGCCACCGCCAGCAATAATTATTCGATTTGCCGCTTGTTCGTCATGACCAAAAAGCCCCATTGTACGGCGTACCTGACTACGTTCCACAACCAGATAGGTAATATCTCCGACTTTCAACTCGGTATCGGCATGCGCAATAAAAAGCGTGTTTTCGCGCCTTACCGCGGTAACTGTTGTAAGAAGATCAGGAAATAGATCTGTCAATTGGCGCAGCGGCGTATTGATGACTGGACAATCTTCCATGCATTCAATCGCAAGAGCGACGATATCATCATAGTTGAAATAAAGCACATCCAATGCCCCGGGCAAGGCAATGCGGCGCAGCACCATTTCACCGACTTCTATTTCCGGTGAAATCACCACATCAATCGGCATGGCATCACGCTGAAACAACCCTTGATATTGCGGATCAAGATATGATTGATCGCGTATGCGCGCTATTTTTGTCGGTACATTGAAAAGTGCATGGGCAACCTGACAAGCCACCATATTCACTTCATCGGAAAGCGTCACGGCAAGAAGCATATCGGCTTCATCGGCACCGGCTGCACGCAACACATCCGGGCGCGACCCATGACCGACAATGCCGCGGACATCAAGCGTATCGCGAACCTTTTCAATCAACTTTTGTTCGATATCGATGACCGTAACATCATGTTGTTCACCGGCCAAACGTTCAGCAATTCCATAACCGACCTGACCGGCACCACAAATAATAACGCGCATCTACCCTAAACTCCGAGAGACTTGAGCTTACGATGCAATGCCGACCGCTCCATACCGACAAACTCGGCCGTACGCGAAATATTGCCGCCAAACCGGTTAATTTGTGCCACAAGATATTCTTTTTCAAAAAGTTCGCGTGCCTCGCGCAATGGCAACGCCATAATATGTACATCAGAATCTGTCGGGGCACGGGGCAATGTGTCGCCCACTTCGGCAGGCAGAAGCTCGGCTGTTATCGGCCCGTCACCGCCCTCGCCACGGGCAAGAATTAACAGCCGCTCGATATTATTGCGCAACTGTCTTATATTTCCCGGCCAACTATGGGCTTGTAAAATAGCCATTGTATCTTCACCGATCTCGCGTGGTTTGATGCCTGCTTGTTCGGAAATCTGATGAATAAAATATTCAATCAATTCCGGTATATCTTCTCGATGGCTTGCCAGCGCTGGCACACTAATTGGCACAACAGCAAGACGATGAAACAGATCTTCACGAAAACGCCCTTCGGCGATCAGCCCTTCAAGGTTTTGTGCGGTGGAAGAGATAATACGCACATCGACCTTGACCCGTTTGCTCCCGCCCACTCTTTCAAATGTCTGATCTGTTAACACACGCAAGATCTTATTTTGCGTTTCCCTTGGCATATCAGCTATTTCATCAATATAAAGAATACCGCCATGAGCCTCTTCAAGTGCGCCGACCTTGCGTTCGCCACCATCCATTTCGGTGCCGAAAAGTTCAATTTCCATGCGTTCGGGCGTGATTGTTGCTGCGTTTATCGTAATAAAAGGGCCATTAGCGCGATTGGAAAGAGCATGGATCGCACGCGCCGTCGTTTCTTTACCGGAACCGGAAGGGCCGGTAATCATGATACGGCTATTTGTTGGCGCCACCTTTTCAATTGTCTGGCGCAAATGATTCATAACAAGTGATTTGCCCAACAATTCCGGTGTAATGCTTGATTGTTTGCGCAACTGACTGACTTCACGCTTTAACTTTGAAGTTTCAAGGGCACGCTCTGCCACCAAGATCAGCCGGTCTGCTTTGAAGGGCTTTTCAATAAAATCATAGGCACCACGTTTTATCGCCGATACCGCTGTTTCTATATTACCATGACCGGAAATCATTACCACCGGCAATTCGGGATAGCGCACTTTAATCTTATCAAGCAAAGCGAGGCCATCAAGCCGGCTGCCCTGCAACCAGATGTCAAGGAAAATCAGGCGCGGCACACGGTTTTCGATTTGCTGAAGTGCTTCATCGGAATTTGCCGCCAACCGCGTTTCATGGCCTTCATCATCGAGTATTCCGCCCACTAATTCGCGTATATCCGCTTCATCATCGACAATCAAAATATCAGAAGCCATTTTACTTAACCGTCCTATTTCTCAACATCCATCCCACCTGAGGGGGCTTTGTCCGCTTCGGCCGCCGGAAAGACCATGCGTATCATCGCTCCGCGGCCGTCATAAAAATCTTCCGGCGCATCATGCAATTCCATATAACCACCGTGGTCTTCGACAATTTTTCGTACAATTGCCAATCCCAGCCCCGTTCCTTTTTCTCTCGTTGTCATATAAGGCTCCAACAACTTTTGTCGCTGCTCCTTTGGCAACCCTTTTCCATTGTCGATAAAATCGACAATCAATTTATCATTTCTGCGATAGGCACAAACAAGAATATGCCCGTCAATTTTCTTTTCAACAGTTACTGCATCAATCGCTTCACTGGCATTTTTAATAACATTGCCGAAAGCCTGCCCGATAAGACGGCTATCGAATTCACCGATCAACGGTTCATTACCGAAATTACGTTCAAATTTTATATCATGGCGCGAAACTTCAACGAGAAAAAATGCCTCGCGTAATGGCTCGCGCATATCAAGCAAACGCATATCGGGCTTTGGCATACGGGCAAAAGAGGAAAATTCATCAACCATTCGACCAATATCCCCGACCTGCCTGATAATTGTATCGACACATTGATCGAAGACTTCGCGATCATCAACAATAACCTTGCCATAACGGCGGCGAATTCTTTCCGCCGACAACTGGATTGGTGTGAGAGGGTTTTTAATTTCATGGGCAATACGGCGTGCAACATCAGCCCATGCACTCGATCTTTGTGCTTCGACAAGATCGGTTATATCGTCAATGGTCAATACCCATGATTGTTCGCTTTCATCGCCCTCTTCCATTGTAACCTGTACATTATAGACGCGGTTGCGACCATCCTGGGAAAGTGTTACCTGCTCGCGATGATTTTTGCGTCCCGAAGAACGGGCCACTTCAAAAACCTGTCCGATATCGGCATTGAGCGACATCAGACTTTTTCCAATAACGTCCTGCGGATCCAAACCAAACATTGTTTCGGCCGAACGGTTAATAATCGTTATATCACCATTCTCATCAATTCCGGCAACACCGGCGTTGACACCGGCAAGCACCGCCTCGGAAAAGCGACGTCGTTCATCTATCTGATCTCTTGCCGCAATAAGCTCGTTACGCTGGCTTTTCAACTCGCTAACCATGTAATTGAAGGTCCTGCCGAGTTGACCGACATCACCATCTTTAGCGCGCACAGGCACCACAACATCAAGATTTCCGGAAGCAACATCATCAGCTGCCCCGATCAGAAGACGGATCGGACGAACAAGACGGTCGGCAACAGCTATTCCAGTCCAAATCGCCGAAAGTAACAGGCTTAAGAAAAGACACAGATAAAGAACGGCAAAAGCAATTTGTGTCGGCACCCGATTTTCATTGAGATCGCGATAACGTGCGGTATTTGCTTCCGTTAAACGCAGTGCCGCCAAAACACGCTGATCGACATCACGCACAAGATAAAGAAACGTGTTGGGAATATCATTAAGTTTCAGGATAATACCAAAATAATCATGTTCGCCGGGTTGAAAGGTAAAGGGGCTACCTTTGGTCGCCTGTACAATCAGATTTGCGGGTGGGATGGGAAGCTTGTCCTCGCCGCCCAAATCGCTTTGTAAAAAAACAGTCCCGTTCGGGCTTAGCAAGAATGCACCACGCAAATCGCGTCCGCTAGCATGACGGGTCAGTTGCAAACGATATTCTGTCGGATTTAAAGCAAGCAACTGGCGGTTATCAAGCGCAAGAGCCATCGCATAAGAAGAATTTTTCAGGTTTTGCAATGTCTCGTTGGCGTAACCATTGGCAAGATCAATCGAGGAAGCAACAATTTGCCTTGTTGTTGTGTCAAACCAGCGATCCAATCCCTGATTTAGCGTAACGCCGGCAACAATAGCGACAACTACCGCAGGTAATGTTGCAACAAGAGCAAAAAGCGAAATAATTCTGACGTGAAGTCTGGAGGCCGCCCGTCTTGCCCGCCATGCCCGAATAATGGGCAGCAACTCGAAACAGGTTATTGCAATAAGACCAAGCACCCAGACACTGTTGACGCCGATAAGAACAAGGGTGACAAATGTACTGGGAACAATCGGCGTAAAGCCTAACAGAATTGCGAAGGAAACAACTGCTGTCAGCAATGCCAACGCAATAATCATAACTCCGAAGAATGTATGCATATTGCGCCGCTTCGTGCCATACAAGCTTTTTTCTAAAGGCTTTGCCACCCTGCGACTCTTTTCTAAAGTCTTCGCCAATTTACGACTCTTCCCGTTCACGGCATTTCTCGTAGTAATCATGCAACACTTTGTGGCGAAAATACAACAGCAGAAATGATCGCAAGCAAAATATATAGCCGATAAACGATCAAGCGATGTTTTGGTCCGTTATATTCAAACTTTTTGGCAGACCTATTTTTAACGAGAAATTCATACCCATAAAAACATAATATCCATCAAAACAAAAATGCCAAGCGGGAAAATGTGACCAACAAAATGCCATTATGGGAACCGTCTTGCAATATTTGATGATGGTAGATTTCCTAATTCTACTTACAGCCCATGCGTTTGAATAAAATACATCATAATGTCATTCGTCATAAAGCTACGTGTCATAAAAAGCCAAAAGCCAAAAGCCAAATTATACTACCTACAAATGTCTTGCCGAATTTCAACAGTAAATGCCGGCGACATAAAAACTTTTGCGATAAAACGCATGTACCAAATTATAGCAATATGAAACAAAAGTTTGCAAATAGGTCAATTCAGTTTATCCATCGCTCACAAATTGGCGCAAATACCTGATAATTATATGACAAGTTGCCGCACCGGAAACTATGTAGTTGACATGAACAGTCTAAAACCTTCAAAAAAAAGTTAAGAAAACATCTTCACATTTTTAAGAATCGTTCTAAATTATAAGGAAACGTTTTTTAACAGAAAGGAATGGAAATGCGGCTCACAAAACAGACCAATTATGCCATCCGAATGTTGATGTATTGTGCAGCTAATGATGGCGAGTTAAGTCGTGTTCCTGAAATAGCCAAAGCTTACTCAGTTTCAGAACTTTTTTTATTCAAAATTCTTCACCCTCTTGTAGAAGCTGGCTTGATGCAAACCGTTCGCGGGCGTAATGGTGGCGTCAAACTTGCAAAACCGGCCGAAGAAATTTCTGTTGCCGATGTGATAAAGGTAACAGAAGAAAATTTTGCGATGGCCGAATGTTTCGAGAACAACGCGATTGAATGTCCATTAGTTAATTCGTGTGGACTTAACGCAACCTTGAGCGAGGCGTTGAAAGCTTTTTTCACCGTTCTTGAGGCAACGTCCATTGCTGATTTGCAACGTCCAACATTCAGAAAACGCCTCGGCATTGACGAAAATGCCAAAATGGTAAGTTGACCGAAGTTTGAGGCGGTCAGAAGTTTTAAGCTGATAAAAGTATTAGGCTGACAAAAGTATTAAACGAATTTATTATTCACCGTAATTTTATCCATCTATCGTTTTCTGGTTTAAACAATTTAAAAGAGGTGGGTTGCCATAAAAAATGCTGCCATCATATTAGCTGCAGGGCGGGGCGAGCGTATTGGTTCGCCGGAAAACGGGCCAAAGCAATATCGTTCAATAGCTGGTCAGGCGCTGATTTGTTATACACTCAGGCGTTTTCTGGATAGTCAATTATTTTCAACCATTGTTCTTGTCATTCATAAGGACGATGAAAAACTTTGCCGTGATGCTATTGGCGACTTGGCAAACAGGGTCATTATTGTTTTTGGTGGTAACACACGGCAGATTTCGACCTTATGTGGTTTGCGTGCTTTAAATTTGCTTAAATCCGCTTTGCTGCCCGACAATGTCTATATTCATGACGGGGCGCGCCCTTTTGTGTCGCATGAACTTTTTGAACGCATTAATGAAGCACTCGCTAAAGGCCTTTGTCGTGATTATGGCATTTTGCCTGCCGTTGCTGTATCCGATACTTTAAAATGTGTGAATGAAGATAATATGGTCATCCAAACCATTCCACGCCAGCACCTTTATGCGGCTCAAACACCGCAGGCGTTCCCGTTCCAAAGTATTTTTAGTGCCCATGAAAAGGCCGAAAAACTGGGATTACACGAATTTACCGATGATTCAGCCTTGGCGGAATGGGCAGGCCTTAATATAAAGGTTGTCAAAGGTGATAGCGCAAATATAAAAATTACCTGGCCAGCCGATCTTGTCTTGGCCAGATTGCGCATATTAGAAGGTGACTTAGAAGGTGACATGACAGATAAACAAAAACAAAGATTCTTTCCCGACATCCGCACTGGCAATGGTTATGATGTCCATTCGTTTGAACCGGGAGATCATGTCACATTATGCGGTGTAAATATTGCCCATAATAAAAAACTGAATGGCCATTCGGATGCCGATGTTGCCCTTCACGCATTGACGGACGCGCTTCTTGCAACCCGCGGTGCCGGTGATATCGGTACACATTTTCCACCGTCTGATCCGCAGTGGAAAGGTGCTTCATCAGACATTTTTGTTCGCCATGCTGTAGCAATCATCAAATCTGCCGGTGGACGGATTGCCAATGCTGATATCACACTCATAGCAGAAGCCCCGAAAATTGGTTGTCACCGTCGCGCGATGACAGAAAAGCTCATGGACATGCTTGGAATTTCTGCCGATCGCATTTCCATCAAAGCCACAACCAATGAAAAACTCGGATTTATCGGCCGACAGGAGGGCATTGCCGCTATTGCGACGGCAACTGTTATTTATCCGGGGAACGTTCCAGAATGACTCTTATTGCCGAAGATAAAGCAAACAGGGTGCTTGATGCGTGTCGTCAGCATAATTTGAAACTCGCAACCGTCGAATCTTGCACGGGTGGTCTCATCATTGCAAGTCTTACCGATATTGCCGGTTCATCTGATGTGGTTGAATGTGGTTTCATAACCTATTCCAATGAAGCAAAAGAGGCATTGGTTGGCGTTTCCAGGCAACTGATTGATGATGTAGGTGCTGTGTCGCAACCGGTGGCCGTTGCTATGGCGGAAGGTGCGCTAGAACATTCACGTGCCGACATTGCCGTTTCTGTTACCGGAATTGCTGGTCCGGGTGGTGGAACGGCGGAAAAACCGGTTGGACTTGTTCATATGGCTGTTGCCTGCAAAGGAAAACCAACCCACCATCATGAGGCACATTTCGGCACCCTAGGGCGGGAAAAGGTAAGGCAGGCAACTGTTGAACGCGCTTTGGGACTTATATTGGAAATATTGCATAAAACGAAGTGAAAAGAGCGGAAAATAGTTTCCAGCTCTTTTTGTTAAAACATTTTATTGATATTCAGTTATCTCATTCAATAATAACAATTACCTGTAAGCAGGCAGCCTATTGCGATACTAGCGCAGATCAAATAATTCCCGATGGAAACATTTATCACGCAAGCCATGATTGACCAGGTCTTTGTGCAATGCCTGGCCAAACGGTTGAGGACCACAAA
Source organism: uncultured Bartonella sp. (assembly GCF_945285465.1). Lineage (GTDB taxonomy): Bacteria > Pseudomonadota > Alphaproteobacteria > Rhizobiales > Rhizobiaceae > Bartonella. The sequence continues at coordinate 11,957 of NZ_CALYQK010000032.1, read as the reverse complement.
ACCAGACCGATGCTTGTTTCCAGTCGCTAACCATTGACCTTAAACGTTCACCGTTCAATTTTCCTTGTTGTGGCGTTATCCAGATTGTCAAATCAACCTCGGCCGGACGAGCAAGCTCGTATAGTTTTTTTTCATTTTCCTTTGAAACAAATTGCGTAACATAAATAAAATGAATCTTTGAATGATTATTATTCCTGTTATTTTTAAACTGTTCGAGTTTTGCCAGAAAAGGCGTTATGCCAATGCCGGCACCAATCCAGATTTGTTGACGGGCATTGCCGTCAATAAAGCAAAATCTGCCATAGGGGCCGTCAAGCCGCACCTTTTTGCCAATCAAGTTGCGTTTTATAAGCCCTTTTGTGTAATCACCCAATCCTTTAATGAAAAACTTGACCAGTCTTTGTTTGTCATTCCATGCTGATGCAATTGTGAAAGGATGAGCGCCCTCTTCTTTATCCAAAGTAACAAAAGCAAATTGGCCACTTTGTTGTCCCTTCCAATTATTCGACATCTTTAGTGTAAGACATGTCGTGGCGGTCTTTTCGTCAACCGTCTCATTGGTCACTACAGCATTTAACGGGCGATCAAATCCCGCCTTTTTTAAAAGTATAACAATAGCCGCAATAGTGCCCGAAATAGCCAGAACAAATGTCAGCAAACCAAATGGTTGCAACCAATAGTTAAAATTGGTCAACACAATGGCATGAAAAACCAACAGCAAATAAAGTCCGGCAAAAACTATATGAACATGACGGAAAAACCGGTAGGAAATGCGTTTTATTAGTGCAACGAGACAAAGAACCACAACACCATAAAATGCCCATTCCCCGATAACTTCAGCATTTTTATGCGATAATGAAAAGAAAAGTTCGACGCCGGTTTTTTCAGGCATATTAGCAGCAACCGTCCGGCGAACCGGTTTTTCAAGCCATCCCCAACCAACAGCCCATTTTACCCCCTTTGCCAATAACCAATGAAAAATTGCAGTAACAAGAACCGTAATGCCAAGCCATTTGTGTAGACGATAGGCTTTGTCCAATCCGTTGAGAATGTTTTCAATAAAAGCAGGACGGCAGGCAATAATCATATCCACCGTCATGGCACAAAAAGCCACAAGACCGGTTAACTGCATTGCCTGCCGCCGAAAGGCAAAATAACCGTTGCTCATTCCATCAAACTCGCCTGTTAGCAACCAGACGATGACACACACACATATAATCGTAAAAAACCAAAATTTTATTCTTCTCATGACAAAATCCAAAAGTCCCTATTTTGGTTGGGACAATAGATTCTTGCGTGGAAATTAGCAACTTAAATTTATTTAATTAATTGATTTCATTAAACTTTATTATTTTTCTCAGGTTTTACAACGTTTCTTTTTCTGCAGCAAACTTTGCATGTAACGATGACTGATTTGACGTTTTCCGACGCGATAGTTAAGAATGATCTCCGCGTCCATAAATTTTATCGGCGCGCATTTCAAAGGCTTCTGTGAACCGTTTAAACGCAACGTCAAACATCGTTCCCATCAGCATACCGAGCATCCGGCTTTTAAATTCATAATCAATATAAAATTCCACATTACAAAATTCGCCACCATTAAGCGGGCTGAACGACCAACGGTTTTCAAGATAACGAAACGGCCCGTCTATATAACGCACGTCAATCAGATGTCGGTCCGGATCAAGAAGAACCTGTGTGGTAAATGTTTCTCTAATCATTTTATAACCGACAGTCATGTCGGCCTTGAGCAGCGTTTTTCCTTGCCGTTCCTCTCTGGAACGGATGACAAGAGCTTCGCACATCGGCAAAAATTCAGGATAACGTTCAACGTCCGAAACGAGATTGAACATTTGCGTGTCGGTGTGCTTGACTTGCCGGTGAGTATTGAATGTCGGCATCAGTTATCCACGTTGGCGAGCCAGTTTTTCCGCCCGAGCCTGTCTTAATGCTTCAAAATCTTCACCGGCATGGTGCGATGAGCGTGTCAGCGGACTTGAAGACATATGAAGAAATCCTTTGGTTTTGCCTATTGTGGCAAAGGATTTAAATTCTTCCGGTGTCACAAAACGAATAACAGGGTGGTGTTTGCGTGTCGGCTGCAAATACTGGCCGATCGTCATGAAATCGACATCGGCAGAACGAAGATCATCCATTAACTGCAAGACTTCGTTGCGTTCTTCGCCAAGCCCCACCATAATTCCCGATTTGGTGAATATTGACGGGTCAAGCTCTTTAACGCGCTGTAAAAGCCTAATTGAATGGAAATAACGGGCACCGGGGCGTACCTTCAGATATTTTGACGGCACTGTCTCGAGATTATGGTTAAATACATCCGGTTTTGCCGCTACAACGACTTCAAGTGCCCCTTCCTTATGGCGAAAATCCGGCGTTAGGATTTCGATTGTTGTAACGGGGGATTTACGTCTCATTGCATGAATAACATCGGCATAATGCTGTGCGCCGCCATCAGGCAAATCATCACGATCAACCGATGTAATAACAACGTGCTTCAACCCCATTTGAGCAACAGCTTCTGCCACACGTTCAGGCTCGTCTTTATCGACCGGTAGAGGAATACCGGTCGCAACATTGCAAAAAGCACAAGCCCGGGTACAAATAGCTCCCAAAATCATGAAGCTTGCATGTCTATGTGTCCAGCACTCGCCAACATTGGGGCATCCGGCTTCTTCACAAACGGTAACTAAATGGTTGTCACGGACAATATCTCTTGTCTCTGCATATTGGCCACGTAACGACGGCGCTTTTACCCTTATCCAGTCTGGCTTTTTTAAAACTTCCGAATCGGGACGATGGGCCTTTTCCGGGTGGCGAATACGTCTATTCGCTAAAGTGTCAACAACGGTAACCATTTAATACCTCACGCTTTTTCTCCAGATATGGAGGCTAAGCATCAAGAATGCAATTATTATATTCTACGATCAGGCATTCAATACCTGACCGTAAGCATCAAGAACACTTTCTTTCATCATTTCAGAAAGCGTTGGATGTGGGAAGACACTATGCATCAATTCTTCCTCGGTCGTTTCAAGATTCATAGCAACAACAAATCCTTCGATAAGTTCGGTTACTTCGGCACCAACCATGTGAGCACCGAGCAACTGACCGGTCTTCTTGTCAAAGATAGTTTTGACAAGCCCCTGATCTTCACCCATCGCTATAGCCTTGCCATTGGCCGAAAACGAAAACCGCCCCACTCTTATTTCGTATCCGGCCGCCTTGGCCTTGGCTTCGGTCAACCCTACCGAAGCAACCTGCGGGCTACAATAGGTGCAACCGGAAACTTTGCCCTTATCAAGCGGTTCGGCCGTTTCCAGACCGGCAATGTGTTCCACACAAATAACGCCCTCTTCTTCCGCTTTATGGGCAAGCATCGGTGGCCCTGCTACATCGCCGATGGCATAGATTCCCTCCACATTGGTACGGCACCATTTGTCTATAACAATACAACCACGTTCCGTTTTGACACCTAATGCTTCAAGCCCGATATTTTCAACGTTTCCTTGAACACCAACGGCGGAAATCAGCCGATCCGCTGTAATCGTCTCTGTTTTGCCATTTATATCAATGAGAGCTGTCACAGAATCGGACGATTTTTCTATTTTTGAAACTTTTGCACCGGTTAATATCCGGATACCTCTTTTTTCAAGCTGTTTACGGGCAAACGCCGATATTTCGGCATCTTCCACCGGCATAATTTGCGGCATCATTTCAACGACCGTGACGTGTGCACCCATATCACAATAAAAGGACGCAAACTCGATTCCGATAGCACCCGAACCCATTACGAGAATAGATTTCGGCATTGTCTGAGGAATCATAGCCTCGAAATAGGTCCACACCAATTTTCCATCCGGCTCGATACCGGGTAATGTGCGCGGGCGCGCACCGGTAGCAACAATAATATGCTTTGCCTGATAGGTTCCCTCGCCCAAAGTTCCTTTTGGTATCGGGTTTTGCGGTTGCATAATCGGTTTTGTTATTTTGCCGACGACGATTTCCCCCATTGCACCGGCACTCGCTGCTTTTGTCAGTTTGGCTTCCCCCCAAATAACATCGATTTTGTTCTTTTTCATCAAATAACCGACACCGGCATTTAAACGACCCGATACATTGCGCGACCGTTGGACAACATCTTTGATATTGGCTTCAATCGAACCATTAAGCTTAAGGCCATAATCTTTCGCATGTTCGCTAAAATGCTTAATTTCAGCACTGCGCAAAAGCGCTTTGGTCGGTATGCATCCCCAGTTCAAACAAATGCCGCCAAGATGCTCGCGTTCGACAACCGCTGTCTTAAAGCCAAGTTGAGCGGCACGAATTGCTGTAATATAACCGCCAGGCCCCGAACCTATAACAATAATATCATATGAATTTGCCAATTTTTCCTCCATGGGGAAAGACATCGCTAAAGGCCCGGTCACACCAAAGGTGCAAACCTCTTGCCGATTGCTTTTGTGTGATTTTCGTCAATATCCACACCGATAGTTGGTAATGCAACAATCCATGCGATCAATTTCAATAATGTATACTCTAACCGGCCGACGAAAATTGACCAGACCGTGAATGCTTTTTTTGATTGTTCAACTGGGCCAACTGGCACTTTGGTGCCAGCAATGCCAGAAATATCTGTTAGATCTTTTAAAGAAAGCCGCTTCACTTTGTGTGCTTTTGCCAAACAACGCCACGAGAAGATATAGCCTGCAAAACACTCATGCCAGTTTTCAAATGTTGTCATTTGTTTTGAAACGCCTGCTCCAAGAACATTCCTGTTAACCATCGCCGTACTATAATGAATAGTTTGATTTGAATTGCATTCAAATAATGCCGGATCAGTGTTGTGATAAAACAAGCCCGCAACTTTCTCGTCGCTATAATTAGTTCCTTTATGCAAAACCTGATGAATGGCTGTGATGATATAATCACGTAAATATCGAACCATAAACCAATGCTTTACCTGTAAACAAAAAAGCCGTTTTGCGCGGGTCAACCGCAAATTTTTCAAATTGCCATTGGGCAAAACGGCTTCTTCCATTACTAGACCAACATGCTCATCGGATTTTCGATGAACTTCTTAAATGCCTGAGCAAGCTCTGCGGCCAATGCGCCATCTACCGCACGGTGATCGGTTGATAATGTAACAGACATGACCGTAGCGATAGTGAATGCACCATTTTTGACAACAGCCCGCTGCTCACCAGCACCAATTGCAAAAATCGTCGCTTGCGGCGGATTGATAATGGCACAAAAGTCTTTCACTCCGTACATGCCCATATTTGATACCGATGTTGTGCCACCCTGATATTCAACCGGTTTCAACTTACGTTCACGTGCCCGTTTTGCCAAATCCTTCATCGCATTGGAAATTGTTGATAACGACTTTTCCTCCGCATGTTTTATAATTGGCGTAATCAAACCGTTCGGAATGGAAACCGCTACACCGACATCTATAAATTTGTGGCGTAACATCCCGCTGTCGAGCCACGAGACATTGGCATCGGGAACCGCTTTGAGTGCCAGAGCTGTCGCTTTAATCACCATATCGTTGACCGATAGTTTATAGGCCGGTTTTTCACCATTTTCCGTTTTAACCATCGGAGCAGCAGCATTCAATTCGGCGCGCAATTTCAACAAAGCGTCAATTTCGCAATCAATAGTGACATAAAAATGCGGAACTGTACGTTTGGACTCAACCAGCCGTTTTGCTATCGTCAAACGCATAGAATCATGCGGCACAAGCTCATACTCATCCTTGTTGAAAAGTTTGAGTGTTTGTTCATCAGTCGACGCTGTTTCTGCCGGTTGAACTTTTTGCTGATCGGCTAGCGAAGCTACTTTTCCTGTTCCGCTTGCCAAAGCTTGATCAATATCACGCTTGATAATGCGCCCATGCGGCCCACTGCCGGAAATAAGCGAAAGGTCAAGCCCGTTCTGCTTTGCCAAGCGCCGCGCCAATGGCGAGACGAATATCCGCTTTCCGTTTTGCGCTGGCGTTTGAACTGCGGGCGACGGCGTTGCCACCTTTTGTGGTGCTGGAGCACTTGCTGCAGAAGCCGCTGGTTGCGCAACGTTTGGCGTTGATGGTGCAGATTGTGCGACCGGAGCTGGCTGCGCAGAAGAAGGCTCATTGGCCTCTTCTGCCTCGATTTTTCTGATCGCTTCGGCAGGATCTTCACCATCTTCGGCCATAATTCCGATCAAAGCATTTACCTTGACACCATGTGTTCCTGCCGGAACCACAATTTTTGCCAACACGCCATCATCGGAAGAATCAAATTCCATCGTTGCTTTATCGGTTTCAATTTCGGCAATCGCGTCACCGGCAGAAATCTTATCACCAACCTTGACGTCCCACTTGGATAAAGTGCCCTCTTCCATTGTCGGAGAAAGCGCCGGCATTGTTATTTTAATAGCCATAATGCATTTCTCCTCAAGCCAAATAAGTGACAGATTTTACTGCATCAACAACCTCGGCAACACTCGGCAAAGCAAGTTTTTCAAGGTTTGCCGCATAGGGCATGGGCACATCTTTACCGGCAATTGTGGTGATTGGCGCGTCAAGATAATCAAATGCCTGCTGCATCACGCGGGTTGCAATTTCGGTGCCCACTGACGATTGTGGAAAACCTTCTTCAATCGTAACCAGCCGTCCCGTCTTTTTTACCGACTCGACAATTGTCGGCAAATCCATAGGGCGAATTGTTCTCAAATCAATCAACTCGGCATCTATACCAAGTTTTTCCAGTTCTGGCAGAGCCTCGACCGCGTAATTCATTCCCATTCCCATGCCAACAATAGTCACATCTTTGCCCGCTTTATGGATACGCGCTTTGCCAATCGGCAAGACAAAATCGTCAAGCTTCGGCACGTCAAATTGATGCCCGTAAAGAAGCTCATTCTCAAGGAAAATTACCGGATTATTATCACGTATCGCCGCTTTTAAAAGCCCTTTGGCATCTGCAGCTGTGTAAGGCATAATAACCTTTAATCCCGGTATATGGCCATACCACGAAGCATAACACTGTGAATGTTGTGCACCGACGCGAGACGCCGCGCCATTGGGGCCACGAAACACCATTGGTGCATGCATTTGGCCACCTGACATATAGTGTGTTTTGGCAGCGGAATTTACCAGCTGGTCAATTGCCTGCATTGCAAAGTTGAATGTCATGAATTCAACAATCGGTCTAAGACCTCCAAAAGCCGCACCAACACCAAGTCCGGCAAAACCTTGCTCGGTAATTGGCGTATCAATGACACGCCGTGCCCCGAATTCTTCAAGAAGCCCCTGACTTACTTTATAGGCACCCTGATATTGTGCAACTTCTTCACCAATCAGAAACACCTTGTCATCGCGGCGCATTTCTTCGGCCAAAGCTTCATTCAATGCTTCACGTACGGTCATCTTGACCATTTCTGTACCAGCCGGAATATCGGGCTCTGCCGCAACAACTGGCTGAGCCGGTTGTGGCGCTGCCGGTGTCGTCGCTGCCGCTTGCGGTGCCGGTGAAGGTGCCGCTTTAGCTGCTGTTGCTTCTTTGGCCGGATTAACAGCATTTTTAATATCAGCTGCTGTTTCTCCGTCTTCCAGAAGTATGGCAATTGGCGTATTAACTTTTACACCTGCTGTTCCTTCAGGAACCAAAATCTTTCCGATTGTTCCGTCGTCAGCAGCATCGACTTCCATCGTTGCTTTGTCGGTTTCAATTTCAGCGATAACATCACCAGCGGCGACCTTATCACCTTCTTTTTTAACCCATTTTGAAATTTTGCCTTCTTCCATTGTAGGCGAAAGCGCCGGCATCAAAATATCAATAGACATAGTCGCTTTCCTCGCTTTTATAGAAGAACATCAGTATAGAGTTCGGATGGAGCCGGTTCCGGATCATTTTCGGCAAAGTCGGCGGCGTCAGCAACAACAGCACGAACCTTTTTGTCAATATCTTTCAGTTCGTCTTCAGTTGCCCAACCTTTGGCGATGCAACGTTTTTTCACTTGATCTATCGGATCATGTTCGGCCTTAACTTTTTCAACTTCTTCCTTTGTGCGGTATTTCGCAGGATCAGACATCGAGTGCCCACGATAGCGGTAAGTCTGCATATCAAGGATAATCGGCCCTTTGCCGGAGCGTGCCCAAGCCACCGCTTCATCCGCAGCCGCTTTTACTGCACACACATCCATACCATCAACCATATAACCGGGGATTTCAAAAGAAAGACCACGACGAGAAAAATCTGTCTCTGCCGAAGCGCGAGCAACAGCCGTTCCCATAGCGTATTGGTTATTCTCAATGACATAGACAACGGGCAGTTTCCACAACGAAGCCATATTGAAGCTTTCATAGACCTGCCCCTGATTGGCAGCACCATCGCCAAAATACACCAATGTCACATTGTCGCGTCCGAGATATTTATTTGAAAATGCCAATCCCGTACCAATCGGCACCTGAGCTCCGACAATACCATGGCCGCCGAAAAAGTTCTTTTCTTTGGAAAACATGTGCATTGAGCCACCTTTTCCTTTGGAAAACCCGTCCTTACGACCGGCAAGCTCGGCCATCACACCACGCGGATCCATGCCGGTCGCCAGCATATGACCATGGTCGCGATATGACGTGATAACTTGGTCGCCTTGTTTTATCGCCTTAACCGTTCCTGTCACCACGGCTTCCTGACCGATATAGAGGTGACAAAAACCACCGATGAATCCCATACCATAAAGTTGACCGGCTTTTTCTTCAAAGCGGCGTATTAACAGCATATCGTGATAGAATTGCAGTTCTTCTTCTTTGGTAAATTCAGCCGGTTCCGGTGCAGTGGCGGTATTGGTTAATACAGTCTGCGTTAAATCCGCAGAAGTTTTTTTAGCCCGTGCTGCCATATTAAACTCCATTAATTAATGTTTAGAAAATACGCTTTCCTCGTCAAAGTTACAAGCATTATAAATAGTTGTAAAACTCGCGATAATGTGTTTGTAATTTAGATTCTAGTAAATGGACAGAACTTTTCCTAATCGGACAAATCACCCGGATTGGTCAAAATAACAAATTCGTTCGGTTTGGACAGATTTAAATTCTTGCGGGCGTATTCATCAAGCATGTCGCGTTCGATATGACCGTCTTTCAACAACATAACTTTTTTTTCTATAACTTGACGTTGCTCTTCAAGCGTTTTTAATTCGCCATTGAGACTATCAATATGCTCTTCCACTTTTACACGGGAATATAAACCATATTCTCCATGATAGATATGGTAGCCAAAATAGCTAAGCACGCCGATCGTCATAAGCGGTAAAATAAACCGCCCTTTTATTGATCTGCGTTTTTGTTTGGTCCACATCACTTGTTTTTCCTGTCATGCTCTATTCAGTGATGCGCGATTCTGATTAAGGATAGATTACCGAACCGATAAATTCACTAAACGCGAATAGGCGAAATCCCGCCGACAGCGTTTTTGGATACAAAACGCAATCAATTAAAGTGACAAAATTCTTTTCTCGATTTTAAAAGCGGTGACCAAGGCACCTTTGTTTTTGCCCGATCTGCACTTTGGCTTTTTATGTCACTTAAAGATATTCGCTAGTAACAGGGTTTCCATCCTTGTCGGTAAATTTGCCAAGCAAGATCAGAACAAAGTCAACAATCGTCCATATAAGCGAAATAAATGCACCAAAAACCGTTAGGGTAAGAAGCAGCATCAATACTCCGGTACCAATTTTACCGACCATAAAACGATGAATGCCAAAAACCCCGAAAAACCAGCAGACAATAGCAAGAACTACCTTGGAATGTTTGCTTGCAACATTCAATGGAAAAACATTCCTCGCTTTTTTCCCCTCGGCAACAAAATCGATTTCAGTGCCTACCGAAGGTTGCCCTTTACCACGCCAATCCGGACGCGAAAATTCATAACGATTGCCGTCAAAACCGGAAATAAAGCCGAAATTCCTGTCAAAGGTCAAAATAGTGCCTCTCATACAATCTCCCGATTATTTCAAAAACAAACAGCCAACACACAATTGAAGTCAATGTATGAATTAGTATTGCCAATTCTATATTCAAAGAAAGAAATTCCTGTTCATCACGAAAGATACCAGTCGAAACAAAGATAAAAAAGAGCGGGACAAAACCCGCTCTTAATTCAAATTCTTCATTTAGATACGAAAAGCGGAAATACCGGCATAATGCGCCTGACTGCCAAGCTCTTCTTCAATGCGCATCAGCTGATTGTATTTTGCCAGCCTGTCAGAACGGGCAAGGGAACCGGTTTTTATTTGGCCACAATTGGTAGCAACTGCCAAATCGGCAATTGTTGAATCTTCAGTTTCGCCAGAACGGTGCGACATAATTGCGGTATAGCCAGCTTTATGAGCTGTTTCCACGGCATCGAGCGTTTCGCTCAATGTGCCGATCTGGTTAACTTTGACAAGAAGCGAATTGGCAACACCCATTTTTATGCCATCGCGCAAACGCGCCGAATTGGTAACAAAAAGATCATCCCCGACGAGCTGGCACTTCTTTCCGATGCGATCGGTCAATATTTTCCAACCGTCCCAGTCATCTTCCGCCATACCGTCTTCAATGGTAATGATCGGAAATTCGTTAATGAGCTTTTCCAGATATTCTGCTTGTTGTTCGGCACTCCGCGTCTTGCCCTCGCCGCTATATACATATGATCCATTTTTATAAAATTCGGATGAAGCGCAATCGAGGCCCAGTGCAATCTGCTCGCCGGGCTTATAACCAGCCGCCGTAATAGATTCCATAATAAATTCGAGTGCCGCCTGTGCACTTTTCAAATTAGGAGCAAAACCACCTTCATCGCCGACATTTGTGTTATAACCGGCGTCTTTCAAACGCTTTTTCAATGTATGGAAAATTTCTGCGCCATAGCGCACGGCTTCCTTTAATGACGGTGCACCAACAGGCAAAATCATAAATTCTTGAAAATCAATCGGGTTGTCGGCATGGACGCCACCATTGATAATATTCATCATCGGTGTCGGTAGCAAATGAGCCTGTGTACCGCCAACGTAACGATAAAGCGGCAGGCCTGCCGAATTTGCCGCCGCTTTTGCGGCAGCTAGCGACACACCGAGAATGGCATTGGCTCCAAGACGTGATTTATTCGGTGTTCCATCAAGCTCGGTCATTGCCTGGTCAAGAGCAATTTGGTCTTCCGCGTCACGTCCGCCAATTTCCTGAAGGATTTCGCCATTAACAGCGCTTACTGCTTTTTCAACGCCTTTTCCTTGATAGCGCGACCCGCCGTCTCTTAACTCGACTGCTTCATGAGCCCCTGTTGAAGCCCCCGAGGGTACAGCAGCCCGACCAAAGGCTCCATCTTCCAACACAACATCAACCTCGACTGTCGGGTTGCCACGACTATCCAAAATCTCACGGCCAACAATATCAACAATTGCAGTCATTTTAAAGTTCCTTCCCGGTTAGCATTAGCTATTCTGGTGATGAGTAAACTATTTTTTACCAATAAACAAAATTTCATGCAGAGGAAATCCCCCTTGCCCGTTAAAATCGATTAAAGTTTCTTTGCCAATTGATCAAAAGCCATTAATGTTTCAATGAGGGCAGGCAAATTTTCTAGTTTTACCATATTCGGACCATCCGAAGGGGCATGGTCGGGATCTTGATGGGTTTCTAGAAAAACTCCGGCAACGCCGACAGCTACAGCAGCCCGGGCAAGAGTTTCGACAAATTCGCGTTGCCCACCTGACGAAGTTCCTTGACCACCAGGCTGTTGCACCGAATGCGTCGCATCAAAAATGACCGGTGAACCGAATTGTGCCATAATCGGCAGAGCACGCATATCCGATATCAATGTATTATAACCGAAAGAAACCCCCCGCTCACAAGCCATCACGTTCGGGTTGCCACTTTCGGTGATTTTTGCCAACACGTTTTTCATGTCCCACGTGGC
>NZ_CALYQK010000031.1 GCF_945285465.1 uncultured Bartonella sp. | reverse complement strand
TTGCGATGCTTATGCCTCCTGGCAAAAAGGAGGCAGAGAAAATGCCAATGGACGTATTAGACGATGGCTGCCAAAAAAGACTGACCTTGAGGCTCTATCCGATCAGGACATCGAGGATATCATGATCACCATAAACACAACGCCCGCGAAAATGCCTCGACTTCAAAACGCCATTTCTCTCCTTTATGGAAAACCTTTAAACCGATATCAAATTATGCTTTAAATAAACTGTGTTGCACTTCACGTGTGAATCCACCGTCGCGGTTTTATAATTATTTTCTATCTCGTCGGTTTCGGTGCATCCATTGGCGAGCGAATATCAAAATAAGCCCGCTGATGCAAAGTTTGGCAGCGCTATAGAAGAAAAATTATATGTTCACAAAACAGGTTGGAAATTTTCTGTCTGATAGCGCGCCTTAATAAGTGATTGAAATGTTTACTTATGAACTTTTTTGAGGCGTGCATTTTCAAGTGCATCGAGTAAAATACACATATTGGCTTTTTTATCTTCCAACCTGTCAAAAACAACATTTTCAAGCTCGACGCCAAATCCCTCATCCGACATTATCAGACGAAAAAAGGCAGTAACCCCGTCGTTGGAAAATTCCATATCCAAACTGATCGTCGGCGGAGCATTCCAGGTGAGGTTATAGCTGCCACTATTTCTAAACTTCATGGTTTGCGGATAAAAATGGAGCTCGGTTGCCCCGTCGACAATATCGCTTATATTGCCGAAATTTCCACCGTGGATATAGGCGATCAAATCAGCAGGATCGACGAGTTTCAACTCGGGAATAATGTGGGAGATTTGTTTTGCAATCATCATTTCATGCATTTCATGTAGATCATCGTTGTTCATTTTTGTTAATGACATCGCCAGAATGAGGTGAGGAGTTTTCGTTTTCAATGGATTTTCTGACTGTTAATAAAGCGGATCAATTCGGCTACCGCTTGATAGAACTCTTGGGGTATCACTTGATCGACTTCAACTTGTTTATAAAGAGCGCGGGCAAGAGGAACGTTTTCAATGACAGGAATATCATGTTCAACGGCAATTTCTCGAATGCGTAAGGCAAGAATATCTTGTCCTTTGGCAACGACAACCGGAGCATAATCTGCTGGCGGCTTATAACGTAATGCGACAGAAAAGTGAGTCGGGTTGGCAACGACGACTGTTGCTGTTGGCACGTTGGACATCATCTGGCGACGGATACGATCGCGGGCAAGTGAGCGCATTCGTGCCTTGACCATCGGATTACCTTCAATTTCTTTTTGTTCATCTTTGAGTTCCTGTTTCGTCATACGCAATTGGCGCCGCCAGTTGAAACGTGACCAGACAAAGTCGAAGGCGGCAATCGCCACTACCGCAACCGCAAATGAAATCAACAGGCGAGCGATCTCGGCGCGAATATATTCCGGCAAGGCCGATGCATCCGTTGCTAATGAGTCGGTAAAAACCGTATTTCCTCTGAAAAAAGAAAAATAAACGATAAGACTGACACCGATCAGTTTTGCTGAGGATTTAAGAAACTCAATAAATCCGGCTTTGCCAAAAATGCGACCAAAACCAGAAGTAAGCGAAATGCGGGAAAGCTGTGGGCGTATCCGTTCGCCAATGATTCTCGGCGGATTTTGTATGATTGACGATACAATACCAATGACGGGAATAATCACCAATATCGGAACTAAAGCTAAACCGACATTACCACCGACCAAAAGAAGGAGATGTTTGACATCCTCAGCGCCGTTTAGTCGCCAGCTTTCCGGGCGTTCAATCCACTGCATCAAAAAATTCGAGAGTTTTGTCATGGCTGGAAAAGCGATAAAGATCGCAATCACACAGTAACTGACAAGTGCCGCAAATGTCGGAAATTCCCTGGAAAAAGGCAAATTACCCTTTTCTTCAGCTTTGCTTATTTTGTGTTCAGTCGGCTCTTCAGTTTGGCTATCCTTGTCCGGTTTGTCCTCAGCCATTTTTTATCATTCTTTGTTTTTAGCTGCTGTTTCTTTGTCAGCATTCGACCCAGTTTTACTTGTTCCGGTAGCAGAATCAGCACCATCTTGCTGTTCATCTGCGGCCAGACTGATTTTGCCTTCGCTTGAAAGTTTGATTGCCTGTTGGGCGATTGTGCGGCGGGCGGTAGTAATATCTGCTTGCGTTATCATGTCGTTTGGCGATTTCAACTCTGCTTCGACCATGCGACGGGTACGTTGCGACAGCGAGCTCAAGACCGTCTCGGTAATTTTTTCATCGGCTCCCCGCAATGCAGTAATAATAACATCGGCGGGAATATCATCGAATAGCAACAAGCGGGCTCGTGTCGACAGGCGTGGAAGATCTTCAAAGACAAACAGTTTCGATTTGATCTTTTCGACATCTTCCGGATTGAGGCCATCCAGACTTGCCAACATTTCGTCAATTTCAGTTTTGTCAAGTTGATTGAGTATATTGGCCACCTCACCATAATGCGATGGTTCTGCGGTTTCGTTCTTTTGCATCAATACCGGCCGCATTGCCTTGTCGAGAAGCTCGTCAACAACGGGTAAAACTGTTCGTATATGCAATGTCCGTTCAATAATGTCACCTCGAGCAGCCATCGTTTGAAGAAGAAGAAGCTTTGCAGCAATATCTGACGGTAATTTTGAAATAATATAGGCTACGACTTGCGGATGTTCTCTTGCCAAATGAATTTGTAATTCTTCCGCCGGCATTTTACTCATAATTTCCCAAAGGGTTTCTTCGGGAATTGCCGGGGTTGCATTAGGGTCCAGAACAGCTGCCGCTTCGTCTTCAGGTAAAGTTTCTTGAACAAGATTGTCAAAACTTTTACCTGCCTGAGAGAAAGAGGCACCTTCGGCAAAGGCATCCTCGAATTGACGAACGAGGATATCAAAATCGGAGGGGCTGATATTTGGAAGAGTATGGGCTTGGCCGCTTAAACGGCGCAGATCATCTGACGAAAAATGTTTAAGAAGTCTAGCTGCCGCTGGTTTTCCCATTGCAACAAAAAGAGCAGCAACCTTTTGCTGGCCGGAAAGGCTGTCGATAACAGATGACGACGGCTCCGCCTCGCCGGGAGGAGGGGTCACCGGCTCATCAACTTCTACTGGTTTTTCCTGTTCTGCTTGCGCCATAACTGTCTTTCAAACGCATTAATATAGTTTAGTTACCAATGATCTCGGTCAAACTCACACCGAAGCGTGACGAATCATCTTCCATCACTATGACTTCTCCGCGCGCGATAACACGCCCGTTTACCACAATATCGACGGGATCACCTATTTGTTTGTCAAGTGTAATAACTGCACCGCGCCCAAGCTCCATCAAAGTGGCGACAGGCATTGTCGTGCCGCCAAGAACAACCTGAACTTCGACGGGGATACTCATAATGAGATCGACATTGCCGGCTGATGCCTTTTGGGCTGTCGATCCGGCTTGTTTGGCGTTGCTACCAAAAGCGTTGCCCGCCGCCGTTGAAGCACCCGCTGAAGGTTTTTGCGTTGCAGATGCGTTGCCAACAGTTGCTTCGGACATAGAAGACGTATTTGGCATAAAGTTTTCTGCCATTGGCGCTTCTGGATGACTTGGAGGCATCGTTGGCTCGGCAGTCACTGATGCAGGAGTGGTCGTCGTTTTGGTTTCGTCTGCCATAATCTCACCGTTTCATTGTAGCTTGTGCCGCTTTTATATTAAAATTGAACCCGGTTGCCTAGATCAGTTTTATGTACTCTACGTTGAACAAAAACAGGTAACCCCTTTTGTTGTATGGAGTGTTGAACCGCTGGATGAGCCGGTGCAGAACCGGATGTCGAGACATGCGATTGAGCAGTTACTGTACCACGAAGGCGGTTAAAATCGGCTTGAAGTTGGTTACGGATTGTTTCCATATGCGCAACAGAGCGATCTACTTCACGCCGAATTCGGGAAGACTCCGTAATTCGTGCATCAAGTTTTTTGTTTTCATCACGAAAATCCTGATGTTCTTCGCGCAGTGCCCTGATAGCACGGTCAAGGCTTGATGTTGCCGCATGCACTTGTTGTGCCAATTCGCGTCCTAACCGGATTGTACTGGCAAGTTTACGCGAGGTAATAACAAATACACCCAGCGATGTCATGGCTAGAGCAGCACCGACAATATTAACTATGAACCAGTTCATCATACATTTCCTCTTCTTCATCAATCGGGTCAGTAACCCGTACAGAAAAATTCGATCCCACCTTGCCTAATGAGCATTTATAAAGCGGTTTATCACCGCTACGAAGTCTAACTTGTCTTACTGCATTGGTGGGTAGCGGCAAGACTTGGCCGACGTGAATGCGTGTCAACTCATCCAGTGTCATTGTGCCCTGCAAAATATAAGCCTCAATCGCAACATGGGCGCGGCTGACTTCCTGACGGAGCCGTTTTGCCCATGTTGGGTCTGTCCGCGTCGATGGCGCGCGCAAAACCCGTGTAACAGCTTCCTGAATGGGGCGATGACAACTTCTGGGCATAAGCAAATTAAGCGTCGTTTCAGCCGTCCCGCATTTGACAGAGAGCAAGCATGAAAACATACGCAATTGCTCAAATTCTTCCATATCAAAGCGCTGGCCGTCCGTTGTTTCTTTGAAGGTGAAAAGTGTTTTATCGCCATTGCCAAAAACATCATCCATCGCTGCAGAAAGAACTTTGGCCAATGATTCGCCCGTTTTTGTTTCGACCGCACTGAAAGGCCGCCCATTACGATTCAAAATTTCCGGCACGCCGGCACCGAAAAAAGCGTCTGTGGCAAGGCTTACAAGATTGGCATCAAGAACAAACAAAACATCACCACCCCAACGGTCGGCCTCGAACCTCACAACAAGCACGTCTGCAGAAATAACATTTGGCAGAGCATCTGCTTTCAGTGTGTCGAGGGACTTTACTTCAACCACAAAAGTAGCAGACGTATATTGTGCCAACCTTGCGCACAGATTTGTTGCCGCATCACCGAAAACATGCTGGAAGGACATAAGGTCATCGCTGGATAACCCGGCTGCGCGCAGGATATGCTCAGCAAGAACGTCTTTCTTTTTTTCATCAACAGTTGTATCCAGAGTCGAAGCATCGACGGCACCTGGCATTGGCTGTTCCAATGTAGTGGCGTTTTGCGCCGCCTTATCCGGTGTTGCTTGCGACATGTTTTATGCAGCCTTTTTATCTGACGGTTGACCAGCAATAGCCTCTTGTTCGACCACATCTATTGTCGGACGGTCTTTTGCTGAAATCGTTTTACGTCCATATTCAAGAGCGATTTGTGGCATTGCGCCATTCATATAAGCAATTAATGTTTGCTTAATTACGGTATAAATGCGAGTCCTTTTGCCACGAACAGTTTTGATTTTCGATGCGATAGGACCAAAAGCGGCATAGGCAAAGAAAATACCGGCAAAGGTACCAACAAGGGCAGCGCCGATATAGTGGCCAAGTACTTCAGGAGATTCGTTAAGATGTCCCATAGCTTTAACAACGCCGAGAACAGCTGCCACAATACCTAATGCCGGTAAAGCATCGGCAACGGTTTGTAATGCTTGTGCCGATTTTAGAGAATCTTGAGAAATAGTATGAATTTCTTCATCCATCAGTGCTTCTATTTCAAACGGACGGGCGTTTCCGACAAGTATAAGACGACAATAATCACAAATAAAATTTGTAATCGCCTCATCTTTTAATATTGTCGGATATTGCTGGAAGATGGAAGATTCATTCGGGTTGTCGAAATGACCTTCAACTTCGGAACGCGATTTTGATCGCATTTCACGCATTAAAGCATAAAGAAGCCCCAACAATGCCAGATAGTCCTTTTGCCTTGGAAGCGCTTCTTTCATTGCCTCCAAAGTAGCTTTTATCGTATCTTTAATGATTGAAAACGGGTTAGCAATGATAAAGGTACCGAATGCGGTGCCTAAGATAATTACAAACTCCCAAGGCTGCATAAGAACAGCTATGTGCCCCCCCATTGCTATAAAGCTTCCGAGGATACAGCCGAGTGCAATAGCTAACCCAAGAATAACACCCAATGCAATTGCTCCTAATTTTCTAAATTCAACGAGTGTATAGAACAGCGGCCTTGCGCGAAACTTGCCATATTAAATTTTACCACCCGATGGTTGTAAAATTTTTTGTGCACTTGCCAAAAAGCTTCAAAACAGGCATCTTTAACAAGATGATAACATAATAAAAGATTGCACTGATATTATCAACAATTCAGCATTATATTAATCACAATAAAGAGTGATGTGATAATAATTATAATGAAGGCTTTTGAAAAAATGAGTTCAGCTTCGGACAAGCTTCACCATTTACAAAAGAAAAATCGAGGAAGGGTAGTCTTATGATTGGTACATATACTAGCTATAGATACGTAATTGACAATGCCGCAAAAACGACAAAACGCATTATGGACGATCCTAGTGTCAAGCGTGAGACCGAGTATTATCAAGCACACATAAAAAGTGCCCAGACAGTCGAAGATTTTTTGGGCGATTCACGCCTGTTCAATTATGCGATGAAGGCTTATGGCCTTGAAGATATGTCCTATGCCAAAGGTTTGATGCGCAAGGTATTGACTGATTCCGATTTTGCCAACGCCTTGACCGATAAGCGTTACCAACAGTTTGCAGCCGCATTCAACTTTACCAAATATGGTAAAGATGCGACTTCGCAGGATAGTGCAACAAGGGATGCTGTCAATAAATATGTACAGCAATCTCTTGAATCAGAGGTTGGTGAACAGAACGAGGGAACCCGTCTTGCGCTTTATTTTACGCGCGTTATTGGCGGTATGGTAAAAGATAAAACACTTTCATCATCAGGATGGGCATACCAGTTAATCGCCGACAAAGCTTTGTCAGCCGTGACGTTTACCGCATTAAATATTCCAGACAGCGTTCGTGCTTCGGATGTGGAAGGTCAAAAGCGGTTGATCGAGACACGGATGAAATATGAGGATCTCGCCGACGGTGAAAAGTTGGAGAAATTTGTTGCACGGTTTTCTGCCATGTATGATGCCAAAACCCGGCCGCAGGTTAGCCCTGCGTTGACCCTCATGCAAAGCATGGATTCGGGCAATAAATTCGGATTTTCCAATGCATCGCTGGTCGCAATGCAGTCATTGAAACACGGTGGCAACTGATTATAGAGCCTTTCGAGCTTTAATCTCTTTAATCTTTTGTTCGCCGCAGTGGATGCTTGTTTATTGCAAGCATCGGGACAAGAAAGGACAAAGTTTAATGCAAAATCCTGTCTATGTAGGGATTTCAGGACAAATCAGTCTTGATAGGCGCATGGAAACTATTGCGCGCAATATGGCGAATGTTAACACGCCGGGCTTCCGTTCGGAGGAGATGAAATTTGATACACTCGTTTCACCTGTTGCGCGCGATAATGATAAAAATGTTAATTTTGCCAGTGCTGGCAAAAGCTATATTTCAACGGTTCGCGGTCCTGTAACCCAGACAGGCAATCCGTTGGATCTGGCGGTTAACGGCGATTCCTATTTTTCGCTACAAACTCCCAACGGTCAGGTCTATACGCGCGATGGACGTATGATTATGACGGAAGATGGCGGGCTTGTTTCGGTTCAAGGCTATCCATTTCTAGATAATGGTGGTGCACCTTTGCAAATAGAACCGGCAAACGGAGTTCCGCGTATAGCATCTGATGGTGCAATTTACCAAAACAATGTTCAGGTTGGTGCCATCGGACTTTATGAATTTCAGCCCGACAGTAAGTTGAGATATGGGCCGACGGGTTCGGTTATTCCTGACAAGGCACCTGTTCCCGTGCAGGCAAGTCCCAATAATGGTGTTGTTCAGGGGTTCATTGAAAATTCAAACGTTAATGGTGTTACGGAAATGACGCGTCTCATTGAAGTGACAAGAGCATTTGAACGGGTGGATTCGATGATGCGTCAGCAGGACGACCGCAGTTCGCAAGCAATCCAGACTCTTGGCGGCAAAAGTCAATAGTCGGATAGAGATCAAACTGCAATTCTTTAAGATGAAATTTCGCATTCATGGAAAATGGCCAATCAGAACAAGACGATTTAAGCCTCGAGCGGACAAATGCCCTTGCATTGCTTACGGCTTTTGCCAAACGAGAAAGCCACGAGCGTTCGCCTTTGGTCAGTAATGGTGGCATCGTTAGTGATGTTTCACATACTGCCATCGCAGCTCGCGGTCTTTCGGATTATGTTGCACTTGGTGACAACGTATTGATTGACTGTGGGCGCAATATGGCGCGCGGCGAAATTATTCGTGTCAATGAAGATCATGTTTTAATCAAACCATATGATGAAACTCTCATTCCGGCGCTTAACGCCTCGGTTTTTCCCAATGGTGCATTGCTTGTTGCACCGGATAAATCATGGCGAGGACGGGTTATCAACGCTTTGGGCGAAGCTATAGACGCTTTGGGGCCGTTGGCATCGGGGCCGGTAAAAATGTCTGTTGAAAACCATGCTCCGCCGGCTTTGAAACGCGCACGCGTTGGTAAAGGTCTGCGCACAGGTGTCAATGTTATAGATATTTTTACACCGCTGTGTTTTGGCCAGCGTATCGGTATTTTTGCCGGTTCCGGTGTTGGTAAATCGACTTTATTGGCCATGATGACACGGACAGATGCCTTTGACACAGTTGTATTAGCGTTAACTGGCGAACGCGGGCGCGAAGTTCGTGATATGCTTGATGATACGATGAAAGGAAAACTTTCTAAAGTTGTCACGGTCGTTGCAACCGGTGACGAAAGCCCGATGATGCGACGGCTTGCGCCGGTTTTGGCAACGACTATTGCCGAATATTTTTGTTCGTTGGGTGACAATGTATTGTTGATGGTCGATTCTATCACACGTTATGCTTTGGCCGCCCGTGAAGTGGCAATCGCCGCAGGAGAGCCCCCGGTTTCAAGAGGCTTTCCGCCAAGTGTGTTCAGTAAGTTGCCACGTTTGTTGGAACGTGCAGGGCCGGGGCCAGAGGGAAAAGGTTCGATCACCGGTGTCTATGCCGTTCTTGTAGAGGGTGACGACCATAATGATCCCATTGCTGATGCAATTCGTGGTACTCTTGATGGACATATTGTTCTCGATCGCCAAATTGCTGCACAAGGGCGTTATCCGGCCATTGATATTCCCGGGTCGATTTCTCGTCTTGCTCCGCAAAGCTGGACACCTGAACAAAGTAAACTGGTTAAGAGTCTAAAGGAAATGATATCTCGTTATGAAGAAACGCGAGATCTGCGTGCTATGGGGGCCTATCGCCCCGGTTCCGATCCGGTGCTGGATCAGGCGCTTGATCTGGTGCCACGTATATATGCGGCGATGATTCAGGGACCTAACACGCCGGTTTCCCGTGATCCTTATGACGACCTTGCAAAAGCCTTGAAAGAATCAGCGGTTTGATAGAACGGCAGGAGAATTTTCACTCATGACAGATATTGCAAATTTCGCGGCCTCATTTTCAAAATACGGTATTGATAAATACGGTGATTTTGATGACCGCGAAATGGAAAATGTCACATATAAAAAACATAGTGAGGATACCGAAAAAGAACTGGCCGATATTTTACGTGATTTAGAAAATATTGGTGCTGATTGGCTTGATTGCAATGGTGCTGGCGAAAATAGCAGCAAATGGATAAAGTTCGGGCGCAATAGCGACGACATTACAATGAACAACTTCATTTCAGACTATGCCGCTAAAGAAGGAAAAAATGGCCGTCTACCAAGAAAAGTCATTGGCAAAGCTGCAGCAGTTGGGAAATGGATACGATCATTAAGTTTTCCAAACTGGTTGGTGGTTTCTTCAGCCGGAACATTATTCGGAATTTTTGGTTCTGCCGATTCAATTTTGCGCGCTTCATGCGTTGCATTGGCTATCGGGTGCGGGAGTCTGCCATTTGTTGCCTATGCATGGCAAATAAGCGGGCAAGGGGGGGTGGGTGCGACATCCGATAAAACTGTTGTAGAAAGTTCGTTCAAGCCAAGTGACGGATGGTATAAGCGGCAACGGTTTGAACCGATTGACCGCGTCGATCCTTATGCAAAACCGGACTCTAAAACACCAATTATGTCAAATGGTATGGGGCTTCCTAAAGCCGATATTTCGGTGCAAAGGGATGACTGGTTGACGCCGACTGCGCCAAAAGCAAAAGCTTATGCGGTCAAGGATATCGTCGAGGGTTTGGCTATGATTGAATATGACCAGACATATTGGTTTGCAAAACCGGGCAGCACCCTTCCAGACGGGAGCCGTTATGTCAGGGCTTTGGAAGAGGGGGAAAGCGAAAAACAGGGGCTCATAACATCCAAGGGCATAGTCAAAATACAAAATGAAAAACCTAAATTACATTAATTTTCTGTTTAATGACGGTAGCTATTAAGCGATTTGGATCATGCATAATCGGATGGAATAATCAGGACGGCATTCTCGAACAACTTGAAAACTGCCGGTAAATTTTAACAAAAGCGATAAATATTGCCGGTTCACGGCAATCACTGTTACCCGAATCAAGGTTTTTCGCAAATATAGTGACTGTTTAATTAACATTTTAACAACTTAGAGAATAAACACCGTAGCGTTTGTTTTGTTTCCGCTATCCTTTTCTGTCTATTTGATTGAGTTTGTAAGTTTTGTGCGACACTTTAAAGCATTATTTATTACGCTCATGGATTGCCAAACCGTTCTGTTTTGCCATTTCTAATGCAAAAAAGTTAGGCTGTTTGGTCTTGCTACACGTGAAAGATAACATAAACAAGTTGCTAACCTACTGATTATATTAACAAATATAATATTTTCCCAAAAATTTTTTTAACGCAAGTCTCGCGCAAGTTTATGCGCCTATGGTTCAGGCTGTTCAATAGAGTAGATAACAATGGATCCGATAAGTCTTTTTGATATAGCAAATAAACAAGCAGATTGGTTGGCAGCACGCCAAAAAGCCGTGGCGAGTAATGTTGCTAACGCTAATACTCCCGGATATAAAGCGCGTGACGTGCAGGCCTTTGGTGACGTTCTTAACAACAATACCTTTGCTATGACTGTTACAAACAGTAAGCATATGGATGTTACTGATAATGGCATGGAAGCTCATGACATGCGGCCAAAGGATACGATTGAAACCACCCATTCCGGAAATAATGTTAATTTGGAAGACGAAATGCGCAAAGGTGGCGAAATCGGCCAGGATATGTCTCTCAATACCGTCATTGTTAAGGCTTTTCATCGTATGATGATGGCCGCAGTTAAAGGAGGTGCATGATCATGTCTGATCCACTGGTTGCCGCAGGCCGGGTTGCGATGACAGGGCTAACGGCCCAATCAACGCGTCTTCGTATTATCGCAGAAAATATGGCCAACGCCAATTCGACTGGTGCAACACCAGCGGCAAGTCCTTATCAGCGTAAAACTGTCAGTTTTGAAGCAGCTCTTAGTCCATATGCTGACGCACAGGGCGTTGAGATATCACGTATTTCATTAGACAATTCACCTTATATTATCAAATATGAACCCGGGCATCCGGCTGCTGACAATAATGGGTATGTGAAATATCCGAATGTCAACTCGATTGTCGAGATGGCTGACATGCGCGAGGCTAACCGATCATATGAGGCCAATTTGCAAGTTGTCCGTCAAGCACGGGATCTTGTATCACAAACAATAGATTTGTTGAGAGGTTGATAGGTTGAATAATATTTTGTGTAACGAAATGGCATTTATCATTTACTGTTAAATAGTAAATTTGCAATCATGCATAAATATTAAAAAAATATATTCCAAATTTGTATTAATTATAATTGGTAATTCTGATTTGAAAGTTAACTTTAGGCAAGTATAACATCTATAGGAAGTACCGGTAGTAACGGGGAAAATTGAATGATACAATCTTTAACATCATCCACAACACGCGCTGCTCTTGAAAGATTGGGACAGTCGCAAGGCTTGACTGCTAGCCAGACGAATTTGTTAGGCACACAGGCTAGCAGTCAAGCCGAAGGAATAAAAAACCCGAGTTTCGATCAGGTATTGGCGGAAGTTACAGGCGCTGTGGGGAATAATCTTCAAAACGCCGAAGCTCTCTCAATGAAGAAAATTGAAGGTGGTGATGTGTCGGTTCGCCAAGTGGTTAATTCGGTAATGGATGCGGAACGGTCGTTAAATACGGCAATTGCTATTAGAGATAAGATTGTTCAGGCTTATCTCGAGGTTAGCCGTATGCAAATTTAGCAGGTTGGCTGAGCTAAGTTGATGCCAATTCAGGAAGTATAAGGAATAGTCCAATGGTAATGAGATCTCTATCAATTGCAGCCACCGGTATGAATGCGCAACAGACCAACCTTGATGTGATTGCCAACAACATTGCAAATATCAATACAACCGGCTTCAAGCGTTCCCGTGCCGAATTTAGCGACCTCATGTATACCACAGAGCGCGCTGTTGGCGTTCCTAATATGATGAATGAAGCCACTATTCCCGAAGGGGCAATTGTCGGCCTGGGTGTACGAACGGCAGCGGTACGTAAAAATAACTTGCAAGGCTCATTTATTCAAACAGGCCACACGTTTGATGTGGCTATCAGAGGGCGCGGATATTTTGAAATTCAGGATCCGAATGGCAATACATTTTATACCCGCGCCGGTGCATTTAATTTGAATGAAAATGGACAGATTTGTACCCTTGATGGCAATATTGTTCAGCCGGTTATAACGGTTCCTAACGAATTGGGTAAAAATGGCGTCGTATCAATCAGTGCGGATGGTCGAGTGACTTACCAGCCTGATGCTGATGCATTACCAATTGAAGTTGGGCGCTTAAATATGATCAATTTTACCAACGAAGCAGGATTGGAGCCGGTTGGTGATAATCTGTTTCGCGAGACACAAGCATCAGGCGCGCCTATTGCCGGTAATCCGGGGGAAGAAAACTACGGAACAATTATGCAAGGCTATTTGGAAGCGTCAAACGTTGATCCGGTTAAAGAAATTACAGAATTGATATCGGCACAACGTGCTTATGAAATGAATTCAAAAGTTATTCAGGCAGCAGACGAAATGTCTGCAGTTGTTTCTAAGAATCTAAGGTAATTTGAAATGAAAAAGCTTTTACTCCTTTTTGCTGGATTGTTGTTATTGACGGGCTCGATAACGCAAGCTTATGCGGACAGGATTGGCTTTCTCGTTCCGACTTCGACAATTTATGCAGGTCAACCTTTAAACAATGTCGGTCTGAGCGAAAGAATGTTCTATATAAAAGCTGATGCCGCATCTTTATATGTTACAGACGTAAAACAGGCACTGAATAAAGTTGCCAAAAAGACATTGAGTGCAGGAAGGCCTATTTCACTTTCTTCTTTGGCAGAGCCCGTTGTTGTCGAGCGTGGGCAATCAACGAAACTTGTTTTCAATGCTGGCTCTCTCGTCATTACTGCCGTGGGTGTTTCGCTGGAACCTGGCAGTGTGGGTGATTTTATCAAAGTCCGTAATGTTGATTCCGGGCGCATAATCAATGGTACCGTGTTGTCAGACGGTAGCGTTAGGGTAGGTGGTGGACAATGATTGGTCGTTCTTTAGGGCTTATTGCGGCTTTCCTTATGGGAATTATGCCTGCATTTGCTGATGAGGGTGGCAAGAATGTTCGTCGCTTCAGTTCAGAAGCTGCGGCAGATGCCTCATGGCTCGGTTCGGGCGGGGATCCGTCGAAGATGCGCTATTCGGAGCTTGCCAGCCCGGGTGTCGTTGCGCGTCTTAAAGATATTGCCGAAATTCAAGGTGTGCGTCAAAACCAGTTGGTCGGTTACGGTTTGGTTATCGGTCTTAACGGTACAGGCGATTCACTGCGTAATGCACCTTTTACCGAACAATCTTTGCGTGCCATGTTGGACAATCTCGGTATCAGCCCTCCCGCCGGGGCGTCGAGAGCCAATAATATAGCGGCAGTTATTGTTACTGCTGATATTCCGCCTTTTGCAACGCCGGGCGCAAGAATAGACGTTAGTGTTTCCTCGCTTGGCGATGCAAAGTCATTGCAAGGCGGTACGTTGGTCATGACCCCACTTCTTGGTGCCGACGGTGAGACCTATGCTGTTGCCCAAGGTAATTTGATTATTTCCGGCTATGCGGCGCAAGGTGCTGCAGAGACTGTAACACAAGGTGTTCCTACTTCGGGTCGTATTCCTAATGGTGCTCTGGTCGAACGCAAAGTGGAAGGCAACTTCAATCACGATAACGAAATTGTTCTGGAACTTCATAATCCGGATTTTTCGACGGCAATACGCGTTGCCGATCTGGTTAATATTTTCGCCAGTAAACGTTATCATCAGGTTGTGGCAAAAGAACGTGATGCAAAAACTATTGTTCTGAGAAAACCTGCCGATATTTCTTCTGCCCGCTTTATTGCAGAAATCGAAGGTTTGCCAATTCCGACGGATGAAGTTGCACGCGTTGTTGTTGATGAAAGGACAGGCACTGTTGTAATTGGTGAAAAAGTGCGCGTATCACGTGTTGCCATTTCTCACGGCAGCCTGACTGTGCGTGTTACCGAATCGCCGTATGCTTCTCAACCAGCGCCCTTTAGCGAAAACGGTGAAACAGTTGTATTACCACAAACCGCGATTGATGCGAATGAGCAAACCTCCAATATTGGCATTCTCGGCGGGACTGATCTTGATAGCCTTGTAAAGGGATTGAACCAGATTGGTGTTAAACCTACCGGCATTATTGCCATTCTTCAGGCAATCAAGACGTCTGGAGCACTTCATGCGGAGCTTGTCGTTCAATGATAAAATCACATCATAAAATTCTTGCGATTTTTGGATGGGGTCTCATTGTCGGATTGACGAATACTGCATGGGCTCAACAACAGGAAGTGCCAACACAAAATCAACAACGGTCGGAACCGGCGCAAAATCAACAGGGAACGGCACCGGCACAAGGGGTGCCGAATAATGCGGCACCAGCAGCTTCATCTGCATCAGCAGGGCTTCCATCCGCCAATGCATCTCAGGACGAAATCGAAAAATTTTGCGGTAATATTTATAGTCAGGCGACCGATGCGAGGTTTGAATTACAAAGCCAACAATTGCAGCAATTACGAATGCAAATTGATGATCGTATCAAGGTTTTGGAAGAAAAGCGGAAAGAATACGAAGATTGGTTAAATAAACGTAACGAGTTTTTGGCAAAAGCAGAAGATTCTTTGGTCAATATTATTTCCAAAATGCGTCCTGATGCTGCGGCTGCACAATTGGCGTTGGTTGATGATTTTGCTGCGGCTGCCATTATGTTGAAATTAACGCCGCGCATATCCAGTGCAATCATGAATGAACTGCCACCGGAAAAGGCGGCAAATCTGACCAAGGTGTTGGTGAGTGCACAAAAATTGCCGCCTGAAACAAAACCGGCGGCAACGGCAGTAAAAGCAGGCCAATGATGAAAGTTAAACAAATGAAAAAGGTTTTAGTCTCCCTTAAATCGACCGTCGCACTTATTGGTGCTGTCGTAGCGACGGTTGGGCTTTCCGGCTGTTCTTACAATACAAAAGATTTTAATTCTGTGCCAGATTTCTCGCCTGTGCGCGCCGATTTGGGCTATGCGCCATCGATGAATCCTGACATTTATCCGACCACACCGAAAGAAAGTAAATATTCGCTTTATCGCTCGTCATCCAACAGTTTTTATCGTGATCCGCGCGCGATGAAACCGGGTGACGTGTTGACAATCCAGATTTCGATTAATGACCGCGCCAACCTGAACAATAAAAGTGATCTTAAGCGTGATGCCAATGGCAAATATACGTTGGGCGCAACCTATCCTCTTATTGGCAAAAATGGTGGTAGCGTTAACGGTGATTCAACAGCGCATTCCAAGGGCGATGCGAAAGTTGAACGTAAAGAAGATATTAGATTGTCAATAGCGGCCGTTGTTACCGATGTGCTCCCCAATGGCAATTTGGTGATTAACGGCTCACAGGAAGTAAGAGTAAATTACGAATTGCGTGTTCTTAATGTCGCCGGTGTTGTTCGGCCACGTGATATTAGTGGCAATAACACCATTGATTATAATAAAATCGCAGAAGCGCGAATTTCTTACGGCGGCCGTGGTCGTATGAGCGAAATTCAGCAACCGCCATATGGTCAACAGATTCTAAACCAGATAGCGCCATTTTGATGGTAAAAAATTTAAGTGAAAGGGAGTGTGTTTGTTAAGGATTCCCTTTTACGATGAGGCCGCTATAAGGCTTTAAATATTACAATTTTACGATGCTTTCATTTATCGGATGATATACGGAAGCTAAATAGACTGAGGCGCGAATGCCTGATTAATTTGCCTGAGAGGTTTTTATGGCTGAAACGCCTGCAACAGGGGATGAAAAAAATAAAACGGATGGTGGCGTCAAGACGCTGCTTCTGGCGGGTGTTATTTTGACCTTGGTTGCTGCAGGAGGCGGATGGTTTTTAGGCACACAGATCGGCAAAGAAATCATCTCTCCACAGGCATCAGAAAAAGAAGAAGTTAAAAATACACCCGATACCATCGCCGCCAATAGTAATGTTGTCGTTTTAAATCCGATTCTCACCAATATGTCGGCACCCAATAATGCGTGGATCCGCATGGAATGCGCTTTGGTGACGCAACCGGGGGAAGTTTTGCCATCGGCAATGGCGGTAGAAATATCAAATGATTTTCTGGCGTTTTTACGCAACAGCACAATCGTGCAGATCAAGGGGCCATCGGGGCTCATGAATCTGCGTGAAGATTTGCTTGACAGGGCGAAAATCCGGTCTGGCGGGAAAGTAACCAATGTTCTTATATCCAGTTTGGTTGTAGAACAATGAAACGGCTTGTCTTTTTGACGTTGTGTATTTTTTTGGCAGGCATCGGCGCGGCCTATGCACAACAAAGCGGTGGCGCACCTTCGCCGGCAAATGGCTTGGCAGACTTGTTGCCACAAGGAGGCAGCTCGTTGAGCGGGCGTATTGTCCAGCTTTTTGGCTTGTTAACGGTTTTGTCGGTGGCACCGGGTCTGTTAATTATGGTGACAAGCTTTACGCGCTTTGCCATTGCCTTTTCTTTGTTGCGCTCCGGCTTGGGATTGCAAACAGCACCTTCCAATCTGGTTATGATATCGTTGGCTCTGTTTATGACATTTTATGTCATGGCTCCAACGTTCAATCAGGCGTGGACAGGGGGGGTTCAACCGCTTATCAATAATGAAATCAATGAACAGCAGGCGGCCGAGCGGATAAGTCAACCGTTTCGGGAATTTATGCTTGGTCAAGTGCGTGAAAAAGACCTTGATTTGTTTGTTGATCTTGCTGACACATCTTTTCGCGTTGGCTCGGGTGAGCAAGTCGACTTGCGTGTACTTATTCCGGCCTTTATGATTTCCGAGTTGCGCCGCGGCTTTGAAATTGGCTTTTTGATTGTCTTGCCCTTTCTTGTTATTGACCTTGTCGTCGCAACTTTGACCATGTCAATGGGTATGATGATGTTGCCGCCAACTGTTATCTCGTTGCCTTTTAAAATCCTGTTTTTCGTTTTGATTGACGGATGGAATTTGCTTGTTGGAAGCTTAATTAGGTCATTCGGTTAGATTAAAAATCTAATACAATCATTTTTACGACATTTTTTTTTCAAAAACTTCTTTACATTTTGAGTTTAACCGGCTAACTAAAAAACTGTGACAGGTTAGGGGGGGAATTGAAAGAACCTTTCAATAACCTAATAGACATGATGTCGCTCTGTCGCCCGCTGGTTGGCCAGCATGTCCCATTCAACTTTTTTCTAACCTTTAAAAAA
This sequence comes from uncultured Bartonella sp., assembly GCF_945285465.1. Taxonomy (GTDB): domain Bacteria; phylum Pseudomonadota; class Alphaproteobacteria; order Rhizobiales; family Rhizobiaceae; genus Bartonella. The sequence continues at coordinate 4,736 of NZ_CALYQK010000031.1, read as the reverse complement.
GGACGTATATTATGGGGTCAAGCTTACTCACTAATCAATCCGCCATGAACGCTTTGCAAACTTTGCGGGCAATTGGTGATAACATGGATATGACGCAACGGCGTGTTTCGACGGGGTTGCGCATTAACGAGGCATCAGACAATACTGCGTATTGGTCTATTTCATCAATGATGAAGTCGGATCGCAATGCACTTAGTTCGGTTTCTGATGCAATGGCTTTGGGCAAAAGCCAGATTGACGTGGCCAATGCTACGATCGACAAGTCAAAAACCTATCTTGATAATATTCAAAAATCTTTGACGACGGCTTATGAAAAAGGTGCTGGCGATCTTGCAAAAATTCAGGCTGACATCAAGGCCAATATGAATGATATCCGTTCGGCTGTCTATTCGGCTTCGCTGGCAGAAAAAAACATTCTTGGTAATGGTGGTGAATCAGTACGTATCGCCGGCTCTTACCGCCGTGAAGGTTCGGCTGTCTATGTCGATATGATCGACGTGGGCGGTAGTGATCTTAATTTTGCAACCAAGAGTACTGGGGGCGATTTTGATCTTACACAAGGTGTGCTGAAAGATGTCTTTAGCAAAGCGGATGCGCCAATTGATTTTGCTGATCTGGAGAGCAAACTTGCAACGGCACAAAAAGACCTAGCCGCCAAGGGAGATGCAGCTACCGACGACGACAAAAACAAGGTAAGTCAAGCACAGGATGCTATCAAAAACGCCGTTAGTGCAATGACTGTTCAGGATTTTGTGACGACGGACTTTACCAATATTTCTTCTTCAACGCTGGAAACGATTGTAAAGTCGGTTCAAAGCAAGGTCACAACAGCAACATCGAATGTAGTTACAGCCGGAGCCGCCCTTGGTGCTGCAAAGGCACAGGTTACCGGACAGATCGATTATGTCAGCAAGTTGATAGATTCGGTTGATAAAGGTGTAGGTGCTTTGGTTGATGCGGATATGAATGCCGAATCAGCCCGTCTTGCTTCCTTGCAGGTTCAACAGCAGTTGGGAATTCAGGCGTTGTCGATTGCTAACCAGAACAGCCAGAACATTTTGGCATTATTCCGTCAGTAATTGGTTTAGAATCGCATAAAACCATTAGAGGGAGAAAAAAAGCCGCGCTTTGCGTGGCTTTTTTTGTCAAGACAAACGTTTAGTCTATGAATTTTTCCATGAAAACTATAAATATATGACGTTTGTCGAGTAAAATTAACCATAACACAAATAGTTTCGTTATTTGTTAAAAATAATGCTAATACCATTTGAATTAATTTTTTTTTATGCTATAAGAGAAATCAATAAAGGTAATAGCGGGGGACCTAAGAAGTCCCAAAATTTCATTAAATTGGAATTACCTTAAGTTTTAAAGTTGGACAAGTTGACGTCAGGGTGCCCACACTATGTGGCAGGGTGGGTTGTCTTTTTTTCTGAAAAAGGAAAAATATTATGGGTAATAATCTACTCATTACTCAATCCATTATGAAGGCATTGCAAAGCATGCGTTCAGTTGACGATAAGATGGATGTGACACAACATCGTGTTACGACCGGTGCTCGTGTTAATTCGGCATCAGACAATGCAGCCTATTGGTCGATGTCGTTGATGATGAAATCCGACTATAGTTCATTTAGTGCTGCTTATGATGCTATGTCTGTAGGTAAAAGCCAGGTTGACGTTGCCAATGTAACAATTGATAAAACAAATACCTACATTGACAACATCAAGGCATTGCTAACGACAGCCTATGAAAAAGGATCCGGAGATTTCAAAAAAATCCAGGGTGACATAAAGCTTAATGTACAAAATATACAATCGGCGATTTATTCGGCCTCGCTAGCAGAAAAAAATATCCTGGCCAATGGTGGTCAGCCAGTTGAGGTTGCTGGTGGTTATCGTCGTCAAGGTTCAGACGTTTACGTTGATGTCATTGAAATTGGCGGTAAAGAGCTTAATTTCGCCAGCAAAAATCCGGATGGCAGCCTTGATCTGACCAAAGGTGTTTTGGGAACGATTTTTGATACGGGTGTCGTTCCTAACACCAAGTTTGATGTTGATGATCTCAATAGTAAGGTTGATGCGTATAATGAGGCGCTTAAAGCATTTAACGCCGGTGATCCTTCCACCAGTGAAAGTGAACTTGTTGCTTTGATGAGCGAGATAACCGAACTGACCGATCCATTAACGGTGAAAGACCTTAGTGAAATTGATTTTAGTAGAATAACGTCGTCAAGTTTGAAATTTGTTATTGACGGTGTCCAGACCAATCTCGCTGTGAGCAAGCAAAATGTTGTTACGGCGGGTGCAATGCTTGGCACAGAAAAATTGCGTATTAACGGGCAGATGGATTATGTCAACAATTTGATGGACAATATCACGAAAGGTGTTGGCTCGATGGTTGATGCCGACATGAATGCTGAGTCTGCTCAAATGACCGCGCTCAAGGTTCAACAACAATTGGGTGTCGAGGTTTTGTCGATAGCCAATCAGAACTATCGTGATATTTTGCTAATGTTGAGGGATTGATAATCGGCAATAAGCTGCATGAGCAGCTTTTGCCATGAAATAGGGGGGGTGAAGTGGTCATTAGTGTTCTATAGTTTTAAACAGCTGGCAGACAGTGAATTTGTTGCTGTTTGTAGTCGCGCGGTAGGGCGATTTTCTCTGTTTTTATACTTAGAACATCATGGTATAGACTAATATTCTCAAAATGAATAATAGTGCTGTTTATAGGCTGCGATGTTTTTATGTGTTGGCGATTAAAGTTAAAACATGGTGTTTTTTAAAAATTACATTTAATGATAGTGTCAATAAACTGTCGAACGTTGAAAAAGAATAATAAAATAAAAGCATATTTAAATATTATATTATTTAGTCGATTGTATATAATATATAAAATTATTTTATATTGCGAAAAAATAATTAGCCGCGTAATTAAAATTAACCATAAATAAAGATAAAATAGATTTATAATAATTATTATTGTGTGAATATATTAACAATAATCAATAAAGATGTATAACTGTGGTGATGATAGATTAGCTGGTCCAGTTAAATCGGTTTTTTGGCTAATAGACATGATGTCGCACTGTCATTCGCTGGTTGGCCAGCATGTCTAGCTGAATTTTTTAACAACTGAATAGGCATAAATTTCATGGGTACAAGTTTACTTACCAACCAATCCGCAATGAATGCCTTGCAGACTTTGCGTGCTATTGGTAATAATTTGGACACAACGCAACGCCGTGTTTCAACCGGCTTGCGCATTAACGAAGCGGCTGACGACACCGCCTATTGGTCAATTTCATCAATGATGAAGTCTGACCGGAATGCATTGTCTGCTGTATCAAGTGCAATGGATCTGGGCAAAAGCCAGATCGAAGTTGCCTACCAATCAACTGTAAAAACCAAGGAATATCTTGATAACATCGAAAAAACATTGACAACGGTCTATGAAAAAGGCCCGGGCGATGTTGAAAAAATTCAACGCGATGTCAAAGCCAGCGTAACAAATATTCAGGATGCGGTTTATTCTTCGGCTTTGGCGGAAAAGAACATTCTTGCCAATGGCGGGCAGACTGTCAATATTGCCGGTGCTTATCGGCGCGAAGGCACAGCCGTTTATGTCGATATGATAGCGGTCGGCGGAGCAGAACTCGACTTTGCCAGCAAAAAAACGGATGGCACTTTGGATTTGACGAAAGGTAAATTGGGTCTCGTCTTTGGTACCGACGCGAATTTGGATACTGCTTTAAAAAAGGTTATTGACGCGCAAAAGGTCTATGACGCAGCTGTTGACAAGACAGCGGGCGATCCAAGTACGAGTGGGACTGCGCCGGATCCTGACAATCCGGACGAAGGAACAGTTACCACCCCGCCGACAGCAAGCTATCAGCAGGTATTTGACAAAGCGTTGAAAGAATTTGCGTCAAGCGTGGCAGGTATTACGGTTGAAGATTTCCTGAAACTTGATTTTGAAAACGGATATGGCGCACAAGCGGCGATTCCTGGAACCCCAGCAGTCCCGGCAGACCCAACAGACCCAACAGACACGGGAACCCCGGGAACCGCGGAAATCCCCGCCGTTGCGGGAACCAAATATGGTTCGCAAGTAATGGAAGTATTGTTGAAAGCCCTTCAAGGTAACGTTACGAAAGTAACATCAAATGTCGTTACTGCCGGTGCCTCGCTTGGTGCCTCGCAAAAGCAGATAGAAAATCAGGTCGATTATGTCAGCAAACTGATGGATGCGATTGACAAAGGTGTTGGTGCCTTGGTTGATGCCGATATGAATGCCGAATCAGCCCGTCTTGCTTCCTTGCAGGTTCAGCAGCAGCTGGGCATTCAGGCTTTGTCGATTGCCAACCAGAACAGCCAGAATATTTTGGCACTGTTTCGCCAGTAATCAGGTACCGCCGAAATCCGGATAATGTCGGCAACCGGTTAAGACGGATAACGTGTCAAATTCCGGTAAATCCGCTTTTGCAAATGGAAGGCCGTGTCGATATCGAAGGCCGTGTCGATAATGCGCGGCCTTTTGTTTTTCCCCGTAGAAATACCGGTTTGGCGCGTGACCTTTCAATTTTTCAAACTGCGTTTCGCTTTTATCGCGGCTAACGTGTGTTTTCGATGAAGAGGCAGCGCATTTTGTCGCGTGAAAGGCACATGGTTTGGCTATCGCGGTAGATTCACACGCCAAGTGCAACACAGTTTATTTAAAGCATAATTTGATAT
>NZ_CALYQK010000030.1 GCF_945285465.1 uncultured Bartonella sp. | reverse complement strand
GTGGTAATCGGGATGAATATCAGCTTTCATGACGCAAACTTCCTGCTTCTAACGATAATGAACGTTTTATGGTATATTTTCATGATGCCATTCGTTCATCAATTTGATAAACAAAGCCCGGACATGACCGGACTTCAGAAAAACATGCTGTTGCCTATACAACAGCCTGAACGATAGCACAAGGGTTGAATAAGATATGGATAAGAAGAACGACATGGAAAGTAGCGGCAAAGTACTGTCCAACCATAAAAAACGTAATCTACGTCCCTTGTCCGCTTTGCAGCCCTATGTATTGCGCTATAAAAAACTGGCCTTCAGCGCGGCAGTTTCTTTAATTGTGGCAGCACTTGTCATGTTGGCACTGCCCATTGCAATCCGTCGAATGCTCGACCATGGCTTTACGTTAAGCGATGGACCAATGATAAATTCATATTTTGCCGTGCTGTTTTTTCTTGCTGCAATTCTGGCACTTGCTTCGGCCGGACGCTATTATTCGGTTATTACGCTTGGTGAACATGTCGTTGCCGATTTGCGGCGCGATGTCTTTTCCCATGTTACCAGCCTATCGCCGGAATTTTTTGACAAATCGCGTTCAGGAGAAATTATTTCACGTCTTTCGGCCGATACAACACAGGTAAAGTCGGCTGTCGGGGCAACCGCCTCTGTTGCCTTGCGCAATATTATTATGGCTGTCGGGGCAATTATTATGATGATTGTGACAAGCCCGAAACTTTCAGCAATGGTACTTGTGGCCATTCCCATTGTCGTTATTCCGCTCATTATGTTCGGCCGGAAGGTTCGTAAAAAAACGCGGATGGCGCAAGATCGCCTGGCCGATGCAACAGCGCTGGCATCCGAACAAGTCAGTGCCATTCGCACCATTCAGGCTTTTACAGCCGAAAAAATTGTCAATCGGCGATTTTCCCAGTTGATTGAGCGGGCCTTCCAATCGGCACGCAGCTCTGTTCTTTCGCGCGCCTTTTTAACCGCTTTTGCGATTTTTCTGGTTTTTGGCAGTGTTGTTGCTGTTTTGTGGATCGGTTCAAATGATGTTTTGAACAAAACAATGACAGCCGGAACTTTGGGGCAATTTGTTCTTTATGCGGTTTTTGGTGCCAGCGCTTTTGGCCAATTGTCGGAAGTGGGTGCCGAACTTGCACAAGCAACCGGTGCAGCAGAACGGCTTGCCGAATTACTCGTTGAAAAATCGACAATTAATGTTCCGGAAAAACCGTTAAAGTTGCCGCAACCGGCCAAAGGTGCCATCAATTTCAATCAGGTCAATTTCTCCTACCCGACAAGAAAAGACCAGGCGGTTTTGCATAAGTTGACATTTGCCGTCAACGCCGGTGAAACTGTTGCTTTTGTCGGACCATCGGGGGGTGGAAAGAGCACAATTTTTTCACTGATTTTGCGTTTTTACGATCCACAAAGTGGTAATATCGCTTTTGACAACACAGATATTTCCAAGGTAAAGCTTGAAGACCTGCGCTCACGTATTGCTTATGTGCCACAGGATGTTGCTATTTTTGACGGCACGCTGAGAGAAAATATTGCCTTCGGCAACCCGCTTGCCAGCAACCGGGCGATCGAGGAAGCCGCGAAAGCGGCTCATGCCCACGACTTTATTCATAACTTGAAAGATGGCTTTGAAACACAAGTGGGGGAGCGCGGAATTACTCTTTCAGGCGGACAAAAACAGCGCATTGCCATTGCGCGGGCAATCTTGCGCGATGCTCCGCTATTGCTTCTCGACGAAGCAACCTCGGCCCTTGATGCTGAAAATGAAATGCTGGTGCAAAAAGCCCTCGAAGGCTTGATGAAAAACCGAACAACTTTGGTAATCGCCCACCGTTTGGCAACGATTTTAAAGGCCGACCGTATTGTCGTACTCGACAAAGGTGTTATTGTCGAAGAAGGCTCACATGATGACCTTGTTGCACAAAACGGTCTTTATGCGCGCTTGGCCAAATTGCAATTTTCACATTAAGAGTTAAGGTAAGCCGAAAAATGGTGCAAATTCGTGTTCAACCCAAAGTTGACGGTATTTCCGGTTGGTTTGCAACAGCTCCAGACTGTCGAGCGAGTATTGGATCACGTTTTGAAGGTAAGCGAGAATTCGACTTTGTTATTATCGGAGCCGGATTTACCGGCCTGTCTTTGGCCCACAGGCTTGCCGAACGCCTGAAAGAAGCAAAAATTGCCGTTATTGATGCCTTGAATATTGGCGAGGGAACATCGGGGCGAAATGCCGGCTTTATTATTGATGTCCCGCATAATGTCGACGGGAGCAAAGGTGACCGCGAGCATGATCGCAAGCTCTTTGCACTAAATAATTTTGCCCTGAAGCGACTTGGCGACTTCAAGGATCGCTATGGCATTTGCTGCGACTGGCAGAATTCAGGCAAATATATGGCCGCGCATGAAAGCAGCAATCTCGGCCACCTCGACCATTTTGTCAAACAGCTTGAAGAAGACGGATTTGATTATGAAGATATTGATCAACAACAATTGGCAAAGCGACTTGGAACAACCTATTACCAGCGCGCCATCTTTACGCGCGGTGGTGTGCTCGTTAATCCGGCAGCGCTCGTGCGCGGCCTTGCCAAGGCGCTGCCAAAATCGGTAAGCCTATATGAAAAAACCCCTGTCAGCGCGATAAAATACGCCACTATGCATGAAATTGCTACGCCCCATGGCATGTTAAAGGCGCGTTTTATCATTGCAGCGGGCAATATATTCAACAGCACGTTCGGCTTTGTCAAACACCGGCTCGCACCGGTTTACACCTATGCAAGTCTGACCGAACCGCTCGATGATGACGAGGTTAGAGCAAATTTTTCCGGCGTGGCTCCATGGGGGCTGACATCGGCGCATCCAGCCGGTACAACTGTGCGTTATACAAACGACAAACGTATTTTTATTCGCAATGTTCTGCGGTTTGCGCCGACCTTGACCACTTCAAAGGACGAACTTGATGAGGCGGTAAAGTTTCACCGGCAATCATTTCAGAATCGTTTTCCCAATCTTGGCCATTTGGCGTTTGAATTCAGTTGGGGTGGAATGATTTCAATAACGCTCAACCAGAATTGCGTTTTTTACAGACCGGCCGACAATATCCTTATTTTGAATGGCTGCAATGGCGTTGGTCTGGCCAAGGGAACATGGCTTGGCTATTACGCGGCCGATTTTATTTGTGGTGATGATAATGATGAAATTCGTTTTATCCGCGCAAATAGCCACCCGAGTTTCATTATCCCCGATCCAGTTCGCTCCCTGGTTGCCCGTTACCGGTTGCAAAAAGAACAATATCATGCTGGCGGCGACCGCTAAATAAAAATCCCGCAACAAACGATGCGGGATAATGAGCGCTTTTACGAGCGGTATTGTGACAGCAAACCTGTTGTTATCAAATCGGCTTTTTGACTGTTTTCATCAATGCTTTATGAATAAGCTCATTGCCAGCAACGATATTTTTTTTCCTGAATATATCTTGCCCGCCATCTTTATCGGTAACAAAACCACCCGCTTCGCGAACCATCAACAGGCCTGCCGCCATATCCCACGGCTGCAAATTATCTTCCCAGAAACCGTCGAGGCGACCGGCTGCAACATAAGCAAGATCGATAGCTGCAGCACCCATACGTCTGATACCGGCAACTTCGGCCATAACATTGTGCAACTCGATCAAATACTGGCCATGGTGGCCGCGCCCGAGGTGGGGAATACCTGTACCGATCACACAATCTTCAAGCTTACGACGACCAGCGACACGCATACGCCTGTCGTTTAGAAAAACACCACTGCCACGCTCGGCGGTAAACAATTCGTCCAATGCCGGATTGTAGATGACACCGGCAACTATCTGTTCCTGTCTTTCCAGTGCAATCGAAACGCCAAAAAACGGAATGCCATGCAGAAAGTTCGTTGTGCCGTCAAGCGGATCAACAATGAAACGGTGCTGTGTATCATTGCCAATAATTTCGCCTGATTCTTCCATCAGAAAGCTATAATCGGGACGCGCTTTCAAAAGCTCGGTCTTGACAATTTCTTCCGCGCGGCGATCGGCCTGACTGACGTAATCGGCCGGTCCTTTTAAAGATACCTGAAGGTTTTGCACTTCACCATAGTCACGCGCAAGCGAGCGCCCCGCTTTCATCGCCGCTTGCACCATGACATTCATTATCGCTGAACGCGCCATCACTCTAACCTTTAATCTGCACGGCGCAGATAAATGAGTTCGTTTGTATCGACAACCACTCGTTCGCCTGTAGAAATAAACGGTGGCACAAGAATACGGATGCCATTTTCCAAAACAGCCGGCTTATAGGAAGAAGCCGCCGTCTGCCCCTTAACAACAGGGTCTGCTTCGGTAATAGTCAGTGTCACTTGATCGGGAAGATCGATGCCGATCGGTTTTTCTTCATAAAGCTCGACAGTTACCGGCATGCCATCCTGCAAAAAAGCGGCACGTTCGCCAACAAAATCTTTTTGCAGTTCAAGCTGCGCAAATGTTTCTGAATCCATAAAAACCAGTGTATCACCCTGCTCATAAAGGAATGTAAAATCCTTTTGTTCAAGTCTGACCTTTTCAACCGTTTCGGCGGCACGAAAACGTTCGTTCAACTTTGTGCCATCAAGCAGATTTTTCAGCTCCACCTGATTGAACGCACCACCTTTTCCCGGTTTGACTGCATTACATTTTACCGCAACCCAAAGGCTACCATTGTGTTCAATCACATTGCCCGGGCGGATTTCGTTACCATTGATCTTCATATTTTTTGTCCGACATTTGATAATCTTGGGATAAGAACATTTTGACTGTCCTCAATTCCCGTTTTCAAGACCATAAAAATGGCCTTTAAGCAAGAGGTGGCTGCAAATTTAAGGGCATGCCTGATATTTAAAGTGTCGGCATAAGCTTTGCTGCTTCCTGACGAGCCATTGCCAATTGTTCATCCGACATGCCTTCCAACATAGACTCAAGATCAGGGGCTTCCATTTTTGCCATTTTTGCTACCATATACCATGCTGCAGCTTTTACAATATCTCCATTTGTGCCGATACCATCACGATAAAGACGGGCAAGATTGATCTGTGCCGGTGCAATCATTTTACTGGCATCGGTCAATAACAGATTGAATGCCCCTTCATAGTCGCGCGGGCCGCCACGCCCTTCTATCATCCATTTTGCCAAGGTAAGTTGTGCCGGTACATGGTCTTTTGCTGCGGCTGCTTCTAATAATTTACGTGCATTATTGTCATCACGCGGCCGTTTGGGTGTGCCACGCGCCAATATCTGGCTTGCTGCATAGGCACAATCGGGGTTGCCACGCGCTGCTCCTTTAAGAAAATAGGACAGGCCGAGCTCCAACGCCTCGTCGCTATCAACTTTATTCATCAACAACTGGCCATAATAAAAATAAGCTTCCGGAACGCCGGCCTCCACAGCTTGGCGAACGTAATCTTCACCCTCTTTTTGATCTTTTTTTACATAATCACCGTTAAAAAGCAGCAGTCCATAACGCAATTCTGCCTGGGGGTCACCTTGTTTGGCGGCACGTCCAAACCACAATGCCGCACGTGCTCCATCGACAGTGACCGCATAGCCTTCCATATACATGCGCCCCAATAAAGTCTGGGCGGTCGGGTCACCGTCTTCGGCTCTTCTTAGTGCTTCCATAAAGGCCGTCTTGTAGTTTCCCGCCATATAATTGTCGTAAGCACTGTCATATTCACCAGTTTTAAGATGATTGTTGTTATTTATCGTAATATCGGTTGATTTGGCACTTTTATCGGTACTTGCTGACTCGCCATTTGCCGCTGTTATAGCGGCTAAAGAGACAAAAAACACCAATCCTAAAGTTTTAGCGAAGATTGCTCTCATTCAACACGATCCGAACCGAAATTATGATATTCATCAATCATGCGACTTAATTTGCCAACAGTCCCGACAGGGTCGTCATTTGCGAAAATAACCTCTTCAACCGCGATAAATTCGGCCTTTGTCGCAAGCACATCAGAAAAGGTCGAGCAATCACTACCGGCCTGGACAATAGCCGGAATTTCCATCACTTGCGCCCACCATGAGCCAAGTGAAAGATTGCGAGGATGAGGAGCCGGCTTTTTATCAGCACCGAGCTTCCCGAACATCAGATAATCCGGCTCGCATTCCCCGCCCAACATTGAAATATGTTTATCGTGCACGTTACCAAAGCCGACAATCATCGAACTGTGACAGCGCTCGACGAGCTCTTTCAATTCATCGACTTTACCTTCCAGATGAAAGCCGTCAGCATGTATACGACCGGAAATCCGGCTGTCATTTGCCACAAGAAACGCGATTGAATGGGACTGGACACACTCGACAAGTAATCGTGCCTGTTGTTGTAGAAATGCGCCGTCATGTTGCGAATCATAAGCGATCATGCTGGCGAAATCGCCTTGATGAAAAATATCCACGAGCAGTTCGGCTTTGACCATACGACGCATATCGAGCGTCATAACAAGACGCGGCGAAAACTGGTTTATATCTTTGCTCATAGCATTATCATCTAGGTCTATAAAAAGGATAAATTAGGGCAATTATAGCAACCTATCCCTAATCATTTCTTACAATGATTTCAGGCTGGAAAGAAATGTGATTGTGCTTTCCTCATTTTCGACTCCAATTTGTTTACGAATAAGATAATGACGCTACAACTTTTTTTGTCATAAGCCAAATGGCCATAAGGACTTAAAATATATGAAGCAGACAACAATGTCCAAAAGAGATACCCGCATCGATGTTTATCGTGCATTGGCATTGCTGACAATTTTTGTAAATCATGTGCCGGGCACAATTTATGAATGGTTCACCCATAAACATTTCGGCTTTTCCGATTCGGCGGAAGCTTTCGTGCTCATATCGGGAATTTCGGTTGGCATCGCCTATGGGAGCAAATTTCTGGGTGAAAATCGTCTTGTTATTTCCCTAAAATTGTTGCGCCGTTCGGCAACACTCTATTCTGCGCATATTTTGACAACTCTGGCCAGTCTGGCAATTTTTATTGCCGCAGCGACATTTTTTCATCATCCGGATTTTCTATATGTCAACAATATACCGGCTTTATTAAAAGATCCGGCTCAGGCGTTGTTGGGACTGGTAACGCTGGGACATCAGCTCGGTTACAACAATATTCTGTCGCTCTATCTTGTTTTAATATTGGCAACACCGTTATTTCTTTTTCTTGCCAGCAAATCATTAAACTTACTGTTGCTTATATCTTTTTCACTCTATCTCGTGGCCGGCCTTTATGGCATTGCCCCGCATAATTACCCGACAAAAGGAGTATGGTTTCTCAATCCGCTATCGTGGCAATTTCTTTTTGTTATCGGAATTGCTGCGACAATCCATGTTAGGCGCGGACAAAAACTTCCGGATCATCCCGTGCTATTTATTGCCGCCGTCGGCTATCTTGTTCTTTCGCTTTTCTGGGTTCGGTTTAATTGGTGGTGGATCAACCCGACAATGGGTCTACCAACGACATTGACCGGTTTTAACAAAACATTTTTGTCGGTACCGCGCTTGCTGCATATTGTGGCATTGGCTTATGTTATTATCAAGATTGCCCCGCTCAATCGGCTGACAAAAGTAGCAACAAACAATCCCCTTGCCATCCTTGGCAAACATAGTCTGGCCGTCTTTGTTACCGGCACCATTCTGGCTATGGCCGGTCAAATCCTCAAAACCGTAAATTCGGGTGGACTATATTATGATACGCTGTTGCTTACCACCGGAATCGTCATACAATTTGCTGTCGCCTATTATTTTGAATGGGTCAAAATTGCGACAAAAGATATCAAACCTATTGCCATCCCCGCACAATGCCCAGCCGGTCTTGCAACGGCAAAGAGCTTAAACACCAATACGCATCGGGGTGAAAATCGTTGGCAAAAAGCGTGAGCGGGAAATTTTTTGCCGTTATATCTGGCGTTTTTCACATGGAAAAAATTTACGCAAAAAAGCAACAAAACGCTTTTCATTGCGTTTTATATGTTGCAGGACATGAATGAGGTTAATTTCGCCTTGCTCTTCCTCTATTTTGCAGTTTCAATTGCAGGTTTGATGCAATTGGAAAAGCTGACCGACATAGTGTCATCGTATTAACCTTGCATTAAGGTTTTTATTGCGTGGAATTTAAAAATTGTGCAAATGTAATCGGCATCGTAAAATGCGTTGTGCTGAACAAGGGGGAAAGCGCTTTTTATTGTTATTTAGCGTAACTGAGTTGGAGTACTAGGGTTGCATCCGCTAGGGGTATATAATGACAATATGATTGTCATGTTCAAACACGGAGCATTTCATAAAGCATTTTCGCGTCTTTATGACGAGGGAATGGAATTAATCGAGAAAACAGCCGATTATATTGACGGTGAAGGAAAGGCTGCGTCGCGGATTCTTTCCAGTGAAGCTTCTTCCCTTTATGCCGCTGAGGCTATGCGGATGAGTACACGCCTTATGCAAGTGGCGTCATGGTTGTTATTATTTCGTGCTGCACGCGAAAAAGAAATGTCGGAAGAACAGATAAATCTTGAAAAAGCCAAAGTGTGCCTTAACACGCCCTCACTCGGTGCAGACAATGCCCATTGGCTGGAATTGCCGGAGGCTTTTCGTCGTTTGGTTGAAATGTCGCTACGTATTGAAGAGCGGGTACGCCATATGGACCGCGACGTAGAAAGTGCATTAACAAGCGATACGTCTGAAACCAATCCTGTTTGCAACCAGATAGACTTGCTTAAAGCGGCTTTTCAGCACAGTTAACTTATTATTTATTTTGTTTCCCTTTTGTTCGCATTTCGCTATAAATTTTTAAACAAAACCGTTATGTTTGAACATTATGGCAAAAGCGATTCGTATTATAGGTATTGATCCCGGTTTAAGACGGACAGGTTACGGCGTCATCGAAACTTTGGGAAACAATTTAAAATTCGTTACTTCCGGCACTATTTTGTCGGACGGCACAGGTGATTTGGCATCGCGATTGTCACAACTTTATGACGGCCTATCTGACGTTATCCACCAATTTATACCGCAGGAAGCAGCCGTCGAACAAACCTTCGTCAATAAAGATGCAACGGCAACCTTAAAGCTTGGCCAAGCCCGCGGAATTGCTTTATTGGCACCGGCGCAAGCTGGCTTGCCTGTTGCCGAATATGCACCAAATTCGATAAAAAAAGCAGTTATCGGTGTTGGGCATGGTGAGAAACAGCAAATCCATATGATGGTTAAGGTGTTGATGCCGCGGGCAAATTTCGACTCAAGCGATGCTGCCGATGCACTGGCTATTGCTATTTGTCATGCCCATAACCGTAATAGTCTTTTACTCCGGCTAAAGGCTTTGGCATGATTGGAAAATTGAGCGGCATTGTTGATGAAATTAGTGATGACCATATCATTGTTGATGTTCATGGCGTCGGTTACATTGTTTTTGCCAGTTCCCGTGTCTTAGCGAGCCTACCGAATATCGGCGAGGCTGTTAGCCTGTTCATTGAAACGCAAGTGCGTGAAGATGCCATCAGGCTATTCGGGTTTACAACCGGATTGGAAAAAGACTGGTTTTCATTGTTGCAAAGTGTGCAAGGCGTTGGAGCCAAGGTTGCATTGGCATTATTGGGAACGTTATCGGCAACCGAACTCGGCAACGCCATTGCGCTAAAAGATATTGCCATGCTTTGTCGTGCCCCGGGAATTGGAAAAAAAGTTGCCGAGCGGATAGTTACCGAATTGAAAAACAAAGTTCCTGCATTAACGGCCAGTAGTAAAAATATGGCGTTTAAACACGAATTGGGTGAAGGAAATGCCGCGCAACCAGTGAGCGATGCTGTGTCAGCTCTGGAAAATCTCGGCTATTCGCGTGATCAAGCGGCCAACGCTGTAGCCGCGGCCTTGAGGAATGCAGGCGATGATGCTGATTCAGCAAAACTGATACGTCTTGGTTTAAAAGAACTTTCAAGGTAAAATTAAGCTATGGAAAATAGCACACGCCTGATTTCAGCCGACAAACACGAGGACGATCGTGACAATTCACTACGGCCGCAACGTCTTGCTGACTTTGTTGGTCAAGAAGTGGCGCGTGCCAACCTGAAAATATTCATAGAAGCCGCAAAAAGCCGCAACGAAGCATTGGATCACGTGCTGTTTGTTGGCCCACCGGGGTTGGGAAAAACCACGCTGGCGCAAATATTAGCAAAAGAACTGGGCGTCAATTTTCGCTCGACTTCCGGCCCCGTCATTGCCAAAGCTGGTGACCTCGCCGCACTTTTAACAAATCTTGAAGAGCGCGATGTTCTTTTTATTGATGAAATCCACCGACTGAGCCCCGCGGTCGAAGAAATCCTTTACCCGGCTATGGAAGATTTCCAGCTCGACCTCATCATCGGCGAGGGGCCTGCAGCGCGATCGGTCAAAATAGATCTGGCAAAATTTACTCTCGTTGCCGCCACAACACGGCTTGGCTTGTTGACAACGCCGTTGCGCGACCGTTTTGGCATACCGGTAAGATTGAATTTTTATACTGTTGACGAACTCGAATATATTGTGAAACGCAACGCCCACATTCTGCAAATGCCGATTGCTGACGATGGTGCACGCGAAATTGCCAATCGTGCACGCGGCACACCGCGTATAGCCGGGCGTCTTTTGCGCCGCGTGCGAGATTTTGCCTCGGTTGCCGGTGCAACGACAATCAATCGTGAAATTGCTAATGAAGCTTTACTCCGTCTTGAAGTCGACAAACTTGGTCTTGACCAGCTTGACCGGCGTTATCTTTGTATGATTGCTGAAAATTTCGCAGGCGGCCCGGTTGGCATTGAAACAATTGCCGCCGGATTGTCGGAACCACGTGATGCAATCGAAGATATTATCGAACCTTATCTTATACAACAAGGCTTCATACAACGTACACCACGCGGCAGAATAATGACCGCAAAAGCCTGGGCGCATATGGGAGCCACACCGCCCGTTACCGCCAGTCAATGTCAAACAAATCTGTTTGGTGACAATGATGATTGATAATGTGCCTTTTTGTGGCGAGTTTAAAAATGGCACGCATCATCTGCTGGCTCGTGTCTATTTTGCCGATACCGATTTTTCCGGTGTTGTCTACCACGCGCGCTATCTGGAGTTCTTAGAACGCGGGCGGTCTGAGTTTTTAAGATTGAGTGGAATTCATCATAGCGAGCTTGCCAACAATCTATATGGAGAAAAACTTGCCTGGGTTGTGCGAAAAATGGACATCGAGTACCATAAATCCGCCAATATTGATGATATTCTGCATATTGAAACGCGGATTAATAAAATTGGTGGTGCACGCATTATTATGGAACAGACTATTGTTCGTAATGAACTTCAGCTTGTCTTCGCCAATGTCGAAGTCGCATTAATAAATTCTTCGGGTCGTCCCAGAAGAATCCCTGAAGCATTCATTAAAAACTGGCGCACAATAACGCCAAAATCCAGTTAATTTAAATTTAGTTAAGGTATATTTTTAAAATATATTAATATTTTTAATACAAAAAATAGAACTTTTGATTAGTGATTTACGTAAATACAAATTTTTCTGTTCTGTTGTAATATATATAATTTTTTCATTGTATAAATAGTTAGTAAAGCGACAAAATAAACCTTATAACATTTTTGGCAACATTAGAGAGGGTTCCTGATGAGGGTGAAAAGTTTAATTAAAGCTCTTCTGGTGGTTGCGTTTTTTATAACTACGAGTTTTGTCCGCGCAGAAAATGTCCAATTTGCAACAGATAACAATCGTTTTCCTTTCAGCTTTTTGCAGGACGGAAAGTCTGTCGGATTCGATATCGACCTTTGGGCGTTAATTGCGAAAGATATGGGGATAAATTATCAATTACGGGCAGTAGATTTTTCGTCAATAATATCCGATGTTTATATTAGCCACGTTGATGTTGCCATGGGCGGACTGGTGATAACGCACACACGATCGAATGTCGTTGATTTTTCAAACCCCTATTACGAGGGCGGACTTTTGCTACTGGTTCGCTCCGACGGAGATATCACATCAATTGATGGGCTGAAGGGCAAAAAAGTCGCGGTAAAAAGTGGCACAAGTGCATTTCGTTATGTGATTGAAAACTTACCAGAAACAGAAAAACGCGCTTTCGCACAAATAGAAGAAGCTTTCGACGAACTTGAAAAAGGCAACGTCGACGCTGTCGTTGCCGATGCCTCTCTTATTCGACATTATCTTGCAACGACACAAACAAACCTCAAGACAATTGGTGGAATCATTGAAAAACAGCAATATGGTGCGGCTTTTCCACAAGGTAGCCCGATGGTAAGCCGGTATAATGCTGCACTTGACCATCTGAAACAAAACGGCAGCTATGCGAAGGTTTATAAAAAATGGTTCGGTGTTAACTCGAATTGAATTAACAGGCTCGGCGTAACGAATGTTATCAATACCGCATCTTGACAGTCGAATGTGTCTTGCGCTCTTCTAGCGTGGCAAATTGATAGATGGACTGGAAATTCTCGAATTTTAGTAAACCCGGCTTTTCGTGACAGGTTCTGGCCTATACTGACAAGCGGTGGTTATTTCTAACAAGCTTGGTACCGGTCGTATTAAACAATTCCGGTTGCAACATTGCCGAGAATTTACCGGCTTCATTTTATTTTGTGATTTAATATAAAAATTTGTAAATAGACATGATAAAAATAAAATAAGTGGAATCACGATGGCTCCCCCTCTTCTTCGTTTAGACCATATTTTGCTCACTTTTGGTGGTACACCATTGTTACGTGATGGCGCACTATCGGTTAGTGCCGGTGATCGTATTGCACTGGTTGGCCGCAATGGATCGGGAAAATCGACGCTTTTAAAGATAGCTGCCGGACTTGTCGAACCGACAGAGGGGGAAATATTTCGTCACCCGTCGGCAACAATCCGCTATTTACCTCAAACACCGGATTTTGATGGCTTTAAAAATGTCCACGCTTATGTCGAAGCGGGGCTTGGCCCAACCGATGATCGCCATCGCGTCAGCTATATGCTTGACCATCTTGGACTTGATGGAGAAGCTTTGCCCAACACTCTTTCTGGTGGCGAAGCGCGTCGTGCCGCGTTGGCGCGCGTCATAGCTCCTAAACCGGATATTCTGCTACTCGACGAACCGACAAACCATTTGGACCTGACAACGATCGAATGGCTTGAAAACGAATTAAAGGAGCTGGGTTCCAGTATCGTTCTTATCTCGCATGATCGCAGATTTCTTGAAAATGTTACGCAATCAACTATCTGGCTTGATCGTGGCGAAACCAGACGTTTGGAAAAAGGTTTTTCTTTTTTTGAAGCGTGGCGCGATAAACTTCTCGAAGAGGAAGAAATCGAACAGCAAAAGCTTGGTCGCCAGATTGTGCGCGAAGAACATTGGTTGCGTTATGGCGTAACAGCGCGACGTAAGCGCAATATCCGCCGCCTCGACGATTTGCAGAAATTACGCCAAAAATATCGCAATCATCGCGGTCCGCAAGGCAATGCTGTGATGGAGTTGAGCGATACCCCAGAATCCGGCAAGCTGGTGATCGAAGCAAAAAATATCAGTAAGGCTTATGATCACGATATTCTCGTCGACAATTTTTCTATTCGCATTCATCGCGGTGACCGTATTGGCCTTGTTGGTCCCAACGGTATTGGCAAAACAACGTTACTTTCAATGTTGAGCGGGATTTTAACTCCTGACAGCGGAACCGTCCTACTTGGTACCAATCTTGAAATTACAACACTCGACCAAAAACGTGCACTCGATGAAACGGAAACTTTGGCCCATTATTTGACTGATGGACGGGGAGACAGCGTCATTGTCAATGGCGAGCAACGCCATGTCGTTTCCTATATGAAGGATTTTCTTTTTGCACCCGAACAGGCGCGCACACCAATTAGAAAATTGTCCGGTGGCGAACGGGCACGACTAATGCTGGCGCGCGTTTTAAGCCGACCAGCAAATCTATTAATTTTGGATGAGCCGACCAATGATCTTGACATGGAAACGCTTGATCTTTTGCAGGAGCTTGTCAGTGCCTTTTCCGGAACAGTTTTGTTGGTCAGCCATGATCGTGATTTTCTTGATCGGACCGTCACCAGCATTATAGCGCCCGAAGGTCATGGACGGTGGCTCGAATATGCGGGTGGCTACAATGATATGATGGCGCAACGCAAAGGAAATGAAATCGAACAAAAAAAGATTGCAAAATCGGGGCTATCGTCCAAAACCGCCGTCACACAAAAGCAGCTCAAGCGCGAGGGAAAACAGAAGTTATCCTATAAGCAGAAATATGCGCTAGAAAAATTGCCCGCGCAAATTGATGCCCTTCATCATGAAATAAGCGAAATGGAAAAAGAATTTTCCGACCCCGACCTTTATGCAAAAAACGAAAAACGTTTTCATGAACTGTCCAAACTTCTTGATGAAAAACGCAAAGAGCTTGAAACAAATGAAAATGAATGGCTTGAACTTGAAATGCTTAAAGAAGAAATGGAAAGCTAGCCAACAAAATTAGCCGGTAAAAGCTGTTTTTGACAAAGGCCAATTTTCCTCGCTTTCCACTTACTGTTTTTGTCTGGTCACTAAGCGTGTTGAACAAACAAAAAGCCTTCAGTGCTAAATGAAGGCTTTTTTGACCGTTTTTTAAGCCGATTCTAGCCAAACTTCGAGATTGCCCGAAGACAAGATCCGAACTTTGATGATAAAACCCGGCTCTTTCATCGGATTAGGCATCAAATAACTTCCGTTATAGGTGACATTGCAATTCGACATCGGCAAAATCGACCCGTTTTATTGGATATTATTGGCAAGAAATCAGTTACATGGTGCCTGATACATCTGGCCATAGGCATCGCGGTAGTTGCAATATTGAACACCATTGCGTTTTGTTGCAACGCCGACGAGTGTTCCGGCTGCCGCGCCAATGGCCGCACCTTGCAAGGCACCTTTACCGTTTCCTTTAATCGCACCACCGGCCAAGGCACCCAAAGCCGCACCCCCGACACCATAACCAGCCGTACGCTGCTCGTTCGGAGTACAGGCAACAGTCGCAATACCCAAAGCCGAAACCATTGCCAGCACAGAAATTCGTTTTAACATCTCCACAAACCTTCTCTGTTAATTTTATGACAGTGTGTCGTATTAATAAGGCAAAACCAAGATAGAAAGTCAGCGTTTGGCTGTTTGCCTTAAATATTAATATAAATCGGATATTTTATTTCTAAATCTGGATAATTAAAGTTATCCATTTTCTGCTAATGTTGCCAACAGAATTGCTTTGCCTTTGCCAAGGGTCAGCTGTAAATGACCATGAACCTCGTTAGAAAGTGTCAAAGACGATCCGAACAACACGTCTTGATTGTCAAGAGGCCATTTCGCCCCGCTAATTGACAAAGCACCAAGGTCGGTAAAACCGACAACACTGAACACCGTTTTTTGCGGAAAATCAAAATCATAATGCCCCCGTAAAAGGGCATAGGCTTCTTCGCTGCCGCTTGTCAGCAGAACATCTATTCCCTGTTCTTGGAGTTTCAAGGCATAGACAAGGTGGAACAAGGCATGGTCGGTGCGTTTGCCGCCTAATGCACCGCATAAAACAAGACGTCTTGCCCCTCTTTCCAACGCAAAATCAACCGCCAATTCGCCATCGGTTTTATCTTTTGCCACCGGAAAACGGCGGCGCTCGATATGGGCATATTTTTCGACAAGCACGGGGTCTGCCGAATCAAAATCACCAACCCATAATTGCGGCGTAACATGAAGAGAGTGGATATGACGCATGGCACCATCTGCAACAATAACCGCACTATCGCGAACTTGCTTTAGCAAACGAGGTGTGACACAAAGCTCACCATCCAGAAGAATAGTATAACTTTTCATAACCATTCCATTCTTTCCATTTAATATTGTACCCTCGTCACCTATATGTCAAAACGATCCAGTTCTACCCATTTAATATAAGGAAAAATTGGAAAACGTGTTATTTTGATGTTTTCCGATTAATTAATGTAGAATAATCGTTTTCTGGAAAAAGTGCAGTTGTGATCAATTAATATGAGTAAATGCAACAAAATGGCAAAAACAGAGCACCGTTTTGCGTCACATGGCACCAAACATGTCGTCAAAGCGATGGGTTTTGCTATTTTTTTGGTCTCAAGCTTAATGGGCCTGTCGTCGTGCAAACTGGTCGATTATAACAAACCGGATGGCGGCTTAATGCCTTCAGGCAGCCCGGTCACTGTCGATAAAGTAAGCCGCGGCGATTCCCTGGCACAGCTTGGAGCCTCACAACATCCGCGTATTTTGCAAACCTATGGTGGCGAATATAACGATGTCAAGCTTGAACGTATGGTTGCAAAAATCGTCGGCAGATTGACCGCTGTTTCCGATAACCCCGACCAGACCTATCGGATAACCATTCTGAATTCGCCCAATGTAAATGCCTTTGCGCTTCCCGGCGGCTATGTTTATGTGACACGCGGGCTACTTGCTCTTGCCAATGATTCATCGGAAGTTGCCGCCGTTTTGGCCCATGAAATGGCGCATGTAACGGCCAATCATGGTATTTTACGCCAACAAAAAGAGGCTGAGGTCGAGCTTACAAATCAGGTTGTAACCGAAATTCTCGAAGATCAGTCGGCGGAACGGGAAACAGCCATTCGCGGCAAGTTGCGGCTGGCGCAGTTTTCGCGCAATCAGGAATTGCAAGCCGATCAAATCGGCATAAAAATGCTGGGACGAGCCGGATATGACCCTTTCGCCTCGCCGCGTTTTTTGCAGACGATGGAAGCTTACACAAGCTTTCGCAATGTTTCCGGTGCAACCGATGCCACACTCGACTTTCTTGCCAGTCATCCTTCAACGCCACAACGCATCCAACTTGCCACCGCGGAAGCACGCAAAGTCGGTGCACCCGGAGTTGGAACGACCGATCGTGACGATTTCTTAAACGGTATTGATGGTATGATTTTTGGTGACACGGCCGATGAAGGCTATATACGTGGCAACCAGTTCATCCATCCCAAACTGGGCATAACTTTTTCGGTTCCCAAAGGTTTCGTCATTGATAATTCTTCCTCGGCTGTTATCGCAAGTGGTGCTGGTGATATAGCCATCCGTTTCGATGCTGTTGCGCTCCCACATGGCATGTCAGCCGTCAATTATATTCAAAGTGGCTGGGTAAGCGGGCTTGATACTTCAACAATCGCGCCATTGACAATTAACGGTCTTAATGCGGCCTGCGCCCGCGCGGCAAATGATCGTTGGCAGTTTGATGTGGTGGTTATTATTCTCAAAGATCGTGTTTTCAGATTTTTAACCGCCGCGCCAAAAGGAACAACAGAGTTCAATACGATAGCGCAGGCAACAATTTCGACTTTCAAGGCGCTATCCACGCGCGAAATTTCGGCACTGAAACCCCTTCATATCCGCGTCATCACGGTACGCGCTGGCGATAGTATCACCGCCCTCAGCGAACGCATGGAGGGAACCGATGCCAAAGAAAAACTTTTGCGCATTATCAATGCTCTATCCCCGACACAAACCTTGTTGGCAGGCGAGCGTATAAAGATTATCTCGGAATAGCACTTTTTTATTTCAATAAGCCCATTCGGGCTTTGCCGTAAAAGAAACAGTCAACCAGCGGTCCGGCCCGGCATTGCCGATTTGGTCGCCAATCTCGGCACGTATTCGATCAAGTTCCCCAACCCCATCCAGATGATACTCTTCCGGCAAAATAAGGTGGATTTCTATCATCGTCGAACGACCAACCTTGGCGAGATAGTTTTGCGACCCGACAAAACCGTATTTTTCAACAATCGCATCGACAACGGCATTAACATGATCGTCCAGAGATGCCGGTGTAATCAGGAGAATATCGCGCATGGCGCGTATTACTGTTTTGACAGGTACAGGCAGCATAATAAGTGCAATTATCGCCAGAACAGACGGATCAATATAGGGAAGAAGCCAGATATAGGATGTGGTGTCTTCAACGATATTGGCAAAAGAAAAGGCACAAAGCAGGGCAATGCCGATACCGCCGGAAATGATCCAGCTCTTGGCGTCAATTGCAATAAATGCCGACCCGATTTTACGATTACGATAATGCTCATAAAATGCCATGCCAAAACACAGGGCAACAGCAAATATGGCAAACCACGCCGCCACACCAAAACGGGGGATTTGTCCGCCATGCCAAATCTTGACCGCCGCTTCAAATAAGGCATAAAAAATCGCTATCATCAACGACACTCCGTTGATGACTAACAGCATCGGTTCCAGATGCCAAAACCCGTATTGGAAGCGTTCGACAAACTTTGGCGCCTTACGCGTACGGCGGTTCACGTCGATTTGTATCAAACGGGCCACAAATAGCGCTGCCACGCTGAAAACGCAGTCAATCGAAGAATACATGCCATCGAAAATAATTGATGAGGCACCCGTCAAAATCCCGACAAAAATACCGCAAACAGCCAATATTATTGTCGCGATAATGGAATATTCAAGTACTCTTTGTTCGGCAATTGCAGTTTTGTCGTAAGACTGCAAAATAATTCTCCTTAGCGACCTGATAATGGCTTTTGCCATTTTGGATATGAGAGGCAGTAAGGAAAGATTACAGATATATTGCCGTTAAATCAAATCTGATAGGCATCAGCAGTATTGAATGACAGAAGCGTATGACGCAATTTTTCCATTGCGCGCGCTTCGATCTGGCGCACACGTTCTTTGGAAATGCCCATCTCTTCACCCAAAGCTTCCAAAGTTGCCCCTTCATCGTTCAGACGGCGATGACGGATGATCTGAAGCTCGCGCTCGTTGAGTATCTGTAAAGCGTTGTGCAGCCATTGCGAACGGCGCTCGCCATCAATCTCGTCTTCAACAACTGTATCTTGCAACGGGCGTTCGTCGATGAGCGTATCCATTTTCGTGCCCGAATTCTCGTCATCGCCAATCATCGGCGCACTTAAGGAATTATCTGTCGCTGAAAAGCGAAAATCCATGACTTCGACATCCGAGACAGAAACACCGAGCTTTTCGGAAATATTGCGGTAAATATCCTGCTTGGTCAGGCTGGCATCGTCATTGGCAAGTTTGGTTCTTAATCTTCTTAGATTGAAAAAAAGTGCTTTTTGCGCCGAACTTGTTCCGCCACGCACTATAGACCAGTTGCGCAAGATATAATCTTGTATTGATGCCCTGATCCACCATGTTGCATAGGTTGAAAACCGCACCTCACGATTGGGATCAAAGCGTGCTGCTGCTTCCAGAAGACCGACATAGCCTTCCTGGACAAGATCACCCAAAGGCAGTTTAAAATGCTTGAATCGGCCAGCAATCGAAATAACCAGTCTCATATGCGCTACTGCGATTTGATGCATCGCAACGCTGTCTTGCTTATCTTTCCACCGTAATGCCAGCGTGTGTTCATCCTGCCGTTCGAGATAGGGTGCCTTCATGGCCGAACGCATCATATTTCGACCAAGTGTATTGTCTGTACCGGCATTGAAATTGGTTGTGACTTGCACTGATGTGGAAATACCGGTCATGGCTGCCCCTCGAAATTTATCGTTTGTTGAACGGAAGGAAACGTCTTGAAGTTTTCCTTTCAGGCCGCTAACGCTTGCGGAGCAAAATTGGTTCCCTCGGAATCTATTAAAAAATCAAAAAACTGCAACTTTTGCTATTTTTTTTACAATCATAGCGTGTTTATTTGATAAATGTAAATCAAGATATAAAAAAACCCGCTTTTTAGGGCGGGTTTTTTTATCTATAGGCTAAAAATTTATTGTTCACTGATAAAACAACTTGTTAGGCCGCTACATTCTCGTCCTCTTCGCCCTCAATGTCAATATCAATGTCACTTTTACTGCTACGTTTCGGGCTTTTTGCAAGATTAATCTCGATTGAACGGACTGCCTCTGTCTCGGAAATCTTGTTGACAACAGCAATTTCACGAGCCATCCGGTCAAGTGCAGCCTCATAAAGCTGCCGTTCCGAATAGGATTGCTCCGGTTGATTTTCGGCACGGAAAAGATCACGAACAACTTCGGCAATCGAAATCAAATCACCTGAATTAATTTTTGCATCATATTCTTGCGCACGACGTGACCACATAGTCCGCTTAATCCGTGCCCGCCCCTGGAGCACTTTCAACGCACGGTCAACAAAATCCGTTTCCGATAATTTGCGCATGCCGATAGAAAGAGCCTTTGCAACCGGAACTTTGACATGCATCTTGTCTTTTTCAAAGTGAATAACAAACAATTCAAGTTTGAGGCCTGCAACCTCTTGTTCTTCAATAGCAACAATCTGTCCAACACCGTGAGCAGGATAAACGATGTATTCTTGGGCTTTGAACCCCTGACGAGCCGGGGATTTTTTCTTGGGGGATGACATATTCTTAACCAACTCCATTTGTGCCCGGCATAGTCGCCGACAAGCACAGGTTAAAGGCTCCAACGATAGGAACCAAATCCGAACCCCAGATTTATAAACATTGCTTTTTCCACCTTATGTCGCAAATTCAATCTGAAATTTACAAAGCAAATGCGTCATTCGATCTAACGAAATCCACACAATTCGACAAAACCTGTGGTAACATCAAACATTACCGCTAGAACCCTGTCAGATTAGGCCACCTTTCAATGAAAAAGAAATGTCAATGACATCCGGTTATCAGCTTAATGTTGGCACCATAGCACAAAATACCAACGAAATCAATCGCTGGACAGTTATGAACAGGCGCACATCTGTCAAGACAGCCGGTCGAAAAATTCTGCCCGACAAACAGCAACCACTTCCGAGGAAAATGAAACTAGTCACCGCTGCCCGGTTTGGGAGAAAAATACTTTTCGAGTTTTCCCGTGACACCATCCATTTCCGCTGCTTCCGGAAGTTGGTCTTTTTTAACGGTCAAATTCGGCCATTTCGCCGCATATTCCATATTGAGCTCGAGCCACTTTTCCAGCCCCGGCTCTGTATCGGGCTTGATTGCCTCAGCCGGGCATTCCGGTTCACAAACGCCACAATCGATACATTCATCGGGGTGAATAACCAGCATATTCTCCCCCTCATAAAAACAGTCAACAGGGCAAACTTCGACACAGTCCGTGTATTTGCAGCGAATGCAATTGTCGGTCACAACATAGGTCATTGTTCAATCTCCAGTGTTCACGTCAAGCGCATTCCGACAAAAGCCTGTCACACTTTTAAACGGAAATAAAACGATAACAGCAATGAATTAACGTTTTTGCACTGTCGTTTCAACCCCGCTTTTATACCAATTTGTTCACATTTCTTGTTTAAGAAAACGCAACAAATGCCGTCTGTCACGTTTTGTCGGGCGCGGCCCCGATGAAATTACCGTAGAATTACCGGTTAGAACAGGCGGCGTCAAATCTTCATAAAGCGTTTGTGCTTCACCGAATGGGCCTCTGCGCAAACCGAGCCCCGCCACTTTCAAAACAAGAATGGATTTTTCCAGCCTGATTGTCAAAACATCACCGACCTTTATCGCAAAACCCGGCTTGTCAATCTTGATGCGATTAACCCTGACCTTGCTGCTTTGAATGAGTTTGGCAGCAAGGTTGCGCGTTTTTACTGTCCGGGCGAAAAACAACCATTTATCCAGTCGCTGTTTCGCAACGGCTTCTTCGCTCATTTTTTCAATTGGTCACGCAAGGCAGCCAATTTGGCAAAAGGCGAATCGGGATCAACCGGTTTTGGTTGCGGTTTCGGTTTCTGCGGCCTAAACCCGCTGTCAGCTTTCTGATTTTTATGAAAGCGTGGCTTGTCGCGGCGTGGCTGATCGGATTTTGCAGTTTTCTGATTCGACTGGTCAAAACGACGATCTGGCCGTTTTTTCTTGTCATGGCCACCACGCGCCGGACGAAAATCATGACGAACCTGATAATGCCACAACAAAACAGGCTTTTCCTCTTCGTTAGTGACTTTTTTAGCAAAAGCAAACCCAACCGGTTCTGCCTCCGGTATTCTGGTTATAGGTTTTGTCCAAAGGTCACCAACCGGCTCTGCCTCGTGTTTCAAAGAAGTGCTTTCGCTTGAAACCGGCTCTAATTCGGCAAGTTTGGCAGCTACTTCGGCGCGTGTTTTTCTGTCAAAGCGATAGCCCAGACTTTTTAGGATCTCTTCCATATCCTCCGCCGTTGCGCCAAGAATTGACATCATAGCCGGTGTCACAACAAATTGGCGTCCGTCGTAAGCACCTTCCGGACGTGGACCGGTACCCGGTTTCCAATTCACCGCATTGCGGATAAGATCTGCCAGACGCTCTAAAATATCAACACGAACAGCACGCCGACCGAGGATCCTGTAACCGGCAAGCTGATAGAATGTCGGATTGAAGCTCGGCTCAACAATAACTGATGTACGACCGGCAGCAAGAACCTGAAGAACATCGCCATAGCCCGGCAGTTCGCGGCCATGGTTTTTCAGTGCCCATAACAGGGTAATTGCCTGGGCGGGAGCGGGTTTCAACATCATGGGAAGAAAAATATGAAAAGCGCCAAAGCGGGTACCGAGCCGTCTTAATGCAGCACGAGAAATCTGGTCTAGATTCTTGACCTCTTCGGCAACATCACGACGAGGCAAAACACCTAAATGTTCAACCAGCCGAAAAGCGAGCCCCCTCGTCATACCGACAAGTGCATCAGCATTTATCAGATCGAATAACGGCTTTAATGCTGTTTCAAAATGATAATTGACAAAGCGTTCGACACGTTCGCTAACTTTGTCGCGGGCCGGACCTGTCAATTGCTCGTCAGCAAGAAGGACTGTCCGTGGCTTCAAAATATCGTCGGTGGCCGACAAACTGGCAATAGGTTGACCAATCCACCTTACCACGCCATCCGAACCAACAGCCAAATCGCTATTAGCAGAAGCGGCTAACCGATCCGCCCTTTTTTCGAATTCCAAAGCCAATATTTTATCTGCAGCCGCTCTTAAAGCTTTTGCATCGGGACCTTCGCCATTTACATCGGCAATAAAACGAAACCCATCCAATTTTCCAACATGATGCCCTTCAACAAGAACATCACCCGTTTGGACTATTTCGGCATCCATCATCACAGTCTCTCTCAGCCGCCTCATTAGTACGCTTGTTCTGCGGTCTACAAATCGTTTCG